>CARUOB010000011.1:25810-60553 GCA_949076555.1 uncultured Lachnospiraceae bacterium | reverse complement strand
GAGAAAAGGAATGAAAAAACGGGTGACAGTGAAGCCGAAGGCTGAACTGTTACAAAAACGGCGGACGGCGGGAAGATTGCTATAGACGAACCGTCGTCTGGTATTATATACTTATTAAAGTTATTTTGCAGGAGGTAAAGATGCAACGGTATATTATGGCTCTGGATCAGGGGACGACAAGCTCCCGCTGTATTTTGTTTAATAAAAGTGGTAATATCTGCAGCATGGCGCAGAAGGAGTTTACCCAGTTTTACCCGCAGGCAGGATGGGTAGAACACAATCCCCGCGAGATATGGGCGTCCCAGCTTGCGGTGGCGATCGAGGCGATGGCGAATATCGGCGCGGATGCGTCGCAGCTTGCCGGTGTCGGCATCACGAACCAGCGGGAGACGACGATCGTGTGGGACCGGGAAACCGGTGAGCCGGTGTACAACGCAATCGTGTGGCAGTGCCGGAGAACGGCGGAATTTATCGACGGATTGAAGGCGCAGGGCTATACGGAATTGATACGGGCGAAGACGGGGCTTGTGCCGGACGCCTATTTCTCCGGGAGTAAGATCGCTTGGATTTTGGATCATGTGGAGGGCGCGCGGGAGCGGGCACAGCGCGGAGAACTGCTGTTTGGCACGGTGGATTCCTGGCTGATCTGGAAACTGACGAAGGGAGCGGTTCACGCCACCGACTACACCAATGCATCCCGCACGATGCTCTACAATATCCATACCTTGGAATGGGATGAGGAGCTTCTCTCCATGCTGCGGATTCCCAGACAGATGCTGCCGGAGGTGAAGCCTTCCGGGACGGTGTTTGGCGAGAGCGACAGGAGCATTTTTGGCGCGCCCGTTCCCATTGCGGGAGCGGCGGGCGACCAGCAGGCGGCGCTTTTCGGACAGTGCTGTTTTGCGCCGGGACAGGTGAAAAACACCTACGGGACAGGCTGTTTTCTTTTGATGAACACGGGCAAGGAGGCGATTGCTTCGGAGAGCGGTCTTCTCACCACGATTGCGGCGGGGGACGACGTCCGGCCGGAATATGCGCTGGAAGGCAGCGTGTTTGTGGCGGGAGCTGCGGTGCAGTGGATGCGGGATGAAATGCGGATGATGAAGATTTCCAGACATTCGGAGAAGTATGCCATGCGTGTGCCGGATACGAACGGAGTCTATGTGGTGCCCGCCTTTGTCGGCATGGGAACGCCTTACTGGAACCCCTATGCGCGGGGGACGGTAGTTGGCATTACGAGAGGCTGCCAGAAGGAGCACTTTGTGCGGGCCGTGCTGGAATCCATCGCCTATCAGTCCATGGATGTGCTGAAAGCGATGGAGGCGGATGCCGGGATACCTTTGAGCGAGCTGAAGGTGGACGGCGGCGCCAGCGCCAACGATTTCCTGATGCAGTTTCAGGCGGATATCACGGGACAGGCCGTACACCGGCCGAGCTGTATAGAGACGACGGCTCTGGGTGCGGCGTATCTGGCAGGCCTTTCGGTGGGCTACTGGAAAGACAGAGGGGAGATTTGCGAGAACTGGCAGCTTGGAAAACGGTTTGACGTGACGATGGAGGAAAAGACAAGGGAGCAGCTTGTAAAAGGATGGAAACGCGCCGTCAGATGCGCGCTTGCGTGGGCGGATGATGCGCGATAGCAATGAGCAGTGCGCAGACAGAGGGGTAAGCGGGACGGAGAGCTTGCTCGACGAAGCGCTTGATCCGATGGATGCATAGGGCGACTGCCCGCGAGCGAGGAAGCAGAAGGCTTTCGAGCTGCACTGCGAAAACAACGGAAAGGAAATCAAACAATGAATATTACCTACAATGAAAAGAACAGAATCTTTAAGCTGGATACCCCCCACACAAGCTACTGCATCGGTGTGGTGGATCAGGAGAATTTTCTGGGACATGTGTATTATGGCAGGAGCCTCGGGTCGGATGATCTTTCGTATCTGATGCGCACGGGGGAGGCGCCTTTTGTACCCTCGGAAAACAACAGGGAGAGAACGGCTTTTTTAGATACGTTCCCCATGGAATATACGGGCCACAATCTGGGCGATTACAGGGAAGGCACGCTTTCGGTGCGCACGATGTCAGGGCATACGGGGGTTTCACTCTCCTATGTGTCGCACCGCATTTATGACGGCAAGGAAGCGCTTAAAGGCCTTCCGGCGACCTTTGGCGGCAAAGAAGAGTGTAAGACGCTGGAGATCACATGTGAAGACCCGGTGCTGAAATTGCAGGCAGTTTTATCCTACAGCATTTTTGCGGACACGGACGCCATTGCCAGAAGCGTGCGCATCGTCAACAACGGCGGCGAGGCGGTGTATCTGACAAAGGTATTGTCCGCCTGCATCGACATGGACAACGACGATTATGAAATGATGACCCTGCACGGCTCCTGGGCGAGGGAGCGCGCGATCCAGACCTATCCGGTCAGAAAGGGCAAACAGAGCGTCGGCTCGGTGCGCGGGGAGTCCAGTCATCAGGAGCATCCTTTCATGGCGTGGAAGAGTAAGACGGCCACAGAGGAGACGGGCGACGTTTACGCCATGAACTTTGTCTATTCCGGCAACTTTATCGCCCAGATCGAGGAGAGCCAGTTTGGCAGCATCCGCGCTATGATGGGCATTCACCCGGAGGATTTTTGCTGGAAGCTGGAAGTGGGTGAGAGTTTTCAGGCGCCGGAAGTGATCTGTATGTACTCGGCTGAGGGACTTGGCGGTATGACCAGAAACTTCCACGAGTTGTACCGCAATCATTTGATCCGGGGTGTCTATAAGGATAAAAAACGGCCAATCCTGATCAACAACTGGGAGGCCACATACTTTGATTTTGACACGGACAAACTTCTGGACATCGCAAGGCAGGCGTCCTCGCTTGGCATAGAGATGCTGGTGATGGACGACGGCTGGTTCGGACACAGAGACGACGACAATTCCAGCCTGGGAGATTGGTTTGTGAATGAGTCCAAACTTAAGGGAGGGCTTAAATATCTGGTGGACGAGGTCAATAAGCTGGGCATGAAGTTCGGTATCTGGGTGGAGCCGGAAATGATTTCCCCTGATTCCGATCTGTACAGGGCGCATCCCGATTGGGCGATTCAGATTCCCGGCAGAGCGGGGAGCCTTTGCAGAAACCAGTATGTGCTCGATCTGACCAGAAAGGAAGTGCGCGACTGCATTTACGACAGGATAGCGGCGGTGCTTCGAAGCGCGAATATCGAGTATGTGAAGTGGGATATGAACAGACAGCTTTCTGATCTTGGCAGTTTCGGTCTTCCGGCGGACAGACAGGGTGAGCTGGTACACAGGCAGACGCTTGCGCTCTACGAGATGCAGGAGCGGCTGGTTACCGATTTCCCCAACCTTCTTTTGGAGAACTGTTCCGGCGGCGGGGCCAGATTTGATCCGGGCATGCTCTATTACAGCCCGCAGATTTGGTGTTCCGACGACGCAGACGCCATTGAGCGGCTGTCGATTCAGGCGGGTACGGCGCTCGTTTATCCGCTTTCCACAATGGGCGCGCATGTGTCCGACTGCCCGAACCACACGGTAGGCAGGACCACGCCTTTTGAGACGAGAGGATATGTGGCGCTGGCGGGCACCTTCGGCTATGAGCTGGACGTGACGAAGATTCCCGAGGCGGACCGGAACATGATACCGGATCAGGTGGCGATGTACCATAAATATAACGATCTGGTGCGGCAGGGCGATTATTACCGCATCGCGCGCTACGCGGAGAATCATTTTTATGACTGCTACGCGGTGGTGGCGAAGGATAAGAGGGAAGCGCTTATCACCTATGTACAGGTGCTTGGCCGCCCCAACTTCCACAGCAGAAGAATCTGCATTCCTGGGCTTGATCCGGAGAAAACTTATGTGATCGAAAACGCGGCGGACTGGCCGGAGATCGGACAGACGCAGTACAGGGGCGACACGCTGCACTATGCGGGGATCAATGTGCCTTCTGTGAGTGGGGATTTCAAGGCGCGGCTTATGCATCTGAAGGCAGAATAAAGGCCAAGACCGCGCGAATATCATAAGCAGCGCAGACGCGCTTTCACATTAGAAATAGAGACAGAAACGGAGAAATAACATGATCGTACAAAAATATAAAGATATGCTGCAGGGAAAATCCGTGATCCGTCAGCTTTCGGAGTTCGCGACGGCAAGAGGCCGGGAGATCGGGTATGAGAACGTGTTTGATTTCAGCCTCGGGAATCCTTCTGTGCCGGTGCCGCAGGCATTTACGGATGTGATGATAAAGATGCTGCAGGAGAAAAGCCCCATGGAACTGCACGGCTACAGCCAGAGTCTGGGCATTGCGTCCGTAAGGGACAAGGTGGCGGCATCCCTCAACAAAAGATTTGGGATGAACTATACAGGAAACCATATTTTTATGACCACAGGCGCGGCGGGCGCGATTGCCCATGCGGTGCGGTGCGTCACGGAGCCGGGGGATGAGGTGCTCACCATCGCGCCCTATTTTCCGGAGTACGCGCCTTATATCAATCTGACCGGTGCGGCTCTCAAAGTGGTGCCTGCAGATACCGGGAGTTTTCAGATCAACTTCGAGGCGTTTGCAAAGATGCTGACGGAGAAGGTGATGGCGGTTTTGATCAATACGCCGAATAATCCTTCGGGAATGGTTTACTCCACGGAGACCATAAAAGAACTTGCGCGGATCATGGAGGAGAAACAGAAGCAGTACGGGCACGATATTTTCCTGATCTCCGACGAGCCTTACCGGGAGATCGTGTTTGCGGGTGTGGACGCGCCGTATCCTTCCGCGTTTTATGACAATTCCCTTTCCTGTTACTCTTTTTCCAAATCCCTTTCCCTGCCGGGCGAGCGGATTGGCTATGTGGCGGTGAATCCGAAGTGTACGGATGCGGATATCATCAGTGTGATGTGCAGCCAGATTTCCAGAGGGACGGGGCACAACTGTCCGCCCTCCATCATTCAGCTTGCGGTGGCCGAGGTGCTTGACCTGACTTCGGATCTCTCGGTCTATGAGACGAACATGAACATATTATATAAGGAACTTACGAGCCTTGGCTTTGTGTGTGAGCGCCCGGGCGGCACTTTCTACATGTTCCCGAAATCTCCGGAACCGGATGCGGTGGCTTTTTCCGAGAAGGCGAAAAAGTACGACCTGATTCTTGTGCCGAGTGACAGTTTCGGGGTGGCCGGGTATTTCAGGATTGCTTACTGTATCGATACGGAAAAAGTGGAGCGGTCACTGGAGGTATTTAGAAGACTTATGAAAGAAAACTACTAGTGTGCCAGATTCCGGAGAAAGGAAGTTTTACTATGATATATCAGGCAGGACTGATTCTGGAGGGCGGCGGTATGAAAGGCATTTATACGGCCGGTGTTCTGGACTATTTTATGGACAAAGAAATTGCGTTTTCGGATAATTACGGGGTGTCGGCGGGCGCGTGCCATCTTTGCAATTATATGTCGGGGCAGAGAGGGCGGTCGTACCGCATCAGTGTGAACTATCTGGATATGAAACAGTATTGCGGGAAGTGGAGCCTTCTTACGACGGGCAACCTTTTCGGCGTGGATATGAATTACAGCCTGATTCCGAATTATCTTGACCCGTTTGACTATGACGCGGCGGCGGCCTTTGCGGGCAGGGCTTTTGCGGTGGCTACGGATATCGAAACGGGAAAGCCCGCATACTTTGCTCTTAAGGACTTGCGGGAAGATCTCGTTGCGGTGAGGGCTTCCAGCTCTCTGCCGCTGGTGTCCCGGAATGTAAAGATCGGCGAAAGGCTTTATCTGGACGGCGGCATCAGCGATTCGATTCCGGTCAGGAAATCCATAGAGGACGGAAACAGGAAAAACGTGGTGATTATGACCAAGGAAGAAGGTTATGTCAGACAGCCGGCCGGGGCGGAGCTTGCGCTTGCGAAGGCGCGGTATCTGCGTTACCCGAAAGTGTACGAGTTGATGCGCGAGAGGCATCTTTCCTACAACGCTACTGTACAATATATGGAAGAAAAGAAACGGGAGGGTGAAGTGTTTGTGATCCGCCCGAAGCGAAAAAGCGAAGTCGGCAGGATTGAGAAGGACAAGGAAAAAATGAAAGCCCTCTACGAGGAAGGCTACCGCGACGCGCAGGAATGCTATTTAGAGCTTTTGGAGTATTTGGGTTAGGCATGAGCAGTGCGCAGACTTTTCGAGCTTGGCACTGCGAAACAGGAGGGAGACATATAAGTATGGATATAATAGAAATTTTAAAGGCGGTGCTTTTCGGTATCGTGGAGGGCATCACGGAATGGCTTCCCATCAGCAGTACCGGGCACATGATTCTGTTAAATGAGTTTGTGACTCTGAATGTGAGCGAGGATTTCTGGGAAATGTTTCTGGTGGTGGTCCAGCTCGGAGCGATTCTTGCGGTGGTTCTGCTTTTTTGGAATAAGATATTTCCCTTCCGCTTGCAAGAGAAGCCGGTAGTGCAGAAGGACATTTTCGTGCTGTGGTTTAAGATTCTCGTGGCATGTATTCCGGCGGCAATTGTGGGGCTGGCTTTCGACGATGTGCTGGACGCGCTCTTCTACAATCCGTGGTGTGTGGCCATCGCGCTGATTGTGTTTGGCATCGCCTTTATTCTGATTGAAAACAGGAATAAGGGTATGACGCCGAAGATTACCGAACTGGGACAGATCACCTATCAGACGGCTTTGATGATCGGTGTTTTCCAACTTTTGGCGGCGGTGTTCCCGGGGACATCACGTTCCGGGGCAACCATTGTGGGCGCGCTTTTAATCGGCGTGTCGAGAACCGTGGCGGCGGAGTTTACGTTCTTTTTGGCAATTCCCGTCATGCTGGGTGCGAGCCTGTTAAAACTTGTAAAATTCGGATTTTCCTTCACCGGGGATGAGCTTGTCATTCTGGCGGTCGGAATGGCGGTAGCTTTTGTCGTGTCGGTGGCTGTGATCCGTTTCCTGATGGGGTATATCAAAAAGCATGATTTTAAAGTTTTTGGTTGGTACAGAATTGTGCTTGGCGCGCTGGTGCTTTTGTATTTTGCAGTGGCTTAACAGCGTAAAACAGGGCAATTTCGGGGGCTGCTTCGGTCAATTCGTATAAGATTTTATATCAAAAATTAACTATTTGATACAGATTGTTGGTTGACAGCCCTGTTTTATTGAGATAAGATACAACTATCAGAGTCATGCGGCGGGCAGGTTTTGCAAGGATGCATGGCGTTACAGCTAACATATCGGAATTGTGAAAAAGTAGTTTTAGTGAGAGTGTGGAAGGAGATTACTCATGGCAGAAACAAAGAAGCCGGCTGGAAAAGCAGCAGATACAGCGACAGCGGAGACAGAAGTAAAAGAGACAGAGGCGAAGGCGTCTGTGACAGAGAAGAAGAAACCCGGCAGAAAACCCGGTGCGAAGAAGCCCGGCAGAAAGCCCGCGGCGGCGAAGAAAGAGACAGCGGTCAAGACCACTACGACAAGAAAGACGGCGGTGAAGGAGACCGTACATGTACAGTTCTCCGGCAAGACTTACACCACAGAGGATCTTGTAAAGATTGCCAAGGATGTGTGGAAGTATGATCTGAAGAAGAAAGTTGGCGATTTCAAGTCAGTAGAGCTTTATGTGAAGCCCGAGGAGAGCGTAGTATACTATGTAATCAACGGCGAGGAGAAAGGCCAGTTCAATATTTAATCATTCCTGACAGAAAGAATGCAGGCGGTCGGTTTAGGGTATGCTAAATTGACCGTTTTTTTTGTGCGCTGACCGCAATTTCATACTTTTTTTATAAATATTTTCCGATCAGATGTTGACAATGGAAAAAAGAAGTGATACCTTACTAGCAGAAGGTGTTAGCACTCTAACACGTCGAGTGCTAACAATGCAACCGGCAGGAAGGCAATAACGATTCGTGTACGGAACAGTTACGGAAGGAAATGGTATGCAGCTCGACGAAAGAAAATATATCATATTGCAAGCCATCATCCGAAACTACCTGGAGACAGGGGAGCCGGTGGGCAGCCGCACGATCTCCAAGTACACCGACTTAAACTTAAGCTCCGCGACCATTCGGAACGAGATGGCGGATCTGGAAGAGCTGGGTTATATTTTACAGCCCCACACCTCCGCGGGACGCATCCCTTCCGACAAGGGCTACCGCCTCTACGTGGATAAAATGATGGAGGAGAAGGAGCGGGAAGTCGAGGAAATGAAGGAACTGCTTCTGGAGAAGGAGGATAAGGTGGATCACCTTCTCAAGCAGGCCGCGAGAATGCTTGCCAATAATACCGAGTACGCGGCGATGATTTCCGCGCCCCAGTACCACCGCAATAAGCTGAAATTTATCCAGCTTTCCCGGGTGGATGCAAGGCAGATTTTGGCGGTGATCGTGGTGGAGGGAAATGTGATTAAGAACTCCATGCTTACGGTATCCGAGGAACTCAGCGACGAGACGCTTTTGAAGCTGAACATCCTTTTAAACACCCACCTGAACGGACTCTCGCTGGAAGAGATCAATCTGGGCATGATTGCAGCCATGAAACAGCAGGCGGGCATCCACAGCGAAATTGTGGCGAATGTCATAGACGCGGTGGCGGAGGCGATTAAGGCGGACGAAGATCTGGAGATTTATACGAGCGGCACGAAAAACTTTTTCAAGTATCCGGAACTTGCGGATCACGAGAGAGCCAGTGAACTGATTACCACTTTTGAGGAGAAACAGCTTTTGAGCGAGCTGGTGCAGGATAACCTGTCCGGAGAGAACAACACGGGCATACAGGTTTATATCGGCGACGAGACGCCGGTGGCGGGCATGAAGGACTGCAGCATTGTGACGGCGACTTATGAGCTGGATGCGGGCATGAAGGGAACCATCGGCATCATCGGCCCCAAGAGAATGGACTATGAGAAGGTCGTAAGTAATCTCAGGCTGTTAAAGCATCAATTGGATGATTTATATAAGAAGTAAAAGACGGGTAACATGATTGACCAAAAAGTCAAAAAAGGAAAGGGATGAGTACGGTGGCAGCAGAAGAAAAGGATAAACAGGAAAAAGAGCTGGAAGAAAAAGATATGGCGCAGCAGGAAGCGGAAGCTCAGACACCGCAGACGGAGTCAGTCGGCGAGCCTTCGGCAGGGGACGAGGGGAAGTCTGCTAAGAGTGATAAGAAAGAGAAGAAGAAAAAAGACAAGAAGCAGGACGCCCTAAAGGAGAAAGTGGAAGAGCTGGAAGACCGGGTAAAGCGCCAGATGGCGGAGTTTGATAACTTCCGCAAACGCACCGAGAAGGAAAAGACAGCGATGTTTGAGACCGGAGCAAAGAGCGTGATCGAAAAGATTCTGCCGGTGGTGGATAACTTTGAGAGAGGGCTTGCCAGCGTACCCGAGGAAGAGAAAGACGGCGCCATTGCGCAGGGCATGCAGATGATCTATAAGCAGCTTATGACAGAGCTGGAAAATCTGGATGTGAAGCCGATCCCGGCAGTCGGGGAGGAATTTAACCCCGAATTCCACAATGCGGTGATGCAGACGGAGAGCGAGGAGTTTGCGTCCGGCATAATCGCGCAGGAGCTGCAGAAAGGATATACTTACAGGGACAGCGTGGTCAGACACAGTATGGTGGCGGTTGTCCAGTAGCAATGTGAGAAGAACTTCTAATCGCTCACAGCATGGGCTGTTTCGAGAAGAAGCGCTAAGTCTCACGCATGGCAGGGAAATAGTTTCAAAATCATGTATAGATTGGAAGGAGAAAAATTATGAGTAAAATTATCGGCATCGACTTAGGTACTACAAACAGCTGCGTGGCAGTTATGGAGGGCGGCAAGCCCACTGTCATCGCGAATACGGAAGGAGCCAGAACCACACCGTCCGTTGTGGCTTTCACGAAGAACGGCGAGAGGCTTGTGGGTGAACCTGCGAAGCGTCAGGCGGTTACCAACGCGGATAACACCATCGCCTCCATCAAGAGAGATATGGGTACGGATAAAGGACGCACGATCGCGGACAAAAAGTATTCTCCGCAGCAGATTTCCGCAATGATTCTGCAGAAGTTGAAAGCGGACGCGGAGAACTATCTGGGTGAAAAGGTGACGGAGGCTGTTATCACGGTTCCCGCATACTTTAACGATTCCCAGAGACAGGCGACCAAGGACGCGGGCAAGATCGCGGGTCTGGATGTGAAGCGTATCATCAACGAGCCTACGGCGGCGGCGCTGGCTTACGGACTTGACAACGAAAAAGAACAGAAGATTATGGTATACGATCTGGGCGGCGGCACGTTCGATGTGTCCATCATCGAGATCGGCGACGGTGTCATCGAAGTGCTTTCCACAAACGGTGATACCCGTCTGGGCGGCGACGACTTTGACCAGAAGATTATCGACTGGATGCTTGCCGAGTTTAAAGCGCAGGAAGGCGTAGACCTTTCCAATGACAAGATGGCGCTTCAGAGATTGAAAGAGGCGGCTGAGAAGGCGAAAAAGGAGCTTTCTTCCGCGACCACTACGAATATCAACCTTCCTTTCATCACCGCGACGGCGGAAGGCCCCAAGCACTTTGACATGAACCTGACAAGGGCGAAGTTTGACGAGCTGACAAGTGACCTCGTAGAGCGCACCGCCATTCCGGTACAGAACGCGATGAAGGATGCGGGTCTGACCAATGCGGATATCGGTCAGGTGCTTCTGGTGGGCGGTTCCACCCGTGTGCCGGCAGTTCAGGAAAAGGTAAAACAGCTCACAGGCAAGGAGCCGAGCAAGTCCTTAAATCCCGACGAGTGCGTGGCTCTGGGCGCGTCCGTGCAGGGCGGTAAACTTGCGGGCGACGCGGGCGCGGGCGAAATCCTTCTGCTGGATGTGACACCGCTTTCACTCTCCATCGAGACAGCGGGCGGCGTTGCGACCAGACTGATTGAGAGAAATACAACCATCCCCACCAAGCACAGCCAGGTGTTCTCCACCTACTCCGACAACCAGACCGCGGTGGACATCAACGTATTGCAGGGTGAAAGACAGTTTGCGAAGGACAACAAGTCCCTCGGCCAGTTCCGTCTGGACGGCATTCCTCCGGCAATGCGTGGCGTACCGCAGATCGAGGTGACCTTCGATATCGACGCCAACGGTATCGTTAACGTGTCCGCGAAGGATCTGGGCACGGGCAAGGAGCAGCACATCACCATCACCGCAGGCTCCAACATGTCGGACGACGAGATCGAAAAGGCAGTAAAAGAGGCGGCAGAGTTCGAGGCGCAGGATAAGAAGCGCAAAGAGGCAGTTGACACGAGAAACGATGCGGATTCCTTCGTATTCCAGACAGAGAAAGCGCTGAATGAAGTGGGCGACAAGATCGACGCTTCCGAGAAGGCAGGCGTGGAAGCCGATCTGCAGGCGGTTAAGGACATTCTGGAGAAGACCAAGGATCAGGAGCTTACAGACAGCCAGCTTGACGAGCTGAAAGCAGCGAAGGAAAAACTGACAAACTCCGCACAGTCCCTCTTCACGAAGATGTATGAGAACATGCAGCAGGCACAGGGCGGTCCTGACATGAGCAATATGGGCGGCGCGCAGGAAGCGGCACCGCAGGATAACGGCGGAGCGGACGACGTGGTCGACGGGGACTATAGAGAGGTTTAACCAGCTCACGTTTTGCGAACAGAGAGGGCGCAGCTGAGTGAAATAAAGGGAAGGATGTAAGTCATGGCAGAACAAAAACGGGATTATTATGAGGTGCTCGGCGTAGAGAAAAGCGCTGACGACGCCGCCATAAAAAAAGCATACAGAGTTCTGGCTAAGAAATATCACCCGGACATGAATCCCGGGGATGCGGAGGCAGAGAAAAAGTTTAAGGAAGCCTCGGAGGCATATGCTGTTTTGAGCGACCCCGAGAAGAGGAGACAGTATGACCAGTACGGTCATGCTGCCTTCGACGGTGCGGGCGGCGCAGGCGGCTTTGGCGGCTTCGATTTCAACGGCGCGGATTTCGGGGATATCTTCGGCGATATTTTCGGGGATCTTTTCGGCGGCAGCAGACGCGGCGGCGGAAGAGGAAACGGCCCCATGAAAGGCGCGAATATCAGAACAAGCGTCCGCATCACCTTTGAAGAGGCGGTCTTTGGCGTGGAGCGGGAGATTGAGCTGACGCTGAAAGACGAGTGTACTTCCTGCCACGGCACGGGCGCGAAACCGGGAACCAGCCCCGAGACCTGCAGCAAGTGCGGCGGTAAGGGACAGGTGGTATTTACTTCCCAGTCTTTCTTCGGTACGGTGCGCAATGTGCAGACCTGTCCCGACTGTCATGGCACGGGTAAGGTGATCAAGGATAAATGTCCCGACTGCCGCGGCACGGGCTATATTGCGAATAAAAAGAAGATACAGGTTTCCATCCCCGCTGGTATCGACAACGGGCAGTGCGTCCGCATCCGCGATAAGGGAGAACCGGGTTCAAACGGCGGGCCAAGAGGCGACTTGCTGGTCGAGGTGGTGGTGGGAAGGCATCCTATCTTCCAGAGGCAGGATGAAAATATCTATTCCACTGTGCCTATGTCCTTCGCTATCGCGGCGCTGGGCGGCGAGATCGTGATCGACACCGTGGACGGCAGAGTCATTTATGAAGTGAAGGCCGGAACACAGACCGACACCAAAGTCCGCTTAAAGGGCAAGGGCGTGCCTTCCCTCCGAAATAAGGATGTGCGCGGCGACCACTACGTGACGCTGGTGGTGCAGGTGCCCGACAAGCTGTCCCATGAGGCGAAAGATCTGTTAAAGCAGTTTGACGAGTGCACGGGCGACAGCCTGAACGCGGCCAAGAACATAACCTCCGGCGCGCCTGAGGAGCCGACAGGGGGGAGTGGGAAGAGGAAGAAGAAGTTTAAGTTTTAGATTTTGATAAATAGAAACGGTTACAGGAGCGATTCCTGTAATCGTTTTTATTTTGTTGTAAGATATAATATTTTTACTGTTGTGTGTTTTCGGGGTTTTTTAGGGGGGTGTGGTGTGGTATAATAAAAATTAAGACTTAGAGAAACATACAGCCTGCAAATAATAAATTGAAAGAAGGTGAGAAGATGAATAGAAAAAAGGGGATAGTTGCTTTGGGGGTTGTTCTGTTTGTTATGGCAGGAGTCAGCGGATGTGGTATAAATCGTAAACTTACTAATCAAACAGCAGAGAGTGCAGAACTAAAATTAGATGTGATGCCAGATGTTGCAGATTCAGTGGGCACAATTAGCAGCGATATGGAGTCTGAGGAATCTCCCCAGCTGACAGCGCTTGCTGACAGTTTGGAGGAGGCACAGGAAATAGCTGATTTGTATGGAATCGAACTGGATAGTTATGCTTATGGTGTGGCATCTTATTTTACCGATAAAGATATTTCGGAACTCATTAATATGGGAATGGAACAAGGATATCCAACGTTGGCACCTAATAATAAACTTGAATTGCATACGGATCAGTCGACTGAATAGGGTCTGGAAAAGAAGTGAGAAAGGAGAAGGAAATTGAAATGAAAAAAGCAAAGCTATTGTCACTGTTTTTGGCAGGGGTTCTGGTGTTTCAGACAGCGGGCATGGACGCCCTTGCAACTGAAACAGAGAATCCGGTAGTTATAACTGAGGGAGCCTTGGATGAATCTGGTAGTGGAAATTCAGATTCCCTGACTCAAGAGAACTCTTCAGAGGACGAGAGCGAGTCTGAGAAATCTACCGAAAATGATTCGTCAACAGGCGAAAGCAATTCTGAGGAATCTACCGAGAATGATTCTTCAAAAGACGAGAGTGAACCTGAGGAATCTACTGAAAACGATTCTTCAAAAGATGAAGAGAATATGGATTCTTCTTCCGCGGAACAAGGAGATAAGAATGATTCTGCCGAAGGCGAGGAGAATTTAGATCAACCTTCCGTAGGGGATGAAGATATGAATGATTCTTCTGAAGGTGAAGAGAACCCGGATCAGTCTTCTGCTGGGAACGAAGAGATCGAGCTGCCTTCTGAAGATGAAGAAAATCTTGGGGCTCCTACGACAGGCGAGGAAGAAGGAAATGTCACGGACGAGGATACTACCGAGGAATCAATTCAAGAAGACAGTGTATCTGAAAACACAGTCTCAGAAAACACCGTTTCCGAAAATACAGTTTCCGAGGAAAAAGAGGATATCTTTGATATTTTCCCCGGTTTGGGAGATAACTATATAATGTCTTCACAGCAGTTGGCAGACAAGAATACACTTGCTCTTCATATGGATGATGTTGTAAAGACAAATGCCAGAACTGCGGATGATTATGTTGATAAAGAGGGTATTTATGAGCTGGGTGAAGTAATATATTTGGCGGACGATAAATCGGAAGCAGAGCGGATTGCCGCGGCTTTTGGAGGTACGCTGGATAGTTACGCTTATGAAGTGGCGATAATCAGCCTTCCGGAGGATGCAACCGTAGCTATGGCGGTGGCGGCCGCAGCGAATCCGGAGATTAAGTTGCCTGCGGTGTGGCCCAATTATTATAATTATCTGGATAGTGATATGCCCGAGCTGAATGCTGTCTATGAGCCGACAGACCCCGACTTTAACAAGCAGTGGCATCATGACTATATTGGTACCCGTTATGCTTGGGCAGCAGGTTATAAAGGTGAGGGAATAAGAGTAGCCGTAATTGATACCGGCCTTAAAAAGGATCATGAAGATTTTGGGGCAAATGTGAACGATGGTTACAGTTTTGTTAATCTCTCAGGCTCCAGTGCGCCAGTTTACAATTCGGATAACGCAACTCATGGTACCCATGTAGCAGGTATTATTGGCGCTGCGAATAATAATAAAGGCGTTGTTGGTATCGCGCCGGAAGCCACTGTGAGTGGCTTTTGCGTAGCTGATACATCTGGCGCTTTAACAGGCGATATTTTGGCGGCTATTCAGAAAGCTATAGAAGATAAATATGATATAGTCAACATGAGCTTGGGCGGACCGTACTACAATGATCTGTTTGCGAAACAGGTCAAGAAGGCTTATGATGCAGGAGTAGCGGTTTTTGCCTCTTCAGGCAATGATGATTCTGATGGTAATAATTTTCCGGCGGCTTATCCCGGGGCTATTTCCGTAGGCGCTGTGGATCAGAATGGTTCAAGGGCTTCTTTTTCTAACTATGGTAGCGCTGTGAAGCTGTCCTTTCCCGGTGTCGGGATCTACTCCACAACTGTGTCGGGATATCCAGATGCAGGGAGTGGGGGTACATATGGTGACTATGGTTACATGAGCGGCACTAGTCAAGCATCACCTGCAGCAGCGGGTACTGCAGCAGTGATTCTTTCCGCAAACGAAAACATCCGAAAGAAAACAGGCAAAGCCAGAGTGGATGCTCTTCTTTCCGCTATGAAATCCTCTACAACCAAGTGCTCAAGTTCCGGCATGGGAGCAGGAACAACTTGGTTGCCGGGAGTTCTTAAGATTGCTTCAGACATGACGGCACCGGATGCACCGGTAATCGAATTTGATGAAAGCCAATACCAGAAATCTGGTAACAATTATATAGCAGAGTCTGTGAATGTAACTCTTTCAACGAAAACTGCTGTAGATGTAGAGATTTATTACTCTACAGATGGGAAGAACCCCACCTATAAAAATGGACAGCTTACAAATGTTGCAGAGGAAAAACCTTACACGATTGGTGCAGCGATTTCGCTTGGTGGAGCAAAAAAAGTAACGATTAAGGCTGTTGCAATCAATCCTATAACAGGAAAGATGAGCAAAGTGGCTTCCAAATCCTTCACGTTAACTCCACTTCCGGCAGGCGTAAAGCTAACATCAGCAGGCAATGTTAAGCGCATTGCGGCTGGAAAAAGTCTAAAGTTGACTGCAGCAGTTACACCAGCTTATGTAACATCTAAAAAAGTATCTTGGTCGGTAGATGATACAGCAAAGGCAAATGGTATTACGGTGTCAAACGGAACTGTAAGGACGAAGAACACTACTCAGGCGGGAACTTATATTGTCACTGCTACAGCTTTGGGAAATGACGGGAAACCGATCAGTACTGTCAAGGATGATTTTACGTTAACTGTAATTGCAAAAGCAGAGATCCAGAAAGTAGCTTTTCAAAAAGAAGGAAATACTTACAAGACGGTGGTTCTGGACTTGCCTGGAACACTTGATCTAAAGGACTACCTGAAGGTAACAAAAGTAGGTAATACCGAGGGTAATAGTGCTGACGTAGTGTGGTCCAGCAGCAATCAAAAAGCTGTAACCGTTGAGGAGGGTTTAATCACTGCTGTTGCTCCCGGTAAGGCCACAATCAAAGCCACGGCAAACGATGGTAGTGGTAAAAGCGCTTCCTGCAATGTGACAGTGAATCAGCCGATTACAAAAATTACCATCAGTGGCCCAGCTAAAGTTGCTGTCGGTAAGTCAATCAATCTCTCTGCAAAAGTGGAGCCGACAAATGCCACAAATAAAAAACTCACGTGGAAAGCGGAGGGCAATAATTTGGTAACTGTGGCCGGGAACGGTAAGGTGACGGCGAAAAAAGGTGCTACAGGAACCTGTAAGATAACAGCTACTGCCAAAGATAGCCAAGGGGTTTCCTCTGATGCCTATACAATTACGGTTATATCAGGAGAAATCACGAAAATCACGCTATCTGAGTCAACGCTGACATTGTTCAGTCCTAAGGCGGCAATCAAAGACGCTAAGGATGCGCCTACAGAAGGCGTATTGGCATCAACGGTAGAAGGTAAAGCGGGTTATGATCAGACCATGACTATATGGACGAGCAGTGCGCCCGGTGTAGCTTCTGTAGATCAAAACGGGAAAGTTAAAGCAAAAACAGCAGGCAAAACTACAATTACTTGTACCGCTACTGACGGTAGCAAGAAAAAGGCAAGCTGTACAGTTACAGTTGCTGTTCCTATGTCGAAACTTGTTATTGGCACGAAAGACAGCTATGGTGCATGGGATTCCGAAGGATACTACGGATACATTGCTGCTGGCAAGAATATAAAGATGTCTGCTAAATATAGCAGCAATTATGGGACACCTACAAACAAACAGGTAACATGGAGTTCGAGTAATGAAAGTGTGTTGACGGTTGACAAAAATGGTAAGGTAAGTGCGAAAGGAGATGCACCCGTAGGCTCTAGTGCGAAGATCACGGCTATAGCAAAAGATGGTAGCAAGGTGACCTCAAATTCATATGAATTTATTGTCACTCCGCTTTACAAACGTATCGACATTGAGCCTTTTCTTATTGATACTCCGGATGGAAATCTCGAGGGGGGATATGTTGTAGTTGCGACAGATAAAGCTGGAAATAAAGGTATTCCTTATGGACTTAACTATTTCACAGTTAATGTGGCAGGCGGTAAAAATGCCGGGTGCTATAAAGGAATTCAGAAGGAACGGCCAGGGGTCAATCCAGCATGCTATTACCTGCAGCCGATACCGGGTAAAGTAACTACGACTAAGCAACCTAGCTATACTGGAGATTTTTATACCAGTGACGCACAAAAGATGACACTCACGGTAAAACTGAGAGATGGTTCTGGGCTGTCTGCAAAGAAATCTTTGTATGCTGTGCGCTTTAGCAATAATGCTATTAGTTATTTCAAATAGTAATTGTATCTGTTAATAACGACAGAGGGTGCCGCAAAATCATATAATTGGATGATTTTGCGACACCCTCGTTGTGTTTTTATAAAAAAGTAAAGCAATTCTTGCCTAAAGAAAATGACATGCAATATGACAAAATGGAATTGTAAAGATTGGAGTGTTTGCTTTTACCCAGCCGGAGCGCTGTGTAAATTCCGTTAAAAAGCAGTTGACAAATCATTCTGTCTCCATTATGATGAATGCATCAGAGAAATTCTAAACAATGTGCGTATCCGCACATTCAGACAGTTTCTGTCAGATTTTTCTAATACGAATAAAATATGGCAGGAACAGTTGCTTTGCAGATGGTATCCTGCCGGAAAACGGAGGAGAAAAGCGGACTTGGAATTGCGGGTCAGAATGCTTAACATTAATTACGGGTATAACAGACAATTAATGGAAAGGTGCCGTGTGTTGAAAGAGTACGCGATGTTTGTGGATATATCGCGGCAGTATATGCGGCGGGGCCTGCCAAGTCAGGCGGCGGTGGAAGATGCAATACAATACTGCATCGAGCAGAAGATATTGGCGGAGACGCTTACGAAGTATCGAGCGGAGGTGTTGGGAATGATATTGGAGGAATTTGATAAGGATAAATACGAACGGACGCTCCGGGCAGAAGGAAGAGAAGAGGGAAGAAAAGAAGGTAAAGAGATAGGCGAAGAACGTGCAAACAGGCTGATCAGGGCATTGCTTGAGCAGAACCGTATGGAAGATTTAGAACGATCAACCAGAGACAGAAAATATCGGGAAGCGTTGTACGAAGAATTTCATATATAATCCTTATCCCCGCATTTATCGGTGCACACCCGTTGAGGCGGGGATTTGTATTTGAAATCACGTTACCAATTGTAAATTCTATAAAAGCTGTGGTAGTATTAATTATAAACATAACGGATTCAACGGATTTGAGGAGGACGTAATGAAATCAGCAAAACGAATTTTGGCAGGCCTTTTAGCAGCCATAATGGTGCTTTCCACAGTACAGCTTCCTGCGGATACTGTCTTTGCGGAAGAACTGACGGCTGTGCAGGAAACGACAACTGGTGAAGAATCTGTCGCCAAGGAAGAGGCGCCACAGCAGGAATCCGGTCAGACTCAGGGTGACGGGGAAACAGAACAGGAACCTGAAAAAGAGGCGCCGGGGGAGGAAGAGACGCAACAGCCCGGCACGGGAACCGCGGAGGATGCCTCCGGGGAGAATGAGAAACCGGGAGAGGACGATCCTGTGCAGACGGAGACACCTACGGATGAGGAGACACCTTCTAACCAAGAGACGGAACAGCCCGAAGATCAGCTTCCAGCGGAAGGAGAGGAGACGGAACAGCCCGAAGACCAGCTTCCCGCGGAAGGGGAGGAGACAGAAGAACCCGAAGACCGGCTTCCTGTGGAAGGAGAGGAGACGGAGACTCCGAAAGAAGATATAGGAGATGAAGGCGGTGAGACAGATACGGAGCTGCCTTTTTCTGATGTGCAGATTTCCGGCAATGACTTGCAGGTGTCCGGGAATGATTTAATGTCTGTTGAGGAATCGGAAGTCTGGGTAGAGCTGGAGATAGAGGGCGCGTATCAGTTTGGCGATGCACCTGCTGAGGACGACGGCGCTGCGGCCTATGCTGTGTCTGCGTACAGCGATGAAGAGATTATGAATTATCTGTATCAGCAGATGAAAGCGCGCGTTACACCGATTGATGTTTCTAAATATGACATACCATATGAGACAACAAAGCCGACAAAGATTGGACTTCTGGTCAGCGGCGTATTAAACGAGCATCCGGATCTTTATTATGTGAGCGGCGGATTTAAATATAGTTGTATTGCGACAAAGATCGCGAGTCTTACGATGACTTATGAGACCACATGGAATGATTCCGAATGGCAGCAGGGTGTGGATACGGCGCTGGCGTCGGTGGATCAGGGCATGAGCGATCTACAGAAGGCCATTGCCCTGCATGATTATCTGGCGGTCAACTGCGAGTATGACTACGATAATCTGAACGCGAATACACTGCCCATAGAATCTTTCAGCGCGTATGGCGTTTTTGTAAAGCGCACCGCCGTATGTCAGGGATACGCGCTTGCCTATAAGTATCTGTTGAATCAGGTGGGAATCGACTGCTATATGGTTACCAGCGACGCCATGGACCACGCATGGAATCTGGTCGAGCTGGATGGGCAGTACTATCAGGTGGACGTCACATGGGACGATCCGGTAAGGGATCTTGTCGGCAGAGTGATGCACAGCTACATGCTCTGCAGCGACGAGGTTTTTCAGGATGAAAAACATAAACACCATGATTGGGTTGTGACGAAGGGCAGCAGCGTGGTGGATTATCAGGCGACCGACACACGCTATGACAATGCCTTCTGGACGAATTGCACGTCGTCGATGGTGATATCAGGAAGCGACTGCTATTATATATCGCCTAGCGGCGGACCGGGCGGGAAGCCTGCGCTTATGAAAACCAACCTGAATAATGTTGCGACCAACGGAATGCCGTTGCAGGTGATTGAAAAATGGCCGGCATGGCCGAACGGCCCGATGGCGTGGCCGGGCGCCTATTCAGGGTTGTTTCGCATCGATGACCGACTGTATTTCAATGATAAAGAGAATATTTACAGTGTTCCCATGGATGGCATAGACAGAAAGACGGAGTTTAGCGCCGATACCAAGTACGGTTATATTTACGGCAGCGCATATTACAGAGGGGCGGTGCGCTACAGCCTCCACGAGTCTCCGAACCTGACGCAAAAGGAGGAAGTGCTGAGGGCGGATATCGATGTGGGCGGCGACAATCCAGCTCCTCTGCCGGAGAGCGGCGTGGCGCTGAACCTCGAAAATCTGTCCCATGACTATACGGCGCTGGACGACAGCAAGATCAGCTCTACCGCGGATGGCAAGCCCAAGCTCTTGGTTTTCTACCGTAATTCCTGCGGTAATTGTCGGAGTACGGTTAATAGTATTGCCAAATCGATTGACAGATTTACCGATATAGATGTCTATGCACTGGAAATAGATAGCGCAGCGAAGGACGAAGTCGCAGCGTTTCAGAAGCAGTACGGCTGCGAACAGATTACTTTTTCCTATGACACGACAGCAAAGAACAGGGAGAGTATGATGCTGTACCTGCTGGAGACAGCTATTTACGACACGGCGGTGGCTATGCCGGTGATCTGTTATATTGACGCCAATAACCGCCTGCAATACATTACACGAGGGTTGAAGACTGCGGAGGAGGTGTACGAGAATCTGGCGAAGTACTGTGGATACTCGCAGGCTTATAAGGTCACTCCGCCCACTGTCACAACATATAAAGTCGGGCAGGAGATAAAGCTTCAGGGCGGAAAAGTCACCTATCCGTCCGGCAGCGGTACGAATACCGTTGCGCTTTCGATGGGCATGATCAGCGGTTTCGACTCCTCGAAGCCGGGGATATGCAAGGTGAATGTTACCGCTGGCGGCTATACGGGAAGTTTTGACACGCTGATCGTGGAGGAGCCGAAGCTGACGGCTTCTGTCGGGCAGAGTCTCAGGGAGATTGCTTTCCCGGACAATCCGCATGGAATGTATATATGGCGGGAGGATGATACGCAGACTGTCGATAAAGTGGGCGTTTACAGCTTTTTGGCAGCATTTATACCAAACGAGGCGGAAAAGTTTCAAGGACTGGATGTGCAGGCGCAGGTGACGGTACAGGAGACGTTTGGTAACGAAACGACGGTTACTTTTAAGACAAACAGGGTGACATATAACGGGTCGGAACAGGAACCGAAAGTTGCGGTACTGTCATCCGGCGTGCTTCTGGAAGAAGGGCAGGACTACGAGCTGTCCTACAAAAATAACCGGAATGCGGGCACGGCTCTGGCGGTTGTGACGGGAAAGAATCTGTACAGCGGCAGTGTCAGCAAATCCTTCGAGATTCAGCCTGCCAAGGTTCGGATTCTGGCAAAAGATAAGGTGATTTTGGTAAATGATCCCATTTCGGCAATCGGCAAGTACGAATACGAGATCAGCGGGCTTGTGGGAACGGATCAACTGCTGGTGAAACCATCTTTTTCCTGTGGTATAAAAAGCACGGCGGTGCCGGGGCGGTATGACATCGTTCCTTCCGGAGCCGATGCGGGAGCAAACTATACGATTGATTATGAGAACGGCACGTTGACCGTGGCGAGAGAATACGTCTCCTATATGGTAACTTTTGACGTACAGGGACACGGAACGGCGCCAGAGGCCCAGATCGGTCTGAGGGCGGGAGATACGGCGGTGAGACCGGAAGATCCCACGGCCGCCGGATACCGTTTTGATGGATGGTATCGGGACGTTGCCTGTACGAAAGCGTGGAATTTTGAAACGGATATCGTGCAGGAGGACATGACGCTTTATGCGAAGTGGCTCGAGGAGAGTAAAGAGGAGGGCGGCTTCGCTTTTCAGGAAATAGCAGACGTATATTATACCGGTAAGGCGTGCAAGCCTGCGGTCACGGTGTACGACGGGGATACACTTTTAAAATCCGGCAGGGATTACCAGATTAAGTATTACAATAATACGAATGCCAATAAGGACGGCGTGCTGAAACGGGGAAACGGCGAGGGCGTAAACTTTAATTCGGAACTGCCTTACGTGGAGATCATCGGTAAGGGCGACTATACGGACAAAATCAAGGACGGAGAAAAGGATACCGTCAAGGTAAACTTCAATATTCTGCGGGCGTCAATCGGAGACGGTGCAGGGATACCTGCGGCCGGTGTTACGCTGAAAGTATCGGAACAGCTTGCAGTGGCGAATAAGGTGCAGAAGCCTTTTTCTTCCATCAAATACGTCAAAAGTATGAAGCGGGATGTGGATTTTCGCCTGAAACTGACGGTGGAAAATGCCCGTGACGGTCTGGGCAACAGTCTGGGGAGAGGCGAAGAGCTGACTAATGCGGAAATTCCCAAGGCATATGAAGGAGAGTTTTTGCTGACGGTGGAGGGAATCGGCAATTATGAGGGAAGTATCAGCCGGAGGATTTATGTGGCCGATAAAACCCACCTGATGAAAAATGTCAAAATTACACTCGGTTTAAATCTGAAAAATGTAGAATATACGGGCGAAGCGATCAGACTGACTCCGTCGGAGGAGAGCACGAAGGACACCTTTACCGTGAAGTATGGAAAAACAGTTTTGAAGCCGGGACGCGATTATACGGTGCAGCCTGTCCCGGGTAAGGTCGGCAAGGCGGAGCTTGTCGTCACCGGAAACGGACAGTATGTCGGGACAAAGACAGCGGCGTTCAACATCAAGGGCAAGACGTTTTCCGCAAAGACAGTGCAAGTGAGCGGTGTGGAAAATCAGGCGTACACAGGCAGGGCGCTGACGCAGAATCATGCTGTTTTGACTTACGGTGTGGGGGACGAAGCGGCTAAGACACTGCAATACGGGACGGACTATACCATAAGTTACGCCAAGAACAGAGACAAGGGAACTGCCACAATGACTTTTAAAGGCAAAAACGAGGCGGGTTACAGCGGCAGTTTTAAGAAGACCTTTAAGATCACGGCGGCCGATATCGCAAACCAAAATGAGGTTAAGCGTGCGGACACGATGAACAACATGAGCTTTCCTTATTGCAAAGCGGGCGTGAAGCCTGTGGATGAAATCCGCCTCACAAACGCGGAAGGGTTTGTCCTGCAAAACGGCAAAGATTATACGCTCAAGTATAAGAACAACAAGGCGGTAGCCGACGGTTCCGCGGAGAAACCGCCTACGGTTACGGTGCAGGGAAAGGGCAACTATACCGGAAATTTCGACGTGACCTTCCAGATCACGAAGAGAGGTCTGAAACAGGCCGTTGACAGCGGCAGCATTCAGGTTAAGACGACGGCAGTTTCTTACAATCCGAACAAGGCGGAGGATTTTGAGTATAAGCCTGCGGTGAAACTGATGGACGGCAAGAGCGCCCTGCGTTTGAACCAAGACTATGAAGTGAGATATGAGTGCAATACGCAGGCGCAGTATATGCAGTATTGGGAGGCATACAGCGAAGCTGTCAAAAATGGGGTTGCAGATCCGGAACTGAATCAAAATTTGCAGGTGTTGAGACCGAGAGCCGTTATTACGGCAAAAGCCGAAAGCAGCTATGAGGCGGACGGGGAGATTGTCGTGCCGCTGCCGATCTATCAGACGAAACTGGTAAAGAGTAACTTGGAGGTAGATCTGACGGAAGAAGCGGTTTACACGGGAAATCAGGTTACGCCTGCTGTTACGGTTCGAGACGCCGTCAGTGGAAACGCGTATACGGAGGGAAAAGATTATACGGTTTCCTACGGCGCAAACAATAAATCCGGAAAAAATAAAGGAAGCGTGACGATCACAGGACTGGCGCCGGAATACGGTGGGAGTGTAACGGTGAAATTTGACATTGTGAAAAAAGTGATTCATTATTAATTTTTCCAGCAGGGCGCTTTGCGGTGCCCTGCTGTTATTTTCTCTGATTTTTCTTTGTCAGCCAATTTTTTTAAGTGTACAGCCTTCCATTTTTCGGTTATAATAAAAGTGTTTATGCGCCGTATACTAATTCGTGTATGTGCATCGGCGTGATGTGCGATTTACCAGAATAACCAAAGAACGTGAGATCCAGGAAAAACGTAGGAGAGAGGAAAAATGATTCAAAAGAAGACAACATTACTGAGTTTGATAATTTTATGCATGATAATTTGTCTGGCGGGCTGCGGCAAAGAGAAGGAGGAGGCGAAAGAACCGCCGAAACTGGAGATTGAGCCGATCGAGCCGGAGGAGCCGGAAGAGGAACCTGTGGTGGAGGAGGAGCCGGAAGAGGAGGAACCGGAATCTTTCGTGATTGAGGAGCGGGTGGAAAAGGACGGTAAGATTCAGAGCTATCTGACCGGTGAGTGGACGGACGTGGAGCAGGCGAAGAGAAGGCCCATCGCCGTGATGATACCGAACAATGCGCCGGCTCTGCCCCAGTACGGGCTTTCCCGTGCGGGAATTATCTACGAGGCGCCGGTAGAGGGACGTATCACCCGTCTGATGGGTGTGTTTGAGAATTTTGACGATCTGGACCGGATCGGGCCTGTGCGGTCGAGCAGAGACTATTATGTCTATCAGGCTATGGGATATGAGGCGATTTACTGCAACTGGGGTCTTGCAGTACCCTATGTGGAGGAGCTGATCAACCGTCCGAACTATTACAACGTCAGCGCGGCTGTGGTGGGCATCCACAATCCGGCGGATGAGGCTTATGGCAGACATAAGCGGCCCGGTTACGCGACGGAATTTACAGGGTATCTTTTTATTGACGGACTTTTCAAGGCAGTGGACAGACTTGGCTATGACTGGAACTATGACGATAAGTATGTGCCGCCATTCCTTTTTGTGGCGGATGACATGCGGGCAGAGTATGAGGACAAGGAGGATGCTTCCTATGTCTATCCCGGCGGAAAGTCCGGGAACAATTCGGGAGGCTACGGCGCGTACCATCCGTATTTTGAGTACAATGCGCAAGACCATCTCTACTACCGCTATCAGGATGGCAAGAAGCAGATCGACGAGCTTACGGGAGACCAGCTCACTGTCAGAAACGTGGTGTTCCAGTACTGTCACGGAGAAGTCCGGGATTCGCACGATTATCTTGCTTTCGGCGTACATGGAGAGGGCGAAGCCATTGTCTTTACAAACGGCAAGGTAATCAAGGGCACTTGGAAACGTCTCGACGGAGACTTTACGCCCGCGAAGTTCTATGATGAGGCGGGAGAGGAGATTGTCTTTAATCAGGGAAGCACTTGGATTTGCAATATCTGGGATGAGTATGGAGAATTCGTGGAATATGGACAAGAATGAGTGGTACCGGGCCGGTGAGGATATCCGGGATCAGGTACAGCAGGCGGTGGACACGGGCAATTTTACGAATCTGGGAAAGAACATTGGCGAGACGGTGAATGAAACCATCAACCGCACCATGCGGGAAGTAAACCGCACAGTCGGGACAGTGGGTGAGAGTGTAAACCGGGCGGTCAATGATGTGGGAAACGGCATTGGCCGTACCGTGGAAACGGTGAGTGAGAGTATAAGCCGCGCGGCAGGAGGCTTGGGCCAAAACGCAGACCACGGTGCGGCGGGTGGCTTCGGCGGGAACGCAGGCCATGGCACGTCTGGCGGATGGGGTCAAAACGCAGGCCGTGCGCAGATAAGCCCCTATGCGTCCAATCCCCTTTATAAACGGCCCAACGCCCGTCTGGATAAGCGACTATTTCAGAGCACGCCGAAGGGATCTGTATCTGGCGTCGTGTGTATGGGGGCAGGGTATGGTCTGACGGGGATATCGGGGCTTGTCCTGCTGGGCACGATTGGCGAACTGGTCACTTACGCGATGCCTGCCGACATAGTCCCTGTGATTATCTCGGGGATTTTTACCGCGGCGGGTCTTTGGCTTGGCATTCACGGGTCGAGGCTGACAGGACGGGCGAAACGCTATAAAAGATATGTGGGCATGGTCAAGGATAAGCTGTACTGTTCCATTCAGGATATGGCGCAGCGCACGGGCAAGAGCGAACGTTTCATTGTGAAGGACTTACGGCAGATGATTCATCTGGGCATGTTTAAGCAGGCGCATCTGGATCAGAAGCAGACCTGTCTGATTGCCAGTGATGAGATGTACGACCAGTACATGCTCGCCCAGAAAAATTATGAGGAAGAGCAGAAAAAACTGGAGATTGAAAAGATGGCCGACGAGCGCAGGCGGCAGGAAAGGGCGCGTCTGGGAGAGGCGGCCGAAGTGATTGAGGAAGGAAAGAGTTATGTGCGTCTGATCAGACAGTGCAATGAGCAGATTCCCGGCGAGGAAATGTCGGATAAACTGGATCGGCTGGAGCTTCTGGTCACGAGGATTTTCGATCAGGTGGAGAAGGAGCCGGAGCTTGCGTCCGAGCTTAGAAAGATGTTAAGTTTTTATCTTCCCACCACGAAAAAACTGCTGGAGGCGTACCGGGATCTGGACGGCCAGCAGTTAGACCTGTCCAATATAGAGGAGACGAAGCGGGAGATTGAGACAGCGGTGGACAATATCAACGAGGCGTTTGAAAAGTTTCTGGACGAGCTGTTCCGGGAGAAGGCGTGGGATATTCAGTCGGATATTTCCGCCCTACATACGATACTGAAACAGGACGGATATTTATAATCACAGTTCAGCCAGAGCGAATTTTTATGACGAATCATGCTTGCATGAATTTGGCATGAAAATGAAGCTCTGAGGGAACGCCCGTTTTTGAGCAAAAATAGCTGTGAAACAGCGGAGAAGCAAGGAACTTGCGTTTTGCGAATGGGCGTGTGCTGAACGTAAAGAAGGAGGCAGTTATGAACGAAATTGATGCAATGGAGCAGCAGGCGCCTGCACTGGTGTTTGGGGAAGTGGAGGATGCGGTAAAGGATAAGCAGCCTTTGGCGGAGATTCCGCAGGCCAAGGAGCTGAAGGAAGATCTGGATGATTCGATTCTAAGCGAAGAGGAGAAGCGGCAGGTGGACGAGTTTGCGAAACAGATCGACCTGCACAATTCCACGGCGATTTTACAGTACGGTGTGGGTACGCAGAAAAAGATGGCGGATTTCTCCGGCAATGCGCTCGAAAATGTGAAGACGAAGGATCTGGGCGAAGTCGGGGAGATGCTCTCCAATGTGGTGACGCAGCTCAAGAGCTTTGACGAGGAGGAGAAAGGGTTCCTCGGTATTTTTAAGAAGCCCGCGCAGAAGTTAGACACCATGAAAACGAAATACGCCAAGGCGGAGACGAACGTCAATAAGATCTGTGAGGCGCTGGAGGATAATCAGGTACAGCTCCTCAAAGACATCTCCATTCTGGATAAAATGTATGAGCTGAATCTCACTTATTTTAAAGAGCTTTCCATGTATATACTGGCAGGTAAGAAGAAACTGGCAGAGACGAGAGCGACGGAGCTGCCGCAGCTTCTTGCGAAGGCGAAGGCAAGCGGTCTGCCGGAGGACGCGCAGGCGGCGAGAGATCTGGAGGCTCTCTGCGACCGTTTCGAGAAAAAGCTGCACGATCTGGAACTGACCAGAATGGTATCCATCCAGACTGCGCCCCAGATCAGGCTGGTGCAGAGCAGCGACACGATGATGGTAGAGAAAATCCAGTCAACGATCGTGAATACGATTCCGCTCTGGAAAAGCCAGATGGTGCTTGCGCTGGGCGTAACCCATGTGGAGCAGGCGGCGCGGGCGCAGCGGGAAGTGTCCGACATGACCAACGAGCTTTTGAAGAAAAACGCGGAAGTGCTTAAAATTTCAGCTATTGAGAGTGCGAAGGAGGCGGAGCGAGGCATCATTGACATGGAGACGTTAAAGACTACCAACGCGAATCTGATCTCCACACTGGATGAAGTGATGAAGATTCAGGCCGACGGCAGGGAGAAGAGACGGCTCGCAGAGGAAGAAATGCGCGTGATGGAGAACGATTTGAAGACGAAACTTTTAGAGCTTAGTGAAAGGAAGTAAAGCGATCCATGAAGTGGATGAAATTCAGGATAAAGACGGTCGTGGAGGCGGAGGATATCATTATCAGCGAACTCTATGACAGGGGGCTTGAGGGGGCACAGATCGAGGATAAAGTGCCCCTTTCGCCGTTGGAAAAAGAGCAGATGTTTGTGGATATTCTGCCGGAAACAGAGACGGATGACGGCGTGGCGTATCTGAGCTTTTTTGTGGAGGAGCGGGAAGACGGCTCTCTTAAGACTGGCAATGAGGCGGATGCGGAGACGACGGACAAGGAGAGCGTGCTCGCGAAGATAGAGGAGGCGCTGACGGAGGTTCGCCAGTTTATGGAGATCGGGGAAGGTTCGGTTACGGTGTCCGAAACCGAGGACATCGACTGGATCAATAACTGGAAACAGTATTTTCATCAGTTCACCATAGACGATCTTCTCGTGATTCCCTCCTGGGAGGAAGTGAGGGAGGCGGACCGGGATAAAAAGATTCTGCACATTGACCCGGGCACGGCCTTCGGCACGGGTATGCATGAGACGACGAGGCTCTGCATCGGGCAGATCAAAAAACATATGACGCAGGAGACCAGGCTTCTGGATGTGGGGACGGGTAGCGGTATTTTGTCCATCATCGCGCTTATGTACGGCGCGAAGCACGCTGTGGGGACGGATTTAGACTCCTGTGCGGTGGAGGCGGTTGCGCAGAATAAGGAGGCCAACGGCATTCCGGACGAAGATTTTGAACTGCTCATCGGCAATATCATTACTGAAAAAGAAGTGCAGGACACGGTCGGTTACGGGTGTTATGATATCGTGGCGGCGAATATTCTGGCGGATGTGCTTGTGCCGCTTACGCCGGTTATCGTGCCATGTCTGAAACCGGGCGGCATCTATATTACTTCGGGCATTATCGAGGGAAAGGAAGAGCTGGTGGCGCGGGCCTGCGAGGAAGCGGGGCTTACGGTTGTGGAAGTGAAGGCTCTTGGCGAGTGGCGGTCTGTGACGGCACAGAAAGCGCGCTGACGGCAAAGATGATGCAGGGTGAGGAGCAGATATTTAGATAAAATAACATATGTAATTGACGGGGCAAAATATGAGGAAAGTGGAAGAAAAATTTGGTGTGGTAGTATTTAGAAATCTGGCGGGTGCGCTTGCGATTGTGTGGATGTGCATTATTTTTGCTTTTTCCGCCCAGCCCAAGGAGGAGTCCGGCGCGGTGAGCGCGAGCTTCACCTACCATATGGTCAGTTCCACCAGAACCTTTTTCCATCTGGAATTAAGCGATGCGCGGGTGAAGGAGATTTCGGACGCCATAGAGGGATTTATCAGGAAAGTAGCTCACATGGCGGAGTTCGGCATTATGTCCGTTCTGCTTTACATATGGGTCGGGCAGTGGGAGATGGGCTTTTTGCGGAGGGCCGGAACTGCCGCAGGAGCGACTGCCGTCTACGCCGCCACGGATGAAATTCATCAGCTTTTTGTGCCGGGACGCGCGGGACGGTTTTCCGATGTGTGTATCGACAGCGCGGGCGCCGTTGCGGGAGTGGTCGTGTTCGCGCTGTTTGTGCGGATTGTGAAGCATGTGCGGGCGAAGAGGGAGAAACGCTGACGGAAGATTTTAGAAAAGTCCGCATAAAGTAACGGAGGTTGACCTATGCATCAATTTTTTGTAGAGCCTTCACAGATTCAGGATAAAAAAATTATTATCACGGGCAGCGATGTCAATCATATGAAAAATGTGCTGCGGATGAAGATTGGTGAGGAGATTGCGGTCAAAAACGGTGTGGACGGAAAGGAATACCGCTGCGGCATCGAGGCGTTTGCACAGGATCAGGTCGTCTGTTCTCTGCGCTTTGTCAGGGAGGAGGGGGTGGAACTGCCCTCAAAAATCTATCTCTTTCAAGGTATTCCCAAGGCGGATAAGATGGAGCTGATCGTCCAGAAGGCCGTGGAACTTGGGGTGTTCGAGGTGATTCCGGTGGCTGTGAAACGCTGTGTGGTGAAGCTGGATGAAAAGAAGGCGCAGGCGAAGATAAACCGCTGGCAGGGTATTGTGGAAGCGGCGGCCAAACAGTGTAAAAGAGGGATCATTCCCGTGGTGAGGGAGCCGATGACCATGAAGGAGGCGGTGGCTTACGCGCGGGAACTGGACGTAAAATTGATTCCCTACGAGCTGGCGGAGGATATGGCCCATACGAAAAAAAAGATCGGGGCGATACGCCCCGGGGAGAGCGTGGCGGTCTTTATCGGGCCGGAGGGCGGCTTCGAGGAGAGCGAGGTGGCGGAGGCGCTTGCGGCGGGTATCGAACCGATCACGTTAGGGAAAAGAATCCTGCGCACCGAGACGGCAGGACTTGCGGTACTGTCGTGGCTGATGTACCATTTGGAGTAACAGTTTAGGCAATTCGTGATATGATTCTGCTAAACGTATATTCTGGTGACTTATGAATGAGCATGGCTGAACTGTAATAATGAAGTGGAATCGAGCTGGCACTGCCGGAGATAAAAAACATATATTAAGGATATAGGGTTTAGGAAGGAATAACGGCAATGGAAGTTTATCTGGATAACTCCGCGACGACCGCCTGTTTTGAGGAGGCCGCGCATCTGATGCACAAGGTTTTGTGCGAGGATTATGGAAATCCTTCCAGCCTGCACCATAAAGGAGTGGAGGCGGAAGCCTACTTAAGATACGCGAACGAGACATTTGCGAAGATTTTAAAAGTGAATGAAAAGGAAATTTTCTTTACCTCCGGCGGGACAGAATCGGATAATATCGCGCTGATTGGCGCGGCGATGGCAAATCATAGAACAGGGCGGCATCTGATCACCACGAGAATCGAGCATCCGGCTGTAATGCAGTCCATGGCTTATTTGGAGAATCAGGGTTTTGAGGTGACTTATCTTTCCGCTGACAGGCAGGGAAAAATTTCGCTGGAAGAGCTGGAAGAAGCAGTCAGGGCGGATACGATACTGGTCTCTATTATGCATACAAACAACGAGATCGGAAGTATACAGCCCATTGCGGAGGCGGGAGAGCTTATCAAAAGGAAAAATCCGAAAACGCTTTTCCATGTGGATGCGGTGCAGGGCTTCGGCAAGGCGCGCATTTATCCCGGGAAAACGCATATTGATATGTTGAGCGCCAGCGGCCATAAGATTCACGGGCCAAAAGGCATCGGTCTTCTCTATATGAGGGACGGCGCAAAGGTCAGTCCCGTTATGTACGGCGGCGGCCAGCAGCGGGGACTGCGCTCCGGAACGGAAAATCTGCCGGGCATCGCAGGCTTTGCCAAAGCGGCGGAGATGGTGTATCAGGATTTGGAGCAGGATGTAGACAGAATGTATGCGTTGAGGGAAGCATTGACTGAAGGGGTCAGAAGGATTCCCGACGTGGTGATTAACGGCTGCCCCGGCAGGGAGGGAGCGCCTCACGTCGTGAGCGTTTCTTTCAGGGGTGTCCGCAGCGAAGTGCTTTTGCATGCGCTGGAAGAGCAGGGGATCTATGTTTCCGCCGGAAGCGCCTGCGCGGCCCATAAGCCGCAGCCGTCGGCGACCCTCCGGGCGATCGGCGTGGAGAAGGAGCTTTTGGAATCGACGATCCGGTTCAGCCTCTCAGGGTTTACGACAAGCGAGGAGATTGCATACACCTGTCAGAATTTGGAGGAGATCGTGCCGATGCTGCGAAGGTATACGAGACACTGAAAAAGCCGGGCTTTGCAGGGAGCGTTGCAAAGTCTGTGTGTGCGGGGCAGAATGGGGGAGTTCCCGTTCTGCCCGCATTCCACGATAAAACGCTTCGGAATGGAGAAACTATGTACAAGTCATTTTTGATTAAATACGCGGAGATCGGTGTGAAAGGAAAAAACCGCTATCTGTTTGAGGAAGCGTTGGTGAAACAGATCAAGTACGCGCTGAAAAAGACGGAAGGCGGGTTTGCGGTGCGAAGAACGGACGGGCGCATTTATGTGGACGCGCAGTCCGACTTTGATTTTGATGAAGTGGTGGAAAGTCTGAAAAAGGTGTTCGGTATTTCCGGCATCTGCCCGGTGGTCTATGTGGAGGATGAGGGTTTTGAAAAGCTGGGACAGGATGTGGTGCGCTATATCGCTGACGTGTATCCGGACCGGAACAAAAGTTTTAAGGTGGCGGCGAGGCGCGCGCGCAAAAACTATCCTCTTAATTCCATGCAGATCAACGAGGAGCTGGGCGGGGTGATTCTGGACGCTTACCCGGAGATGCATGTGGACGTGCACAACCCGGATATTCTTCTGCACGTGGAAATCCGGGACAAGATTTATCTCTATTCCGAGATTATACCCGGCCCCGGCGGTATGCCTGTGGGGACGGGCGGCAAAGCGATGCTGCTTTTATCCGGTGGAATTGATTCTCCTGTGGCAGGCTGGATGATCGCCAAGCGCGGGGTGAAGATTGATGCCGTGTATTTCCATGCGCCGCCCTATACGAGCGAGAGGGCAAAACAGAAGGTGGTGGACCTGGCGAAAAAGGTGGCTGCCTATGCAGGCCCCGTCTGGCTGCATGTGATTAATTTTACGGACATTCAGCTTTATATTTATGACAAGTGTCCACACGACGAGCTGACCATTATTATGCGCCGCTATATGATGCGCATTGCGGAGCATATTGCGAAGGAGACGGAGTGTCTGGGGCTGATAACGGGTGAGAGCATCGGGCAGGTGGCCTCCCAGACAATGGCCAGTCTGGCGGCGACGAACGAGGTGTGTACGATGCCCGTTTACAGGCCGCTGATCGGTTTTGACAAGATGGAGATTGTGGATATTGCGGAGAGGATTGATAGTTACGAGACTTCCATTCTGCCCTATGAGGACTGCTGTACCATTTTTGTGGCCAAGCATCCTGTGACGAAGCCGAATCTGAATATCATAAAGAGGCATGAGCAGAATTTGCAGGAAGGGATTGATGCGCTGGTGGAGAAGGCGCTTGCGGCGGATGAGGTGATTGTGGTGCAAAGCTAGCGTGAAAAACGCGAGAAGAACTTCTAAAGCTCAGCAGCAAGGGCTGCTTCGCTAAGAAGTTCTATGTCTCGCGTAGGAGAATGCCTGAGATACGGCATTCTCCGCACAGAGCTTTTTTCTGTATCAACAGATAAAAAAACAGCCCGGGAATTTCCGAGCTGTCTTAATTTCCATATGGATGGAAGCCGATTACATGATGTAAGGCTTCAGTACTGCCATAATCTCATCCGTGCCGTCTTCTGCGTGGATGTTCAGATCGATGGGCTTGGACAGATCCAGGCTGAAGATGCCCATGATGGATTTCGCATCGATAACGTATCTGCCGGATACCAAGTCAAAATCATAATCAAACTTTGTGATATCGTTCACGAAAGATTTAACCTTATCGATAGAATTTAAAGAAATCTGTACTGTTTTCATTGCGGAAATACCTCCTTTAGATTTTTATATCTTATGGGTATTATACTAAATCTTGGAAGAGCAAAAGTCAATGATAAAACAATACAAAAAATGCGGGGATTACTATGAAAAGTGTAGCATTACATAATCTGGGCTGTAAGGTAAATGCCTATGAAATGGACTTTATGCAACAAATGTTACAAGAAAAGGGATATAAAATTGTACCATTTGATGAAGCGGCCGATATTTATATTGTGAACACTTGTACGGTTACAAATATCGCGGACAGGAAGAGCAGGCAGATGCTCCACCGGGCGAAGAAGAGAAACCCGGACGCGGTGGTGGTGGCGGTCGGATGCTATGTACAGACCGGACAGGAGACGCTTTTGAAGGACGGCGCCATAGATTTGGCCGTTGGAAATAACAGGAAGAAAGATCTGGTCGAGATATTGGAAGGGTATTTGGAGAGCCGGGGCGCAGTGGCAGCGGCTAAGCCCGAACCTGTGATAGACACAGTCGACATTGCCCGCGCGCCCTACGAGGAGATGACCCTTAAGACCACGGCGGAGCATACCCGCGCTTATATCAAGATTCAGGACGGCTGCAACCAGTTTTGCTCCTACTGCATTATTCCGTACGCCAGAGGGCGGGTCAGAAGCCGTCTGGAAGAAGACATTTTGGAAGAAGCAAGAGGGATGGCGGAGGCGGGCTACAGAGAGGCCGTGCTGACGGGCATTCACATCGGCTCCTACGGGATTGACAGGGGCGGCAGCGAGCTGGGCCGCCTGTTAGAAAAATTTTCTGAAATAGAGGGGATCGGCAGAATACGCCTCGGCTCTCTGGAGCCGGGCATTGTGACGGAGGAATTTGCGGCACGCATCAGCGCGCTGCCGAAAGTCTGCCCCCACTTCCACCTTTCCCTGCAGAGCGGAAGTGATACGGTGCTTCGCAGGATGAACCGGCGCTATGACACGGCGGGGTATTTCAGCGCGGTGGAGAGACTGCGAAAATATTATGAAAATCCGGCGATCACCACCGATGTGATCGTGGGATTCCCCGGGGAGACGGAGGAGGAGTTTGCGCAGACGGAAGACTTTCTTCGTCAAGTGGGCTTTTATGAGATGCACATTTTCAAGTATTCCAGACGACAGGGCACCCGTGCGGCCGCTATGGAGGAACAGCTTACGGAGGCCGAAAAGGCCGTGAGGAGCGAGCGGCTGATGAAGCTGGAACAGGAAATGTCCCGG
>CARUOB010000011.1:0-25800 GCA_949076555.1 uncultured Lachnospiraceae bacterium | reverse complement strand
CGTACCGGGAGGCGTTTCTGGGAAAGACGGCGGAGGTTCTCTTGGAGGAAGCCGTGGAAAAAAACGGGAAGAAATATTGGATCGGGCATACCACCCGTTATTTAAAGGCGGCGCTGGAGGCGGTGACGGAGGAAACCATGCAGAACCACATAACCGTCGGCAGGCTGGGTTCCTTTTTGACGGACGATGTTTTGCTGATCGGAGACTGACCGGAACGCAGGCAGACGGATCTGGTTTGCCGCAAAGGCGTACCGATGCGCATAACAGGCTGGAAATAGCCGTTGCTGTGGCATTTTGTTTGTGGTAGAATATACCATAAGAATGCGCCGGGGCAGGGCGGTTGATTTTTTCGGCAAATGATGGTAATACTATAATAACAATAGATAAGGGCGTGAAAATATGCGGGATCAGGATTTGGAAAATACACAATTTTTTACGGTGGAGACGGAGCCGGAGACGGGCGTGAAGCTCGTGCTGTCCACGGTATATGAGGCGTTGACGGAGAAGGGATATAACCCGGTCAATCAGATCGTCGGCTATATCATGTCAGGCGATCCCACGTACATTACCAGCCATAAGAGCGCGCGGAGCCTTATTATGAAGGTGGAGCGGGACGAGCTTGTGGAGGAAATGCTTGTGGAGTATATCAAAAACTCGATTGAAAAGTCAGTGTAATGGCAGAGGGAAGACGAATGAGAATTATGGGGCTGGATCTCGGTTCCAAAACGGTGGGGGTAGCCATCAGCGATCCTTTGCTTATTACGGCGCAGGGAATCGAAATTATCAGACGCAAGGAAGAGAACAAGCTGAGGCAGACGCTTGCGCGCATTGAGGCGCTGATCGTGGAGTACGAGGTGGACAGGATTGTGCTGGGACTGCCGAAGAATATGAACGATACCTTGGGAGAGCGGGCGGAGTTTTCACTGGCATTCAAAGAAAAACTGGAGCGGCGCACGGGACTTCCTGTCGTGATGTGGGACGAGAGACTGACGACGGTGGCGGCGGATAAGGCGATGATGGAGGCCGGAATCCGCAGAGAAAACCGAAAGGACTATGTGGATAAGATTGCGGCATGTCTGATTTTGCAGGGATATTTAGACTCACAGTTCAGCCGGACCGAAGTTAAATGACAAATTGGGCTTGCACGAATTTGTCGGTCGACTGATGGTCTGAGGGAATGCCTGCTTCATGAGCCGGTTGAACTTTGCTCAATCTGAGCTTGCAAAGCAGCGGGAAGCACCAAAGATGTGTTTTGCGAATGGGCGTGGGCTGAACTGGAAACGGGAGGACAAATGGAAAAAATTATATTTACGCCACAGGAAGGCAGTGACGTTGCGTTTTATATTCTGGAGCAGACGATGATTGGCGGCGTGAATTATCTTCTGGTGACGGATTCTGCGGAAGGGGACGGCGAGGCGCTTATTTTGTGCGATGTTTCCGCGCCGGAGGAGCCGGAAGCGGTATATGAGATTGTGGAGGACGACGAAACATTAAACGCAGTGGCGGCTGTGTTTGAAAAGATAATGGACGACATTGATATTATTCAGTAGAAAACGGAGGTAAATTTTTTGAAGAAAAATGAAGAAGGAAGGTCAGCGAGTAAGCTGAAGGCTATCCCATTAGGCGGGCTTGAGCAGATTGGGCTTAATATTACTGCCTTTGAATATGAGGATAGCATTGTTGTTGTGGACTGCGGCCTGTCGTTCCCGGAAGACGAGATGCTGGGAATTGATCTGGTGATACCGGACATCACCTACTTAAAGGAAAACGCAGAAAAAGTGAAGGGGTTTGTGATCACCCACGGACATGAGGATCACATCGGGGCGCTGCCCTATATATTAAAGGAGCTGAACATACCGATTTACGCGACCAAGCTGACTATGGGCATCATAGAAAATAAGCTGGAGGAGCACGGGCTGATGAAGACCACGAAGAGAAAGGTGGTTAAGTTCGGGCAGTCCATCAATCTGGGGCAGTTCAGGGTCGAGTTTATCAAGACAAATCACAGCATTGTGGATGCGGCGGCGCTGGCGATCTATTCCCCGGCGGGCGTGGTGGTGCATACGGGAGACTTTAAGGTGGACTATACGCCGGTGTTCGGCGATGCCATTGATTTACAGAGGTTTGCGGAGATCGGGAAAAAGGGCGTACTGGCGCTTATGTGCGACTCTACCAACGCGGAGCGGGCGGGTTTCACGCCCTCCGAGAAGACGGTGGGAAAGACACTGGATTCCCTGTTTTTGGAGCACAAGGATACCCGCATACTGATCGCGACCTTTGCCTCCAATGTGGACAGAGTGCGCCAGATTATTAATACTGCGGAAAAATTTGACAGGAAAGTTGTGGTGGAAGGCCGCAGCATGGTAAATATCATTGCCACGGCGTCCAAACTGGGCTATCTGCAGATTGCGGAGAGAACGCTGATCGAGGTGGAGGAGCTGAAAAATTATCCGCCGGAGAAGACGGTTATCATAACGACCGGCAGTCAGGGTGAAAGTATGGCGGCGCTTAGCCGTATGGCGGGCAACAACCATAAAAAAATATCCATTATGCCGGGAGACACCGTTATTTTCTCGGCCCATCCGATCCCGGGCAACGAGAAGGCGGTTACAAACATCATTAATGAGCTGCAAATGAAAGGAGCGGACGTAATTTTTCAGGATGTGCATGTGTCCGGGCACGCCTGTCAGGAGGAGATCAAGCTGATCTATTCGCTGGTCAGACCCAGATATGCGATTCCCGTCCACGGGGAGTATAAGCACCGCAAAGCGCAGGCGAAGATTGCGGCCCAGCTCGGAATCCCGAAGGAAAATATCTTCATGCTGCAGTCCGGTGATGTGCTGGAGATGGATGATCAGAAAGCTGTGGTAAGCAGCAAAGTGCCCGTCGGAGCGATTTTGGTGGACGGACTGGGCGTTGGTGACGTGGGAAATGTAGTGCTTCGCGACAGACAGCATTTGGCGGAAGACGGTATCATGATTGTGGTAATGGCTCTGGAATCCCACACCGACCAGCTTATATCCGGCCCGGATATCGTGTCGAGAGGCTTTGTCTATGTGAGAGAATCCGACGAGCTGCTTGATGAGGCGAGGCTTCTCGTGGAGGATGCCGTGCAGGACTGCATTGATAAAGGCAAGACAGACTGGGGCAAACTCAAGAGCACCGTCAAGGATGTGTTGAGTGATTTTGTCTGGAAGAAGACAAAGAGAAGGCCGATGATATTACCGATCATTATGGAGGTATAACACCATGCCAGATAAAGAGATCATAAAGGCAGCCAGAGACTTTGCAGATAAGATTATGACCTCCGAAACTTACAGGGAGTATTTCTACCAGAGAGAAAAGGTAAAGAAGCAGCCGGAGCTTTATGAGAAGGTAAACGAGTTCCGGCAGCGCAATTTTGATTTACAAAATGAGACGGACGGCGAGGATATGCTGGACCGCATGGAGGCTTTCGAGAGAGAATACGAGAAGTTCAGGGAAGACCCACTTGTGGACGATTTTCTCCGGGCGGAGCTGGCATTCTGCCGTATGATGCAGGAGGTCTATGTGCTGCTGGCGGATGAGATTGATTTCGAGGTATAAGCATGAGTATAAAGGAAGTTATCGGTTCCACACTGGAACTGATTATCAAAGTGGTGGTTTTGGTTTTTGCCGCTACCTACATTATAAAGGCATCCACGGCGGCTTATGATTACGGCTACCGCATATTCACCGAGGAGCCGGTGTCCTTTGGGGAAGGCAGAACGATCAGCGTCAGCGTGAAAGATCCGGTTTCCGTCATGGAAGTAGGTGAAATGCTGGAGGAGCGCGGATTGATCCGCGATGCGAAGCTCTTTTGGCTGCAAGAGCTTTTGTCGGAAAATCACGGTAAGCTGCAGCCCGGCATCTACGACCTGAGCACTGCCATGACGGCAGAGGAAATGATGGGCGTGATGGCGGCGGACGCCCCTGAGGAGGGCGAAGAGGATGCGGAAGGAGAGTCAAAGTGATTTCAAGCGAGCGCATGAATACTTTTCTCGCTTCTCTTGACGCGGGCAATACCCCTTTTTTGGATCAGATAGAACGTGAAGCTTTGGAAACCAATGTGCCGATTATCCGCACGCAGACGCAGGGAATGATCCGGTTCCTGCTTGCGCTGCGAAAGCCCATGTCCATTTTGGAAGTGGGATGTGCCATTGGTTTTTCTGCGCTTTTGATGAGCGAGTATGCACCGGAGGGGTGTAAAATTACGACCATAGAAAAATATGACAAACGGATTCCCGTGGCGAAGGCAAATTTTGCGCGGGCCGGAAAGGAAGACGTTATCACGCTTCTGGAGGGAGACGCTGCGGATATTCTAAAAGACCTTGTGGGGCCTTATGACTTTATTTTTATGGATGCGGCAAAGGGGCAGTATATCCACTTTCTGCCGGAAATTTTGCGGCTTCTTTCACCCGGAGGTCTGCTGGTGTCCGACAACGTGCTGCAGGACGGCGATATTTTGGAATCCCGGTTTGCCGTGGAGCGGAGAAACCGGACGATTCACAGCAGAATGAGAGAGTACCTTTATGAGATCACGCATCATGAGGCGCTTGAAACTGTGGTGCTGCCTATCGGTGACGGGGTGACGGTAAGCTGTGTGACAAGGGGTTCGAAAGATGCCACGCCATAGGACGCGATGTCTGGAACTTCTAAATGCCGTACGGGAGAATGCCGGAAAACAGGTATTCTTAAAGAGGAACGGGATATGATAAAAGAGAAAAAGAAACCGGAACTTCTGGTGCCGGCCGCCAGTCTGGAAGTATTAAAAACGGCTGTTATTTTTGGGGCGGACGCAGTGTATATTGGCGGAGAGGCTTTCGGCCTGCGGGCGAAGGCGAAAAACTTTTCCACGGAGGACATGGCGGCGGGCATTGGCTTTGCCCATGACAGGGGCGTCAAGGTGTATGTGACGGCAAATATTCTGGCCCATAACTATGATCTGGACGGTGCGAGGGCGTATTTTCGTGAGCTGAAGGAACTGCGGCCGGACGCGCTCATCATAGCGGACCCCGGCATGTTCGCGCTGGCCCGGGAAATCTGCCCGGAAATCGATGTCCATATTTCCACGCAGGCCAACAATACCAACTATATGACGTACCGTTTCTGGTATGGGCAGGGCGCGAAGCGGGTGGTGTCGGCAAGGGAGCTTTCCCTGCGCGAGATAAAGGAGATCAGAGAACATATTCCGGAAGACATGGAGATTGAGAGCTTCGTGCACGGGGCGATGTGCATTTCTTATTCGGGGCGGTGCCTTCTGAGCAATTATTTTACCGGGCGGGACGCGAATCACGGTGCCTGTACCCATCCCTGCCGCTGGAAATACGCGCTGGTGGAGGAGACGAGGCCGGAGGAGTACCTGCCCGTCTTCGAGAACGACCGGGGCACCTTTATCTTTAATTCCAAGGATCTGAACATGATCGCGCATATCCCGGAGCTTGTGGAGGCGGGGATAGACAGCTTTAAGATCGAAGGCAGGATGAAGACGGCGCTCTATGTGGCTACTGTGGCGCGCACCTACAGGCGGGCCATCGACGATTATTTTGTCTCAGAGGAGCGGTACCGCGCCAATATGGACTGGTATCAGGCGGAGATCGCCAAGTGTACTTACCGTAAGTTTACCACGGGCTTTTACTTCGGCAAGGCCGATGAGAATACGCAGATCTACGACGAAAGCACGTATGTGAGCGAGTATATTTATCTGGGAACCGTGAGCGCGGTGGGGGATGTGCCTGAGAGCGATGTAGCAGAGGAGAGCAAAGCGGCGGAAGATATGCCCGCGCGTGGTGTGTCAGAGGAGAGCAAAGCGGCGGAAGACATGTCTGCGCGGGATGTGTCTGGACAGAGCGGTGACGGAGAAAGGCAGCTCTGCGCCCGCATCGAACAGCGCAATAAATTCAGCGTGGGTGACGCCATCGAGATCATGAAGCCGGGCGGGGAGAACATCCCCGTCAAGGTGCTGGACATGTACGACCAAGAGGGCAGTCCCGTGGCGTCCTGCCCGCACCCTAAGCAGATCATTCATGTGCGGCTGACGCAAACGCCTGAGGCGGGAGATATTCTGCGGGTTGAGAAACCGGGGGAATAACAGAGTACTTCAAGAATAATACGTTCGGAGAAAACACATGACTTACCTTTCGATTACCTTTTACCTGTTCGTTGTGGCAGCGGTGCTGCTCTACTATATTCTGCCACTGAAATGCAGGTGGGCTGTACTGCTTTTAGGCAGCGTCTTCTTTTACTGGCAGGCCATGGGGAGCAGGGAGGGCCTTTTGGTTATTTTGGCTACCGTCATGGCTGCTTACGGCGCGGGTCTGCTTTTAGAGCGGCAAAAGAACAGAGGCATACTGGCGGGCGCCGTACTGCTGATGGCGCTTCCGTGGTTTTTCGTGAAAAACGGGAACTATGTTTTGCAAATCTTATTGCACAAAAGTGCGGTGAACTGGATCGTGCCGGTGGGCATTTCCTTCTATACATTACAGGTGATATCTTATTTGGCTGATATCTACAGAGGCAGAATTACGGCGCAGAAAAATCCGGCCAAATTTATCCTGTTTGTCACGTTTTTCCCCCAGATTGTACAAGGGCCTATTCCCCGCTATGACAGACTGGCGGATCAGCTTTACGCCGGGCACCGTTTTGACGAGCGGACGGTGGTGCGCGGCTTTTACCGCATTTTATGGGGATTTTTTCTGAAACTGATGATTGCCAATGTGGCGGCGCAGTTTGTCGACTATGTGTATGAGTCTTATCAGGTCTATGTGGGTGCGTATGTTCTGGTGGCCGGTATTTTGTACAGCATACAGTTGTATGCGGATTTTGCGGCCTGCATTTCGATTTCCAAGGGCGTGGCGAACCTGTTTGGCGTGGAACTTGGTGATAATTTTTGTCATCCCTATCTGGCGGTTTCCGTGAAGGATTTCTGGCACAGGTGGCATATCTCCCTCAGCGAGTGGCTGAAGGATTATATCTATATTCCGCTGGGCGGCAGCAGGAAGGGGCGTGTCAGGACTTACATCAATCTGGTTTTGACCTTTCTGGTCAGCGGCCTCTGGCACGGCGCGGGGCTTCGCTTTCTGGTCTGGGGCATGATGCATGCCGTTTATCAGATCATCGGGGATCTGACACGGAACATACAGCGCAGGGCAGCGAGACTTCTGGGGCTTGGGGAATCGGCGGAGGTGACGCTGTGGATACGGCGGGTTTGGACTTTTCTTTGCGTGATGATGGCGTGGATTTTGTTCCGGGCGGAAAGCCTTAAAAAGGGCCTTCAGATGATGTATAGCATGTTCCGGGTCAGGAATCTGTGGATATTTACCAATGACTCCTTGTTCCAAATGGGGTTAGAATGGAAGGAGTGGGTGGTATTAGGTGTTTGCGTTTTGATTCTGTTTGCGGTCAGTCTCAAGCAGGAGCAGGGCGTCTCCTTTTCGGAACTGATTTTCCGACAGCCCGTTTATATTAGATGGATGTTGTATCTGGCTGCCATTTTCGGCATTATGACCTTTGGTGTCTACGGGCAGGGGTATGATGCGCAGGCGTTTATTTACGGGGGATTTTGACCAATGAGGAAAAAACTGGGATTTGCCGCAAGAGTCGTATGTTTTCTCTTACTCTGTGTGATCTGCTATCGCGCTTACTGCAGGTGGATCACGCCAAAATTTTTCACGGATACGGACTGGCCGACGACGTCCACTTTCGCCGGGTTTTATGATCTGGAGAAGGACAGCGTGGACGTGCTCTTTCTGGGAAGCAGCCACGGGGTCACATCGTTTTGCCCGCAGGAAGTGTATAACCAATACGGGATTACCAGCTATAATCTGAGCAGTGACCAGCAGGGGCTTGTGACTTCCTATTACTGGCTGAAGGAAGCGCTCCGCTATCAGACGCCGAAAGCGGTGGTGCTGGAATGCTATTTCTGCTTTCCCTATATTGTCGACGAGCCGTTAAATACGGATGAGAGCTATACGAGAAAAGCGCTTGATTTTATGAGATGGTCGCCGGTTAAGGCGGAGGCGGTCAAAACTATCTGTGAACTTGATGAAAAACAGGATGCGAGGAGCTATTACCTGCCGCATCTGCGCTATCATGAGAGGTGGCTTTTGGATACGCCGGACAGGAATGACTATACCTATCGGACGATGGCCGGGCACTCCGAGCTGAAAGGGTTTTCACCCCTGCACTTTTATCTGGGAGAGAAGGGGGAAGGCTTTGAGCCGCACGACATGGATACTGCCGTCGACTGCGCGCAGATGGCGCCCCTGATGCTGGAATATTTGGATAAAATCAACGAATTATGCCGGGAAAGCGGGATTTCTTTGATTTTGACAATCACGCCTGCGGTGTCGGCCAACATCGACATGTGCAATGCGGTGCGGGCTTACGCGGAACGGGAAGGCTGTACTTTTATCAGCTTTAACGACCAGAATGTATACAGACAGATCGATTATCGGATGGACGTGGATAATTGTGACGACGGTCATCCCAATATCTGGGGCGCGGTGAAGGTGTCCGGCTATATCGGCGGCGTTCTCAGTGAGCAGTTTGGCTTAGGAGGCAGAACGTCGCCTCAGTGGGAGGAGACTAAGGACGATTATGCCTTTACCATGGACGCCTGCGAGCGGTGGCATGTGGGAGAGCTTGCCCCTTATCTTTCCCTGTTGAACCATAGCCAGTATACGCTTGTGATCACATACCAGAGCGATGCGTATATGTTGGAGGAATCGACGATGGAAGCGCTGAGAGAACTGGGGCTGTCGGCTGATCTGGCAGGACAGGACGGGGCCAATTATCTGGCGGTGATTTCCGAAGGCAGGGTGCTGACGGAGCAGCTTACCTTTGAGGAAGCCGCATATCAGGGGATGCTGGCCGAAAACCGCATACCGTTGTACGCGCGCAGCGCGAGGACGGAATGGGGCAGCGGAAAGACTGCCGTCTCCTTTGGGGAAGAGGAGTATTACAGTGAAAACAGCGGCTTACACATTGTCGTTTTCAACAACCAGAAACGGAAAATGGTGGATGGCAGATGGTTTGAAACCTAGCCGCAAAGATGCGGAAACGTGTTTTGAGAAAAATGAAAATTTATGCTTGCATTTTGAAGAAAAGTAAGGTATTCTTATAGACGTGAATTGTATACAGGTATTCAGAACGATGGCGTTCCAAAAAAGGAGTTTTTTGGAGCGCATTTTTTTGAAACCGGATGGAGTGGATGGAGGAGGAGATTATGAGCGAAGTATTCAATGTGGAAGAGATATTTGCGAAAAACGTGTTTACGCTCAGCAAGATGCAGGAGCGTCTGACGAGAAACGCCTACAAGGAAGTCGTCAAAGTGATGAATGAGGGCGGGGAGCTGTCCATGAGTACCGCGAATATCGTCGCCAAGGCGATGAAGGATTGGGCGGTGGAGAATGGCGCGACCCATTATACACACTGGTTCCAGCCGCTTACCGGTATCACCGCGGAAAAACATGACGCTTTCGTGTCTCATCCCGACGAGATGGGCAAGATGCTGACGGAGTTTTCCGGTAAAGAGCTGATCAAAGGCGAGCCGGATGCGTCATCCTTCCCTTCCGGGGGCTTAAGAGCGACCTTTGAGGCGAGAGGCTACACCGCATGGGATATTACGTCTCCCGCGTTTTTGAAGGAGTCCGGCTGCGGCACGATTCTGTGCATTCCCACCGCGTTTTGCTCCTACACGGGCGAGGCGCTTGACAAGAAGACGCCGCTGCTTCGTTCCATGGAGGCGCTGAGCGAGCAGGCGCTGCGCATCGTGAGGCTGTTTGGCAATACGGGTGCAACCAAGGTGACCGCCTCTGTTGGCCCGGAGCAGGAATACTTTCTGGTAGATAAAGACTTATATATGAAGAGAACAGATCTGATGTTTGCGGGACGCACCCTTTTCGGCGCACCGGCGCCCAAGGGGCAGGAGATGGAGGATCATTACTTCGGCGTGATCAGGGAGCGCGTGGGCGCGTACATGAAAGACCTAAACGAGGAACTTTGGAAGCTGGGCGTGACGGCGAAGACCCAGCACAACGAGGTGGCGCCCGCACAGCATGAGCTTGCGCCGATTTATGAGACGGCAAACATCGCGGTAGACCACAACCAGATCGTGATGGAGACGATGAAACGGGTGGCCGTTAAACATAACATGCGTTGTTTATTGCATGAAAAGCCCTACGCAGGCGTGAACGGTTCAGGTAAGCACGACAACTGGTCGATCACCACGGACAACGGCGTAAACCTGTTAGATCCCGGCGATACACCCAACGAGAACGTGCAGTTTTTGCTTGTGCTTGCCTGTATTATGAGAGCGGTGGACATTCACGCGGATCTGCTGCGCCAGTCCGCATCCGATGTGGGAAACGACCACAGACTCGGCGCAAACGAGGCGCCCCCGGCTATCATTTCCATTTTCCTCGGCGAGCAGCTTGAGGACGTGGTGACACAGTTGATTGAGACGGGAGAGGCGACTTCCGTCAAGGAGGGCGGAAAGCTCCGCACGGGCGTGAGCACTCTGCCTGACTTCCAGAAAGACGCAACCGACAGAAACAGAACCTCGCCCTTTGCTTTCACGGGCAACAAATTTGAGTTCCGTATGGTAGGATCGGCGGATTCCATCGCAAGCCCGAATACCACACTGAACGCGATTGTGGCGGAGGCTTTCTGTGAGGCGGCCGATCTTCTGGAGAAGGCGGACAACAAGGAGCTGGCAATTCACGACCTGATCAAGAAATACATGACCGAGCACCAGAGAATCATCTTCAACGGCAACGGCTATTCCGACGAGTGGGTGGCGGAGGCCGAAAGGCGCGGCCTGCCGAACATCAAGTCCATGATCGAGGCGGCGGGCACGCTGACCACCGACAAGGCGGTGAGGCTGTTTGAGAAGTTCCACATCTTCACAAAGGTGGAGCTGGAGTCGCGCGAGGAGATCATTTACGAGACTTACGCGAAATCAATTAACATAGAGGCGCTCACCATGATCGACATGGCGGGCAAACAGATCATCCCTGCGGCGATCCGTTATACGAAGGTGCTTGCGGACACCGTGAACGCGGTGAAGGCGGCGGGCGCGGACGCGTCTATGCAGGAAGCGCTTCTGCGCAGCGTCGGCGGGAAACTGACGGCCATGCAGACGGCCCTTGAGAAACTGAAAAAGGCGGAGAAAGAGGCTTCCGTGATGGAGGACGCGAAGGAGCAGGCATTCTTCTATAAAGATACGGTCAGGGTGGCCATGGATGAGCTACGGGCACCGGCAGACGAGCTGGAAATGATCGTAGATAAGGAATATTGGCCGATTCCGACCTACGGAGAGCTGATGTTTGAGATCTGATTTAAAAAATTTTGAAAATTTTTAAAAAAAGTGGAAAAAAGGGCTTGTCAAACGGCCCTTTTTCCGCTATAATCCTTAATTGTTGATGGGCTATCGCCAAACGGTAAGGCAACGGACTCTGACTCCGTCATTTCAAGGTTCGAATCCTTGTAGCCCAGCTTGAAAACCCCGATGAGAATGGAGCATCGGGGTTTTTTATGTCCGCTCGGGCACAGGAATATAAACGCTGACAACAGGCAAATGAACGCTGTGTATGTATCATAATTATTCTGCAAGGGTCTATCTTTGCGCGACAAAATGTGGTATACTTATTGCGGTTCAAAATTGACGGACGGCAGATAATACTTTTTTATGGACGACATACCCGGGAGGATAAATTCATGAGGAAGATTGGTTTTAAATTTGCTTCGGCAATCATTGTGCTTGCGCTGATTTCTATCATATCACTGGGACTTCTGTCTAACGGCATGACAGAGATTTCCCAAGTCAGCCAGGATATTATGAACAATGAGGTGGAGAAGATCAATCTGGTTCACGGTATCTACGAAGATTATCTGAACATGTATCTGAACGTGTATGCCCATGTGAACGCCAAACTGGTGCGGACGATGGATAAGCGTGCGGAGGATATTTTGGAGCTTCGGGCGCAGATGTGGGAATCCATGGAAATTTATAAGACGAAGATTACGTCGGAGGAGATGCAGGGAGTTTACGATGCGCTGGAAGGGCGGCTTATCAGCTTTGATTCCTATGTGGACACCATCGTAGAGCTGAGCCGGGAGAATGATAAGGAACGCGCCAACAACCTGATTGCCAATAATCTCGGCATGCTGAATAATACCATTGGCAACAGCATGAATGATCTTCTGGAGTTTTCGGATGCGGAGCTTGCCGAAGGCAAGACATATCTGCAGAAGAAAGCGGATGGCTCCTATGTGCTGATCGTTTCGGTTATCGTGATTTTGATTGTGACGGCGGTTCTGGTTTTGATTATTGCACACCGCATTATCGTGATGCCGATTCAGAAGATTGCGCAGGTGATCAACGGCATGATCGAAGATATACATAAAAATAAGGGGAATTTGACTGAGAGGGTGCCCGTGCAGACGAAGGATGAAATCGCGGTATTGGCCACGGGTGTGAATGAATTTCTGGACATTCTGCAGGATGTGATTGGCGGGGTGATTTCCTGCAGTGATGAGATTAACAGACAGCAGCTCCATGTCAACGAAGTCGTGGAGGAGACGAACCAAAACGCCAGCGATACCTCGGCTACGATGGAGGAATTGGCGGCCAGCATGGAAGAAGTATCTGCCACAGTCGGTTATGTCAGTGAAAATACCAGAGGGGCGGAGGCCTCCGTGGGAGAGATCATTGATCAGGCGGTCAGCGGTACGAAGTTTGCGGAGGAGATCCGAAACCGTGCCGAAGAGCTGCGCAAGCTGGCACAGGAAAGCCGTGCGACTGCGGACGGTATGATAAAGGAATTTGACGTGTCCCTGAACGCGTCCATCGAGGACAGCAGACAGATTGAAAAGATAGGAAATTTGACGGCGGACATTCTGAGTATTGCATCCAAGACGAATCTGCTTGCGCTGAATGCGTCCATTGAGGCGGCAAGAGTTGGCGAGGCGGGCAGAGGCTTTGCGGTGGTGGCGGACGAGATCCGTCAGTTGGCGGACAACTCGAAACAGACAGCCGGAAATATCCGTCAGATTTCGGCAGGCGTTGTGGCGGCGGTTACGACGCTGGCGGAGAACGCCGGGAATCTGGTGAAATTTATAAATGAACGCGTGATGCCGGATTATGAGATCTTGGAGCGCACGGGAGAGCAGTATTTGAACGATTCCATCACGGTGGACCGGATGATGGGCGAGATGCGGGATTCCATGGAAAACATCGGATCGATGATGCGCTCGGTGGCGGAGTCGAATGAGAACATTACGAGCAACGTCAGAGAGAGCGCGCAGGGAGTCGGCGGTGTGGTAGATAACACGGCGGCGCTTGCGGAAAACATGAAAGGCATTGTGGAAGCATTGAATCAGGTTTCCGATGTGGTGAGTCACTTGTCCGAACAGACGGCATGTTTTGAAGGATAAATACTGCGAAAGGGCTGGCGGAGAAGCTCGGTTTTTTGCCGGTCCGTGACGGGAAATTGAATACAATAGAACATAGAAAGAACACGTAAAACGCTTGCTTTTTCCACCCGGGGGGGGGTATAATGGTTTTACGTGTTTTTTGCTTTGCGAAAAACCAGTAAATTACAAAACAATAAAGAGGAGGACAAGAAATGGGTAAGACAAAGAAGCTGTATCTGGCCAAGAGAATGCTGGCCATGATATTGGCGGCGGCTATGTCAGTCACTATGATACCCCAGACGGCGCTCGCTGCAACTGCAGACGATGCTGCCACGGAAGATGTAGTGAATGATGTGTCGTCGGAAAACAGCGACACGGACGTACCGGCTGAAGGGGCTGTGCCGGCAGACGAGGACGAATCGGAGGTAGTAGACGCTGCAGATACAATGGCTGATACGGAAAACGACGGCCAGTCTGCCGCGGACACCGGCACGACGGCGGAGAATGCCGACGAGACGGAGAACAAGGTAGCTGTGGACGATCAGGCGGAGACGAACGCGGAAGGCGATCCTGCCCCGGCGGCGGAGAAGCCTGTCTACGAGATCAAGGTCAGCGGGCTGGAGACAGAGGCGGTTTATAACGGCTATGAACCTTTTGACTTGAGCGGGGTCGAGCTGACGAAGACGGAGAACGGCAGTACGGAATCCGTGTATGACACGGTGGCGCACAAATGGGAAGTGAAGGGCGAAGACGGGAGCTATACCGCTATGACGGGAGAACCGGTGAAAGCGGGCGAGTATCAGCTTACCCTGAGCTATGCGGCAGTTCCGGATGTGCATGACGGCGCGGAGAAGAAGATCACGTGTGAGATCAAAAAGGCGCCGCTTTCGATAAACCTGAACCCGGTGGTAGTAAAACCCGGCGCACTGAAAGATTCTGTCAAAGTAGAGATTGACAGTGTTGATGTGGCAGCGGCCGATCAGGCTGATCTGACGAAAGACACGATAGTTTTGACAGTGACGGACGTGAGAAATGCAATAGCGGGCGGCTCTCTTAAGCAGGACGAAAAGATGGAGCAAGACGGTGACTATGTGGCGGATGTTACGCCGTCGCTCAAGCCGGACGCATCTGAGGCTGCGAAGGCGGCCGCGAAAAACTATGAGATCGAGCCTTTCACGGCGGACATCGAGATGGGTGAACTGACGCAGACACAAATCGTCGTTGCCCTCGCGGATCAGGAAGGGCAAAAAAACGTAAGGCGCGTATATGACGGAAAGCCGGTGGCGGTTCCCGCGCTTACAACAGAGTATACATGTGAAGTCCAGTATTTGGATGAAGCAGGAAATGGGAAGAAATTAGAGGGCGCCGAGGCAGTCGGAGCGTGGGCAGAGTACCCCGATTGCGAAGTAGACGAAAAGGGTGAGGTAAAAGCGCCCACTGATGCGGGTACATATACATATATCCTTACCTATGAGGATAAGGATGGCGTATATGCGGACAGTGAGGCCAAAATCGAGGTCGTAGTCGCCCCGGCACCGGTAACGGTTGCTATCACAAACTCAAAAGAGATAGCGGCCACGGCGGGCACGCTTATGACCAAGGTGCTGTCACAGGTGACATACGAAGCCAAGGCGAAAGATCGTCAGGACAAAGAGATTAAGATCAATGCGAAGGAAAATCATATCTGGGGTACCGGTTATGATGATGCCAATGTCAGCCAGATCTACGAACCGGCGTTTACGCTTCAGGTGAAGGACGGGCAGACATGGAAGAGCATCAGCGACGCTGATTACAGAATGGAGGGCGGTAAGGAGTACCGCGTGATCTATGACGGTAAGAAAGCGATTTATAATGCTGACGGTACCTATGCTCACAGGACGGGCATCAATTCCGGTCTGGACGAGAACGGGGAAGAGATTAACGGTGCGAACCCTAACTATACGACCGTTGAGACACCTTCGACGGATGCGGAGGCTCTTACCGTAACGGTAGAGGCAGGCGTCGAGATGGAGTGGGATCTGGAAGCGCTGCTCAAGGATGGCAAGGCCGGTAAAACACCGGAGGAGGCAGGCGCGAAGGAGTATGACAGCACGCCCCTTTTTGCGAACAAATCCGATTATAAGAATAAGATCAAGCTGAAAGGCGCGAGCAAATCTCTTAACGCGGTAGGCGAGGACTTTACGTATACGTGGTATAAGAGCGAAGCGGAAGATCTTCTGGACAAGGAGATCCTGGATCAGAACAAGACGAACGGTTTCTCAGACTATGGTTTTGAGGATGAGGAAAACTGGACTTCGCTTTGGAACATGACTGCGCCGACAGATGCAGGTATCTACAAGCTGGTAGTTTCGTATGAGGACAATACCGACGACGGAACACTCTACTATGTGAAGGACGGCGCGGCGGCAGTGGTGTACTTTGTCATTGACAAGGTGCAGCTTACGATTACACCGGAGGGTGAGTACAGTATGCTGTCCGGAGGTACCCCGGCAGATTTCTTCTATAACCATGATATCAAGTATCAGATGGATAAGAAGCTGGATGGGATCGAGATTTTCTGGGGGATCGAGAAGTACATAAAGCAGGACGATGGTACGAACCAGTTCGAAGAATCTTACAATGAATTTAATAATTATACCGAACTTGTATTTGACGATACCGGAAAGACGGAATATAAGATTCAGGCTTTTGGTGTAAAATATTGGGATGTTGGGTACAATGAATATCTTCTAGATGGTAATTACACAACCTATAAGAAGGTTAAAACAGAAAAAGACGTCCAGAACCCGGCGGGTGAGACAAAGAAACGGGCTGGCTATAAGGAAGAGCCTTTGGGCGGAACCGCGCCCTTTACTGTCAATAAGATGGGCGAGAAGGTGCTGAATCTCACGCCGGTACCGGAGAAACTGGTAGCGTATGAAGACATCTATGACGGCAAATGCCTCACCAGAGAAATGGTGAAGCCGGAAGAGGCTTATACGCTTACGACGACAAAGGACGGGCAGCCGGTTGATGTACCGAAAGACTTGGTAGAGTATCGCTATGTAGAAAAGACAACCGGTGAAGATGGTCTGCTGGAAGATCTGTGGATGGCGGGAGAGTATGATCTGTACGCATGTTTCGGGGGCAATGAGGAGTATGCGCCTCTCGATCTCGGACCGGAACCTGTCACAGTGCCCGGCAAACTGATCGGAACCATAAAGATCGGGAAACGATCCATCAGTCTGGAACTCAAGCTGAATGATACCTATGAGGCAGGCAGCACGACCGGACTTCGGAGTGACATCCGCGATGGATATAGAGTAACGGGCTATGCGGAGAGTGACGAATGGGCATTCACTGATGAAAATGACGCATGGGAAAATGGCGAACCTGCATTCTCTGTATATGAGAAAGGCAGTAAAACGCCTTTAAGCGGAAACATTCTTCACAGAAATCGGGAATTCGAGATCCGCTATGACGCGGAAAGCGGTGGTTTAAGAGATGATTTTGACAGAAACTATGAGGTGGCTGCCGCGGACGTTCTCTGCACCTTTAAGACCGTTGCGGCGCCTGCCAAGATTACATCGGTAGTTCTTGGCAATGTGAAGCAGCTTGCCATCGGAGCTCCCGAGGTAACGCGGAAGGACGACAGCATTTCGCAGACGGTGAATGTGCTGGAGGGAATCGGCTACGCGACAAGTAACGGGATGACAGGTAATCTTGCGGCATTCAAGATTTCTGCCCCGGCGGAATTTGGCAGTCAGATTCCTGACACGGCGATGTACAAAAACGAAGTGGAAAAGGCCGGCGGCAAGGTTGTAGCAGAGTATAAGAACTCTGGATATTTTACCGTACTTTTCGATGCGGCGAATGGGGAGAAGAGCTTTAATATCCGCTGGGAAGACAAATATGTCGAGACCATAAAGCTGAACTTTGATAAGGAACAGTGTCTCGGCAATCTGCAAGATGCGGTGGCGCCGAAGAAGCTGGCATTCAATGCGGCGCCGAAGAAGCTGGCGATCGGTTCTTCCGTACAGTTGGATGTGAAGATCACGAAAGCGCAGATGGCGGATGTGGTCTGCCTCGGCTATAAGAGCAGCGACGACACGGTTATGCACGTCAATCCTGAGAGCGGTTATGTGACGGCACTCAAGAAGGGGAAAGCGGATATTATCGTGTTCCCGCAGCATATGAATGAATACGGCGAGATGGTGCCGATCGAAGGCGCAACAACTGCGAAAGTGACGATTGAGGGTACGCTTGTGACGGCGCCCAAGCCGGTTACGGTAAGTGCGCACGGCACAGAAGCGGACGTGAACTACGGCGTGGTGAGCGACGGATACCGCCGCGAGATCTATGTGGTGGCCGGTAAGAAGAATGCAAAAGATATCGAAGTGAAAGCAAAGAATCTGCAGGGCAACAAGAACCAGTGGAGAAATGACTTCGAGATCGAGCCGATCTATCAGGACAGCGCGGACGAGAGCTACAACAGGCTCAATAACAAGTACACGGCACGGCTGACCAAGCTGGCGCCCAATACACAGTATACCGTGTATGTGAGAAACGTGTGCGGGGCGAAGACGCTCTCTGACGGAAGCGTGATTACGCAGAGTACCGTTGATGACAGCGCAGCCGGTACGGCGGTTACTTTCACGACGTTGAAGTCTGAGGCGCTGGAACTGGATCTCAAGCTGGACGAGACAGTTGACGGCATTACGGATGTTACGTGGTATGAAGACTATGATAAGATGCCTGCGTTCTATCCTTATGTCCGTACATACGTAGTAGATTTCTCCAAGATCAAAGCGCTGGACAGCAAGACGCTTGGACGGTTTTTCCTGAATGCCAGCGACCCGGCGGCGGACAGCGATGATTATCTGGATTTGGAGCTTCCGCTGGATAAGCAGTATAAAGACGTTTATCAGGAACCGAAGCTGCAGTATTATGTATTGGGAAAAGACAAGAATGGAAATTCTGCCAAAGTACAGAAAAATGAGTTTGTAAGTGTCGACAAGAAGGGTAAGATCAAACTTACCGGCATCACAGGCCATTATGATGTTGATGCAGAGGATTATATTGACTGCGTGGAAATCTACGCATACGACAGCAGCCTGGATGAAGAGACGAATATCCGGCTTGTTATCAGTGCGGATGTGGATTCCGTGACGGCGAAGAAGAAAACCGTGAATCTCTCGGTTGGCCAGAGTGTGAATTTGAACGATATTGCGCTCTACACCTACAAGTCAGGTAAGACCAAACTGACGTCCTATCGTGCGCCCGATATGGATATGGATGTGGTCAGGGCGGCAGTGCAGGCACAGAAGGAGTATTTCGAGCTGAATGGCAATTCGCTTCGTGCCATCAAGAGCGGCGGCAGGCTGGAGCTGTCTCTCACAGACAAAAATGTGAAGAAGATCGCAGAGCCGGAAACCAATGCGACGGCTAAGATCACTTTCGTTTCGAAAGAGCTTGCGCCGGTGAAGAAGATCAAAGCGATCGATGTGACCAATGACAAGTTCGGCCTGACCTTCACCCATGCGGGCGATGCGGATGCTTTCCGTGTGGAAATCATTGATTCGAGCAAAAAGAAGTTACTTGACAAACGCTATGAGAAGACCGGAGTAACAAAAGTATCATATGAAGTATCCGGCAACAAGAGAAAATGGCTCAAAGATACGTATCGGATTAGTGCGACTCAGATTAGGGATGATGTGGTGGCAGGCGGCGGAAAGATTGCGAAGGAAAGCCAGTACACGGTTCAGATTACTGCACTGTATAAAAATGTCACGGCAAAACCGGCATCCGCAAAGGCGAAGACCACAAAGATTCCTGCGTGCGATAGCTATCTGACAGATACACACAGATTTGACAATAATGATAATGTTATCAGTGTGTCACAGCCCAGAGGCGGCATGAAGATTGGCGTGTCAGAAGGAAACTATACATTATCCTATGACCCTGACAATGATGAGTATAATAACAGACTGTGGGTACTGTCCGGAAACTCTTATACGTTAACCGCGTATCCTTCTAACCGTGGACGTGTCAATGATACACTGGCATGGACGATCGGGGATAAGAAAGTAGCGAGTGTCAAGGCGGCGGCAGGAACCTACTGTATCACATTAAAGGGCCTGAAACCCGGAAGCACGACGCTGGAAGTGAAGTCGAAGATTCTGGGCAATAAGGTGATTGCCAGATATGATATCTCTGTAGTGGCAGTCGGAGACGCTTATAAGAACGGAGACGGGTCTACCCGTTACTATGGAGACGATGAGCCGGAAGATTATGCTGATCCGGATTATCCGGAAGGGATAGACAGCAACGCACCTGAGTATCTGCCTTTGAGCGTGGGTGATCCTAGAAAAGTCGGAATGTCGCAATATCATTATTTTAGTTTTACCGCAGCGGAGACTGCGAAATATGCTTTTGAGACTACAGGAAGTTCCGTCAGAATCTGGAAGAAGAGTACTGCGAACGGAAGCTGGAGTAGTTGCGGAAGTAATCTCGGCTGGCTGACAGAGGGAACAACAATTTACCTTAGATCCAGAGGGGATGAAAATGCAGTAAACAATGCGTATTATGTGGAGATTAATCTGACACAGCGCATGGAGGCAGCGGAGAACGGGAAGAAGGTGACAGGTCAGGACGAACCGGCGAGCTTCGAGTTTAATGCGCCGGAAACCGGCCAGTATCAGTTCTCCCTGTCCGATGAAAATAATAATAAAGAGACATTATATCTTTACACGAATGTGCAGGATGCAATGAACCAAGCCTATACTTCCAATTATGGAGCGACGGTTGAAACGCAGTTGCAGAAAGGTGACAGCGTTTGGCTGACTACACGGTATAATAATTTAGCCTATGGTGTAGAGTATACACTTCAGGCGAAGAAGATCAGTGAGGATGTTGCGTTTGGCACGCCCAAGCAGGTAACGCTTGCATCGGACGAGACAAAGTATCTGATGTACACGATTGAGAAGAGTGGATACTACCAGTTCTCTGCTACGGCTGACACGGCAAACAACAATGTGTCAGGAGAGATAAAGGTAGGCACTGAAGTTAAGACGCAGATCTACGGAACCAATTTCAGTGAAAAGCTGGAGTTAAATCAGGGAGACGTGGTATGCGTGAAAGTTAGAAATGGCGATAGCGCAGACGTGACATTTACGGTAAATACGACAGACATCACACCGGCAGACCTGTCAACGGCGACCGGGGATGTGAAGGTTAACGGAACCGAAACTTTCTATGCGTTTACGGCTTCGATGACCGGGGCATATCAGTTCACCCTGACAGTGGATCAGGCAAACCAATCTGATGCAGAGCTGAAAATTTGGAGCAGCATGAGTGATGCGGAGAGCTATTATGGAAGCCCGTTGGCGACAGGCACGGCCGGAACCGCTGGGACGGATGGAAAGGTTACGATCACTGCAAGCGTCCTTCTCATGGCTGGGCAGACCGTATATGTGAATCCGGTTAACAACTCCGGGAGTGAGATGACTGTGGCTGTAGCCGGTGCGAAGGATGACAGCATACCTACATTCACGACAGCCGGAACAGAGATCGCGTTACAGGCAGATCAGGAGAAGAAAGTTTTATTTATTGCAGAGGGCACAGGAATTTATTCCTTTACGACAGCAGACGCGTTAAGTGAAAAGACAACCTTTGAACTGAGCAGAGGCGGAAACGCAACAGAGTCAATGGTCATGAACAAGGGTAGTAAGCTGTCAAAGAAAATGGTGCTGAAAGCAGGGCAGACAGTGATGTGGACGATGTCAGCGCAAGGCGATGTAACTTTCTCCCTGCAGGCAGAACTGACAGACCCTTTGGAAGAGCTAAAGCTGGGAGTGGCAGCGCAGGCGTCAGTACTTGGAAAGAATGATGCGCCAGACAGACAGGCTACCGCGACAGGACACATTTTTACCGTGCCGGAAGATGGTTATTATACCTTTTGGTCAGAGGGAACCGCAGATACTTATGGTATTTTGTACGATATTGGTTCAGTAGATGCTGATACTTGTCTGCTTCACAATAACATGAATACTAGCGGATCTATAGGTGCTGCGGATGGAGATGGGCCGACGGATGAAGGGCATAATTACGGCATTTATTGCCAACTGACGAAAGGTCAGACCGTGTATTTGAAGAGCCTGTGTTATTTTGATACTCAGTCTGTTTCTTTCACTGTACATGTAGGAAAAGGTTTTAGGCCTTGGAACAACTAACCATTAGACCGTCCACACCGCCATCGGTGCAGCGGACGGAAAGCACAGGGATGATCTAAAGTAACGAAATAAAAAGATTGCAGGAAACAGCTCCGGGTATTATTGCCCGGGGCTGTTTCTGCACCCAGCTTGACAATTGCCCGACATGCCGATATGATGAAATAGTACGGACAGCGTAAAGAGCGCAGTCCTTAAAAGCAAGGGCTGCCTGAAAGGGCGGCCTTTTATGTCTGCTGATATATGCGCAGCCGGAGAGCGGCAGGAGTATGTGATGGAAAAAACAACCCCTAAATATATGGAACTGGTTTCGTGGATCAATAAACAAATAGAGACGAAAAAGCTGGTTCCGGGTCAGAAGATGTATTCGGAAAACACACTCAAGGAGATGTTTGGCGTGAGCCGTCAGACGGTCAGACACGCGATCGGTGTCTTGGAAAATGAAGGGCTGCTCCGCCGGATTCAGGGGAGCGGCACTTACGTCAATGATAACCGCCTGGCAAACCTGACGAAGCGAATGCGGGTGTCCGTGGTGACAACTTATGTGGACGGCTATATTTTTCCCCGAACCATACAGGGCATAGAGAATGTGCTTCTGGAGGCGGGATATTCGGTGCAGATTGCATTTACGAGCAACCAGCACGGGAGGGAGAAGGCTATTTTGGAGGATATCATCAGCCGGGACGAGGTGTCAGGTCTGATTGTGGAACCGACGAAGAGCGGCATTCCGAATCCCAATCTGCGGCTCTATCAGGAGATACGAAAAAAGCGGATTCCGGTCATTTTTATCAACAGTTTTTATCCGCAGTTAAAGATTCCGCATGTGTCCATCAACGATCATATGGCCGGGTGGAAAATGACGAAGTATCTGCTTTCCATGGGACATGAAAAAATCGGCGGTATTTTTAAACTGGACGACGGACAGGGACAGGCGCGCTTTTCGGGGTATATGGACGCGATGATGGACGCCGGGATTGAGGTGGTAGACAGGCAGATCGTGTGGGTGGACACGGAAGAAAAAAAGCATCTGGAAAAGGCGTCCGGGAAGGTGCTGGAACGGTTTCAAGACTGTACGGCGGTATTTTGCTATAACGATGAGGTGGCCTTTGGCCTTTTGGATATTTTCAAGAAGAACGGCATCCGGGTTCCGAAGGATATTTCGGTGGCAAGTGTGGACGATTCGGAGCTGGCGATTCTCGGGGAAGTGCCGATTGCTTCCGCGCCGCATCCGATGGAGCGGCTGGGCGGCAAGGCGGCGGAAAATCTGCTGCGCATGATCAAAGACCCGTCCTTCGACGCGAACTATGAGTTTGAGGTGGACGTGGTGCCGCGCAGATCGGTGCAGAAAATAAAATAGTGTGTACAACTTGCATATTTGTATGTACAAGTAATAGACTGTATAGTAAGAAAGAAACAAATTTTATGAAAGAGAGGGTATTGTATGATCGCAGCAAAGAATTACAAATTTTGGTTTTGCACGGGGTCTCAGGACTTGTATGGGGATGAGTGCCTGAGAAAAGTGGCGGATCATTCCGCGAAGATCGTGGAGGGGTTAAATGCTTCCGGGAATCTGCCTTTTGAAGTAATATTGAAGCCTACGCTGCTTGGGCAGGCGTCTATCCGCAAGGCATTCAATGATGCAAACAACGATCCTGAGTGTGCGGGAGTGATTACTTGGATGCACACGTTTTCTCCGGCGAAGATGTGGATTCTGGGACTGAAAGAGTTTCGGAAACCGCTCTGCCATCTGCACACACAGTTCAACGAAGAACTTCCCTATGATACGATAGATATGGATTTTATGAATGAGAACCAGTCCGCCCACGGGGACAGAGAGTACGGACATATCGTGAGCCGCATGGGTATCGAGCGCAAGATTATTGTGGGACACTGGGCTTCCGAATCTGTGCAGAGACAGCTTGGAAGCTGGATGCGCACGGCCATCGGCGTGATCGAGTCCTCCCATGTGCGCGTGTGCCGATTCGGTGACAACATGAACAACGTGGCGGTTACAGAGGGCGATAAGGTAGAGGCACAGATCAAGTTTGGCTGGGAGATCGACCATTACTGCGTAAACGACGTGGTGGAGTATGTGGACGCGGTGCCGCAGGGAGATGTAAACGCGCTGGTTGAGGAGTACTACAGCAAATATAAGATTATTGACGAGGGCAGAGATCTCGATGAGTTCAAAAAACACGTGGCCGTGCAGGCACAGCAGGAAATCGGCATCGAGAAGTTCCTTGTGGAGAACGACTATCATGCGGTGGTAACGCACTTCGGTATGCTGGGCGGCCTGAAACAGCTTCCGGGTCTGGCGATCCAGAGATTGATGGAGAAGGGTTACGGCTTCGGCGCGGAGGGCGACTGGAAGGTGGCGGCCATGGTTCGCATTATGAAGCTGATGACAGCGGGCATCAAGGACGCGAAGGGCACTTCCATGATGGAAGATTACACTTATAATCTCGTGCCCGGCAAGGAAGGGATTCTGCAGGCGCATATGCTGGAGGTATGTCCTTCTGTTGCGGACGGGGAGATCGGCATTAAGGTATGCCCTCTTTCCATGGGCAACAGGGAAGATCCCGCCCGTCTGGTATTTACGTCAAAGACCGGTCCTGCGGTGGCGTGCTCACTGGTAGATTTGGGCACACGTTTCCGTCTGCTGATCAACGCGGTGGACTGCAAGAAGGTGGAGAAACCTATGCCGAAACTGCCGGTTGGCACGGCATTCTGGACGCCGCAGCCGAATCTGGAAATCGGCGCGACTGCGTGGATTCTTGCCGGCGGCGCACACCACACCGCATTTTCCTATGATCTGTCCGTAGAGCAGATGGCAGACTGGGCGGACGCAATGGGTATTGAGAGCGTTATCATTGATAAAGACACCAATATCCGTGACTTTAAAAATGAACTGAGATGGAATGCAGCAGCTTATGCGTGATGGCAATGAGCAGTGCGCAGATGTAAGATGAAAAAATGGCAGCTTGCTGACAAGTTTTTCAGATTGCAGATGCATAGGGCGAAGCCCACGAGCGAGGGAATCCGAAGGATTCTCGAGCTTGCACTGCGGATAAAAAAAAGGAGGTAAAAGGGTAAGTATGGGAGCAAAAGAATGTATTGCAAGCGGTAAGGCGGTGCTGGGCATTGAGTTCGGTTCCACCAGAATCAAGGCGGTTTTGGTGGATGAGAGCAACAAGCCCATCGCTTCGGGGGCACACGATTGGGAGAACAGACTGGAGAACGGCATCTGGACTTATAGTCTGGACGACATCTGGACGGGGCTGCAGGACTGCTATCAGAAGTTGTCTGAGGATGTACAGGCACAGTACGGAGAGAAACTGGTAAAGCTGGGGGCGATCGGTTTTTCTGCAATGATGCACGGCTATATGGCGTTCAATGAAAAGGATGAATTGATGGTTCCCTTCCGCACTTGGAGAAACACGATTACGGAGGAGGCTTCCACGAAGCTGACGGAACTTTTTAACTATCATATTCCGCAGAGGTGGACGATTGCACATCTCTATCAGGCGGTTTTAAACGGTGAGGCGCATGTGCCGGATCTGAAATTTGTGATTACGCTGGCGGGCTATATCCAGTGGAAACTGACGGGTGAAAAAATTGTCGGCGTGGGTGAGGCTTCCGGTATGTTCCCGATCGACATTGCGACGGGACAGTTCAATGAGAGGATGATCGCGCAGTTTGACGAGGCGATTGCAGACAAGGGTTTTGCGTGGAAATTAAAGGATGTGCTTCCGGCGGTTTACACGGCGGGGCAGCAGGCGGGCGCGCTGACGGAAGAGGGAGCGAAGCTGTTAGATCCCACAGGCGCCTTGCAGGCAGGCGTTCCTTTCTGCCCGCCGGAGGGCGACGCGGGAACGGGTATGGCGGCGACCAACAGTGTGGCCAAACGTACCGGAAACGTATCCGCGGGAACAAGTGTGTTTGGCATGATCGTTATGGAGAAGGAGCTCTCCAAAGTTTATGACGCGATCGATCTGGTGACGACACCGGACGGCAGTCTTGTGGCGATGGTGCACTGCAATAACTGTACTTCCGACCTGAATGCGTGGGTGAACCTGTTTAAGGAATATTCGGAAGTGATGGGCATGAAAGTGGATATGAACGAGCTGTACGGCAATCTGTACCGCAAGGCATTGGAGGG
>CARUOB010000010.1:58891-60883 GCA_949076555.1 uncultured Lachnospiraceae bacterium | reverse complement strand
TTCGGCTTCACTGTCACCGTGGTTACGAAGTAACCACAATGCACACAAAATGCTCCAAAGTCGCATTTTGGCGCTTGCACAACTCCCAAAATCGCATACAGAGCGATTTTACTCGCGGAATAGTGCATGGCTGAACTGTTACAATAGACTCCGTCGTCCGCGCCATACAACAAGGGCGTGACACAGGGTGAAAAATAACGGCAGACTCCCACGCTACAACAGGTTTGCCATAAATTCCCCGGCCTCGTCATAGCCGAGCTGCGCTGCCGCCCCGGTGTAAACCTGCACCAGAAAAACCTTGTCCGTGCGGCTTAAAAGTCCCGTCCCGTCATCGTAATACTCGTTGATGGTATAGTAATCTTCCTCCTCCACCCGGAGCACAGAGCTGAACTGATAGCTTAAGACGCCGCTCTGTCTTGGATTTTTTCCGGAAGCATCTTCCAGATATCCGGTCTCCACCAGTCTGTTGACCAGATTTGTCACTGCCGTCTCCGTATGGATCGCTCCCCGCAGTCTGAGCGTAAAGGTGCGCGTCGTCACCTCGCTTGCGATTCCTTCGCTGCTGATATTAACGAACTTAAACAGCGTTTTTCCAAGGGGCATGGGAATCGGTCCCGTATAAGGCACGCTGTCCGCCGTAGGCTCCGACTCATCCGTGGTATAAAAAGTCTTGCAGCCTTCCGCAGGCTCCACGGCGATCATTGTCGCCTCCGCGTATTCGCCGCTGTAAAGCTCCACTACCGGAGCGTTTGGCACCGCCAGATTGATCACGTAGGTTTTCGTCACAATATCGCTCTCAATGCCATAATCGTTCACAAAAAAAGCGCTGACCGTATATTCTCCCGTCTCCAGAAAGAGAGGCGACGTATAAATCTGGCTGTTCTTATCAGGCTTTGATCCATCCAAGGTATAATAGATCGTTCCCGCCGTGTTGGAACTCATTTTTAACGGAATCACTTCCGCGTAGCTCCCCTCCACATAGCTGAACTCCGGCTCCATGGCCAGATAGCTCTGGAACATGCTCACAATCCGCTCATTGTCACAGGCGCGAAGCAGCTCGTTAATCAGTCCGTACTCTTTCTGGTTCGCATAGATCGTGATGATCTTACCGTAAGCCTCTTCCACGTCTTCCTCTGCGTATCTGGGCGTATTTTCCGTGTCAATGATCTTCATAAGCGCCGACAGCGCATAGTTATCCATCTGCTGCAGGTAGTAATAATCCGCCTCCAGAAAAAGAATGCCGGCCTCCTCGGGATGATCCGCATAAGCCGCTTCCAGACAGGCGATTGCCTCGCTGTAAGCCCCTTTTTGCGCATAAGCCGCGGCCTTATTGATCTGGTAGTCCACCGTATGGATATGGTAGGCATAGAGGGCATAGGAAATAAACGCCGCCAGGAGCAGAATCGCCAACGCCAGAATCACCTGCGGTTTTCGAATTTTCTTTCCCGCACCGGGGACCATCTCGTCCTCGCCTTCCGCGTCTTGTGCGCTTTCCCCATCCTCCTGCGAAGAGACAAGCGTGGAGAGCGTTTCCGTTATGCTGTTTTCTATTTCCGGTTCGAAATCCGGAACGATCTGAATCTCCTCTCCGCACTTATCGCAGAGCAGATAACCGTCCGGCATTTCATGTCCGCAATGGGGACATTTCATAGGCTGTTTCCTTCTTTGCTATCGTTTCAGTCAGCCGTCAAATTCGTGCAGGCACGATTTGTCAGCTAACGTTGGTCTGGCCAAACTGCGGCACAACAGTTATACATCAGCATGGCGATCGTCATAGGGCCGACACCTCCGGGCACCGGCGTAATCGCGCTGCACACAGGCGCCACATCCTCATAGTCCACATCGCCGCATAGTTTATTGTTTTCATTTCTGTGAATGCCAACGTCGATCACCACCGCGCCTTCCTTCACATACTCTCTGGTTATCATTTTCGGCTTTCCAACCGCCACCACGAGAATGTCGGCGCGCTTCGCCACTTCCTTTAAGTCTTTT
>CARUOB010000010.1:0-58881 GCA_949076555.1 uncultured Lachnospiraceae bacterium | reverse complement strand
TTCAGATCCCGGGTCTTGGAATGTGTTACCGTCACCGTGCCGTTCTCCCGAAGCAGCAAAAGCGCCATAGGCTTGCCGACGATATTGCTTCTGCCGATCACCACACACTCTTTACCGGCAATCTCTATGTTCGAACGCTTCAACAGCTGAATAATTCCGGCTGGCGTACAGGAGACGAACCCCGGCTGTCCGATACAGAGTGCGCCCACACTCTGGGGATGGAAACCGTCCACATCCTTTTTCGGGTCGATGGCCTGTATCACCGCGTCCTCATCGATCTGTTCTGGCAGAGGAAGCTGCACCAGAATACCGCTCACTTCCTCCTTCGTATTCAATTCCCGAATCAGGGCTAAAAGTTCCTCCTGCGTGGTCTCCTTTGCAAGCTCATAGGAAAGAGACTTGATTCCCACATAGGCGCAGGCTTTCTTCTTATTTCCCACATATACGCTTGACGCGGGATCATCCCCCACCTGTATCACCGCAAGGCACACCTTTTTTCCCTGTGCGGCAAGGGCCGAAACCTGCGCCTTTACCTCGTCCTTAATCTGGGCCGCAATGGCCTTTCCGTCTATGATCTGTGGCATTTTCCATTATCCTTTCTTTATCCCTTTTTCATTCCGCACCTCAAACTAATGCAGCGCATGCCGTTTCTTTGGGATTCTCCTATGTGAGACTTAGAACAGCCCGACGATCTTTCCCTCGTCATCCACGTCGATCCGATAGGCTGCCGGGGTCTTGGGAAGTCCCGGCATGGTCATCACATCGCCCGTCAGCACAACCACAAACCCTGCGCCTGCGGACACGTAAACCTCCCGTACATGCATCTCAAATCCGACCGGACGCCCCAGAAGTTTCGGATCGTCCGAGAGCGAGTACTGCGTCTTCGCGATACAGACAGGCAGTCTCCCGAATCCGGCGTTCTCCAGCTTCTCCAACTGCTTTTTAGCCGCCGCCGTGTAAGTTACGCCGCCCGCGCCGTAAATCTCCGACGCCACCGTATGAATTTTTTCCGTCAGGGAAAGTTCATCCCCGTAAAGCGGCTCGAAGAAACTTCTCTTATTTTCCAGCGTGTCAAGCACCTTCCCTGCAAGGGCCTCTCCGCCCTCTCCGCCCTTTTCCCAGACTTCTGCAAGGGAAAATTCGCAATCCCTGTCCTCACAAAATTTCTGCACATAGTCGATTTCTTCCTGTGTGTCCGAGGAGAATGCATTCAGCGCAACCACGATAGGCACCCCGTATTTATGGATATTGGAGATATGTTTCTCCAGATTTACGATACCCGCCTGCAGCGCTTTCATATCCTTTCTGGACAGATCTTCCTTCGCCACGCCGCCGTTATATTTCAGCGCCCTTACAGTCGCTACAAGCACCACCGCATCCGGTTTCAAATCCGCCATCCGGCACTTGATATCAAAAAATTTCTCGGCTCCCAGATCCGCGCCAAATCCCGCCTCCGTAATGACATAATCCGCCATCTTAAGCGCTGTCTTTGTGGCCATCACGGAATTGCAGCCGTGGGCAATATTTGCAAAAGGCCCGCCGTGCACAAGCGCAGGCGAATGCTCTAACGTCTGAATCAGATTCGGCTTCATGGCGTCTTTCAAAAGCGCGGCCATAGATCCCACCGCCTGTAAATCCTTCGCCGTCACAGGTTCGCCGGAATAATCGTAAGCCACGATAATACGCGAAAGGCGTTCTTTCAAGTCCTTAAAATCCGTTGCCAGACACAGAATCGCCATAATCTCGGAAGCCACCGTAATGATAAAGTGATCTTCCCGCACCATGCCGTTTGCCTTGCCGCCCATGCCGATCACGACATTTCGAAGCACCCTGTCATTCATATCAAGACATCTCTTCCACACAATCTGCCTCGGGTCGATCCGCAATAGGTTCCCCTGCTGGATATGATTGTCCAGAAGGGCCGCCAGCAGATTGTTTGCGGCGGTAATCGCATGAAAATCACCCGTAAAATGGAGATTTAAGTCCTCCATCGGCACGACCTGAGAATAGCCGCCCCCCGCCGCGCCGCCTTTGATGCCAAAACACGGCCCGAGGGAAGGTTCCCGCAGGGCGATGACCGCTTTTTTCCCGAGTCTGGCAAACGCCTGTCCAAGTCCCACGGTAATCGTGGTTTTCCCTTCCCCTGCCGGGGTGGGGTTGATGGCTGTCACCAAAATCAACCGGCCATCGGGATTCTTTTTGATCTTCTCTATGTATTCTTCCGAAAGTTTCGCCTTATATCTGCCGTAAACATCCAGATCATCCTGTTCGATGCCTATCTGCCGCGCCACCTCCGTAATCGGGGTAAGCTCCGCCGCCTGGGCGATCTCAATATCTGTTTTCATATGTCTCTCCTTTCAGAAGCTTGTGCGGATCATGCCTGTTTTCAGCACTCTTTTCCCAAAATCTGTTCAAACTCTTCCGCGCTCATCAGAATCTTGCGCGGTTTGGTGCCCTCTTCCTCGCCCACAACCCCGGCGTCGCAAAGCTGGTCCATGATACGCGCCGCACGGTTAAAGCCGATCTTAAACATGCGCTGCAACATACCGATGGAAGCCTTATCCTTCTCTATGATAAACCGGCCGGCCTCCGCAAAATATTCGTCATAAGCCGAATCCCCATCGCCCGCTCCGCCGGAAGCAGCGGATGTCCCGGACTCGACAGCGATGCTGTTGATCTGTTCCACCACCGTCTCGTCAGCCGTACTCTCCGGCGCATAATCCTTCAAAAACGCTACCACATCGGAAACTTCGTCGTCCGACACAAAGGGTCCCTGAATACGGGCAGGTTTCGGATATCCCTGCGGATAAAAGAGCATATCTCCCTTGCCGAGAAGCTTCTCCGCTCCCACCATATCCAGAATGGTGCGGGAATCCACACCGCTTGACACCGCAAAGGCCACACGGCTTGGCATATTCGCCTTGATCAGGCCTGTGATCACGTCCACGGACGGACGCTGTGTGGCGATGATCAAGTGAATGCCGCAGGCTCTCGCAAGCTGTGCCAGACGACAGATGGATTCCTCCACCTCTCCCGGCGACACCATCATCAGATCCGCCAGCTCGTCCACAATAATCAAAATCTGTGGCATCTTTTCCGGCGCATGCGGATCTCCCGAAGCCTGCATACCCTCCACCTTTTTGTTGTAGCCCTTCAAATCACGTACATTGAAATCCGCAAACTTTTTATAGCGATCCGTCATTTCAGCAACGCCCCAATGCAGGGCCGCCGCCGCCTTTTTCGGGTCTGTCACCACAGGGATCAGCAGATGGGGAATGCCGTTATAAACACTCAGCTCCACAACCTTTGGATCAATCATAATCATCTTCACGTCATCCGGGTGCGCTTTAAACAAAATACCCATGATAATCGTATTGATGCAGACAGACTTTCCGGACCCGGTCGCACCCGCAATCAACAGATGGGGCATTTTCGCAATATCCGCAAACACAATCTTGCCGCCGATATCTTTACCCACCGCAAAGATCAGGTTCGCGGGGAATTTATCAAATTCCGGCGATTCAATCAGATCCCTGAAAGGCACCGCCGTATTTTCCTTGTTCGGCACCTCGATACCCACCGCCGCTTTCCCGGGAATGGGCGCTTCGATACGGATATCCGTAGCCGCCAGATTCAGCTTGATATCGTCCGCAAGTCCGACGATCTTGCTGACCTTGACGCCCTGCTCCGGCTGCAGCTCATAGCGGGTGACAGAAGGGCCCCTGCTGTACTGGGTGACGCTCACCTTCACGCCGAAATTGCCAAGAATCTGTTCCAGCCGTTGTGCCGTCTCTTTAAGCTCCCTGTCGGAGTCCGCACCTTTCTTTTTCTTCTGCGGCGCCAAAAGATCCGGCGTGGGAAAACGGTATCGGTCTTTCCCGCTCTTTCCGAAAGGAACCGCCGCCTCTTTTGTCTGTACAGCCGGACTGCTCACCGCCGTGGGCCGCGTTCTGCCGCCAGAAGGCGCCATCTGGTTGCCCGTCATGGGCTGATAGGAGTCCATCGGTTTTTTCGGAGGTTCCGGCTCCGTTTCAGGCATTACAGGCTCCGGCTCGATCTCTTCCCCGCCAAAATGCACCTCATCAAGCGCGTCGGATTCCTGTTCTATGTAATGATAGGAATGTTTCTCTCTTTCCCTTACAGGCGGCAGTTCTTCCATTTCCTCCTCGTCATAATGTAACGTGATTTCATGGATGTCATCCCGCACCTTCTCAGCCGCCGCTTTTTCCTGTTCCCTGCCAAGAGCGGTATCGAGCATAACGCCTGACACTTTTTTATCCATGCGAAGGAGCTTCTCATTTTCCAGCTCCTCCTCCCGCTGTCTGCGCTCTCTGGCTTCGCGCTCCCGTCTTTCGGACTGCTCCTCCCGGCGTCTGGCCGCCCGCTCTCTTCGGTAAGCCGCGTCCTCTCTGGAACGCTCGTAAACCTTCCGGCCGCCCGCCGCCACACCGCCGATAAAGGACTTCTCCGTGACGATCACCAGACAGACAATGCCCAAAACCAGAATCAGTAGCACCGTACCCACCGTGCCGAGAAACTTGCAGGACAGATAGGCAAGTGATCCGGCAAGTACGCCGCCGCCCGCATGCCTCTCGCTGCAGCGGGTGTAAATCTCCGCAATCCGGTAGCTTTCCGCCTCGGAGGGATTGGTGCTGAAAAATTCAAATGCCATGCCAAGAAGAAGAACCAAAACGATGCCTGCCGCCAGTTTTCTCGTGGCAATATGGTTTCCCGCATTTAACATGCCAAAAGCGATCATCAGAAAGATAATAACCGGCGCCACATAGGCGAGAAGCCCGAACACGCCGAACATGACACTGCTGACCGCGCTGCCGAACTTACCAACCAGCCCGAAATTACACAAAAATAAAATAAGGGCGAAAGCCGCCAGCACAATCAACAGTATTTCATTTCTGACAGCCGGGTCCATGGGCGCATCCTGTCTCGCACTCCTGTTTTTTGTCCGTGATCCGGATGTATTCGTCCTGCCCGTGCCTGTATTTTTTTTCTTCGTGGATGACCCTCTCGTACCCTGAGCCGCCATGACTGCCTCCCACATGTATCTAAAATTTGCAGCTATTCAGCGTTTTCTGAACAGTTACCTAAAAATCCTATATTAGTATAGCATTTTCATTTTGTCTTGTCATCCTTTATTTTGTATCGGCTCTTTTCTTTTCTACCATATCATGGAGCTTTGCGATCGCGTCGCTGATACCGCCCACCTCGCAGATGATACCTTCCTCCACCGCTTCTCTTCCCACAAGTACCGTTCCCACATCCTTCGTCAGCATCCCGGTTTCCATCATCAGCTCCTCCAGACGGGGCTTCGGGACTTTGCAGTGCTCGCAGACAAAGCCGGTGATACGGTTCTGAATCTGTTTAAAGTAATCAAACGTCTGCTGTACCCCGATCACCATACCGCTTAAGCGAACCGGATGAATCACCATGGTTCCCGTCGGCACGATATAGGAATAGTCCGTGCTCACCGCAATCGGCACGCCGATAGAATGGCTTCCGCCAAGCACGAGAGACACTGTCGGCTTGCTCAGAGAGGCGATCATTTCCGCAATTGCCAGCCCCGCCTCCACGTCTCCGCCCATCGTGTTTAAAAGGATCAGTACGCCGTCCACCTCGCCGCTGTCCTCGATCGCCGCAAGCTGCGGCAGAATATGCTCGTATTTGGTTGTCTTCGCGTTGCTGCTCAAATTGTCATGTCCCTCGACCTCCCCGATGATCGTGAGCAGATGGATTTTATGGTGCTGCGCGTTCTCATCGAGCGTCACCTGTCCCACCTTCTCAATGCGCTCGTCCCTCTGTTTTTCATTTTCCCGCTTTTTATCCTTCTCGTTTTCGTCCTTGTTCCGGCTGTCCTTGTTTTTCGGATTTTTGCTGTTTCCCATTTATGTTTTCTCCCTTCTTTTCCCTTCTCTATTATTTTTTGCATAACCAATGAAATTCTTCATAGACTTAAAATAATTGTGTTTTTTAATCCACATGAAGCGCCACACAAAAAAGAGAACCATATTTCGGTTCTCTCCTAGTATCGCAGTATTTCAGAAAATATATACCATCTATCTGTCGAAATCATCCCCATCGGCAATTTCCACCTGATAGTGCATATCCGTCTCCGGCACCTCATAATCGTAATCCATTTCCCGTTTCACATGTTTCTTCGGAAGGGGCAGCGGATTTTCAAAAAACCTTGGCTTCTCCTTCGGAACCTGCTCCGATGTTACAGGCACAACAGCCGGAACCGGCGCTGCCGCCGCCACAGGTTTCACCGCCGGAATCGGCGCTGCCATCGCATTGATTTCCTCGATCTTCTCCCGCAAAGCCTCTGCCCGTCCGCCAAACACCGCATTTTTCAAGCCAAGCGCCGCCAGCACGCTCCAGAAAACCAACGCCACGCCGCCCATCCCTATGATGCTGAAATCCATCAGGAATACAGGCGCTAAAAGAATACAGGGCAAAAGCCAAAGAGAAAAGTCCTGTTCGCGTCCTCCCCGTATAAACTCAAAGGCCAAAAAGGAAGCCAGCAGAAAGAGAACCGCAAAAAAGGGATACTCCATCCCGATCACGCTGAATATTCTTGCCTCCATCCCGAGGTTGAAATAGGGTCCGGCCCATGCCATCATTCCCTGATAAAAACTGACGCCGCTCAAAAAAGCGTCCAGCCATATGGAGAAAAAAAATCCGGCCGCACTGCCTGCCAGTGCCAATGACAGATACCCCGCCAGCCGTTTCCGGCTTCCCGCTTCGACCTGTCTTCCGGTAAAAAGCCCCGCAAAAAACAGAAACAAAATTAATGCGCTGAAATCCAGATAACACAAAAATCCCAGAACAATGCCAAGAATCGCTGCCTGCACAAACCCGCCGCTTCCGCTCTTTCCATAAAGCGATGCCTTCACAAAGCCAAGGACCAGACAAAGTCCGGCGAGCAGAACAGCAAGCAGCATACATTCCGGATCAATCACATAAATCTTTCGGATAAACGCATCGGAGAACGCCAGCAGAATAAGCACCGTACAGGCCGCGAACCGGCCTGCCGCTTTCCTCACGGCAATGTAGGCAAACAGCAGGGCGAGAAGCTGCAAAAAAATCTGAAACAGCACAGCCGCCATCATACTGTTTCCCAAAAAGAAAAAAACCGTCCTGAGTGCGCGCACGAAAAGATCGCTCAACCCATGAGCCAGAGCCGTACTCTCCGCCCCCGCTCTCACAACCGCCATCTCGTAGTATTCTCCCGGTTCGAAAACGGGCGCATCCTCATAAATCGATGCCATGAGAATCCCCTCCCTAAGCCTCAGTATAAGCCCGAAAACAAAGGATGCGGAAACCGCAAGGGACTCCGTCATAGCCGCCGCGTGGGCGGAAAAGTGATGTTTTTTCCGTATCGCCTGCGAGGACAGCCGAATCCCCGGATAGATACATAAAAGAATCGGAAACGGCAGAAACACGCCGAGCTTTGCAAGCGACGCGCCCACATAGAAAGCATAAATATGCTTTCCCACATAGGCCAAAAGCATCACGCAAATTCCCGCATAAACTGCCCAAAGCACATAATCAAACCAGGTTTTCCGATAAGTCATAGTTAACTTCCTTCTCTTTTCAAATGAGTGCCTGCGCAAGATCCGCAATAATATCGTCGATATGTTCGATCCCCACAGAAAGTCTAATCAAATCGGGCGCTACCCCGGCCTCTTTCAACTGCTCATCATTCATTTGTCGGTGCGTATGGCTGGCCGGATGCAGAACGCTTGTCCTCGCGTCCGCCACATGGGTCACAATGGCTGCCAGCTTCAAACGATCCATCATTTCGGCCGCAGCTTCTCTTCCGCCTTTCAAGCCGAAAGATATAACGCCGCAAGTGCCGTCCGGCATATATTTTTTTGCAAGCTCGTAGTATTTGTTCTCCGCAAGGCCCGGATAATTCACCCACGCCACCTTCTCGTGATTCTGCAAAAATTCCGCGCATTTGAGCGCATTATAGCAGTGTCTCTCCATGCGCAGCGGCAGCGTCTCCAGCCCCACATTCAGCAAAAACGCATTCTGGGGCGACTGGATAGAACCGAGATCCCGCATCAACTGGCTTGTGGCCTTTGTGATATAAGCCGCCTTACCGAATTTCTCCGTGTAGACAATGCCGTGATACGATTCGTCCGGCGTACACAGTCCCGGAAATTTTTCCGGATAGGCCGCCCAGTCAAAATTGCCCGAATCCACAATACAGCCGCCCACAGCCATGGCATGTCCGTCCATATATTTCGTGGTGGAGTGCGTCACGATATCCGCGCCCCATTTGAACGGATTGCAGTTGACTGGCGTGGCAAAGGTATTGTCCACGATAAGCGGTACATGATGGGCATGGGCAAGTGCCGCGAATTTTTCTATATCGAGAACCACCAGCGCGGGATTCGCGATGGTTTCCGCAAACACACACTTCGTATTCTCACGGAATGCCTTTTCCAGTTCCTCCGCCGGCAGATCGGGATCTACCACCGTGCACTCGATTCCCATCTTCTTCATGGTACATGTGATCAGATTGAAACTGCCGCCGTAAACCGTGGAGCTCATCACCACATGGTCGCCCGCCTCGCAGATATTGAAGACGGCATAATGGTTCGCCGCCTGCCCGGAAGAAGTGAGCATAGCCGCCACACCGCCCTCCAGCTCGCAAATCTTCTGCGCCACGAAATCGTTGGTCGGATTCTGTAACCGGGAATAAAAATACCCGCTCTCCTCCAGGTCAAAAAGCCGCCCCATCTGCTCGGAACTCTCGTATTTGAAAGTCGTGCTCTGGTAGATCGGCAGCACCCGTGCCTCCCCGTTCTTCGGCTTCCATCCCGACTGTATACAGATTGTCTCTTTCTTGTACATCGTATCCTTCCTCCAAATCATCACAGAGAATGCCTCTCTTGGCATTCTCTCACGCGAGACATAGTACTTCTTGGCGTCCCGCCCAATGGCGGGACGTCTTTAGAACTTCTTCTCACATTCTTATTCATCCCAGTTGTGGTATACCGCCTGTACGTCGTCATCGTCCTCCAACAGATCCAGCGTCTTCTGCAGGTTCTTGATCGCCCCCTCGTCGGTCAGCTCCACCCATGTCTGCGGAATCATGGTCACCTCAGAGGAAATGGGCGCCACCCCCGCCTCCTTTAACGCCGCGTCCACCGCACTCCACTGGTCGGGGTCAGTATAGACCTCGTAGCTGTCTTCCTCCTCGGAGAAATCCTCCGCACCCGCATCAAGCGCGGTCATCATCAGATCATCCGCGTCCATATCACACTCTTCTTTGTCGATGATGATAAGCCCCTTCTTATCGAACATGAAGGAGACACAGCCCTGTGTGCCGATGCTGCCGTTTCCCTTCGTAAAAGCGCTTCTCACATTGGCGGCTGTGCGATTGGTATTGTCCGTCAACGCGTCTACGATAATAGCCACGCCATTTGGCCCGTACCCTTCATAGGTGACATATTTATAGTCCACGTTTCCGCCTTCACCGGCCGCTTTCTTAATGCCTCTGTCGATGGTATCGTTTGGCATATTGTTGGCCTTTGCCTTGGCAATCACCTGCGCCAGCTTAAAATTGTTCGCCGGGTCCGGGCCGCCCTCCTTCACCGCCACCGCAATCTCCCTGCCGATGATGGTGAATATCTTACCCTTCGCCGCGTCGTTCTTTTCCTTCTTGTGTTTGATATTCGCAAATTTTGAATGTCCTGACATCTTTTTTCCACCCTTTCTTTATGCTTCTGTCTCTTCTTTATTTTTCCTTGCGGACACATTCTGTATCATATGATCCTTTACTTCCATAATGCGGAAGGTATAACCGCCGTACACAAACTCGAAATCCTCCCCTTCCTCCGGGATATGTTCCAGTCTCGAAATCACGAAACCGTTCACCGTGTCGAAAGGTTCATCCTCGAAAGAAACCTGTAATCTTTCCTCCAGCTCCTCAAGCGGCATCATTCCCTGAATCACATAGTGATCCGTCCCGCTTTCCCTGATATAGGTAGCGTCCTCGTCATACTCATCCTGAATATTGCCGACAATCTCCTCCAGAATATCTTCCAGAGCCACCAGTCCCGCCGTCTGTCCGTACTCGTCGATGACAATGACCATCTGGATCTTTTCTTTCTGCATGACTTGGAAAAGATCGTTGATCTTTCGTTTCTCCGTAATAAAGCGCGGCTCTCGCAAAAGTCCTTTGATCTTTCCGATGGGACGGTTTCGCATCTTCTCATTCATCTGCATCCGCATCACGTCCTTCAAATGCAAAATACCGATGATATGATCTATGGTTTCGTCGTAAACGGGGAAACGGCTGTTATGCGCCTCCACGATAAAAGCCGCCGCCTCCTGCAGCGTCATGGTGCAGTCTATGCCAATGAGATTGTTGCGGTTGATCATGATATCCTTGGCTTCCTTGTCTCCGTACTCAAAGATATTCGTGATCATTTCCGCCTCGCTGGCGTGCAGGATTCCCTGCTCATGGCCCACGCTCACCATGGAAAGGATTTCTTCCTCCGTCACGTCCTCGCGGTCGTCCGCATCCCGCACGCCAAACAGATGCAAAACCATCTTTGACGTGACAAAGATCAGACTGCTGAAAGGGGATACAATCCGCACATAGTAATAAAACGGGTTAACAAGCGCATGAAGCCATTTGTCCGGATGCTTTGCCGCCGCTTTCTTCGGCACCATAACGCCGATCGTCATGATTATGTACAGCAGAAAAACCGTTACAAGAAACGGCACCGTAAGCGCCAGCAGCGCCTCCGTCTGCCATCCGACAAGCGCGCCGAAACGGACACGCACCTGATCCGATACCAGATAAGAAAAATAGCTGTTCAACCGATACAGTATAAATGCGCCAAGCAGCAAATTGATGGTCACCACGCCAAGCTGTGTCGCCGTAGCGTAAGCCGCGTGCTGCTCCACCATGTAAGCCAGCCTCTCCTGCTTCTTTTTCTGTTTTGCCGTCTGCTCTTCGGTTTCTTCCCCGCCTGTACCGCTTTCCTCTTTTTCCGTTCCCCTGCGGTTCTGCATTGCCGTACTGAAGCCATAAAAAATCATTTCCAGAATCAGCATGAGCACAAACCACAGAATGCCGTTACTGCCCGAGCCACCGTCTTCCATATGAAATGTTCCTTTCCTTTGTCTTTTCTTTTACTTCTTTAACCTCAGTTTATTATCATATCAATTATTATCCTGTGTGTCAAATCCCCACCTTATCCTATGTACCCAGCTCCAGGCTGATCATCAGCCCCTCGTTTACCGCCCGCATAATATCCGAATCGAGATGGCAAACTCTGTCTTTGAGACGCTGTTTGTCTATGGTTCGAAGCTGTTCCAAAAGAATCACGGAATCCTTCACCATATCATACTTTCCTGCACTTAATTCTATGTGAGTGGGCAGCTTTGCCTTGTTCATTTTTGATGTAATCGCCGCGCAGATCACCGTTGGGCTGTGCCTGTTTCCCACGTCGTTTTGTATGATGAGAACCGGGCGCACACCGCCCTGCTCAGATCCCACTACCGGACGCAGATCCGCATAATAAATATCTCCTCTTCTCATTACCTTACACTTCCTTTGACATTTCGCTATTGCTTACTGTTTTCTGTTACCAGCAATAGTATTGCCGTCTTTTTCGGTCGTATACAGAATAATGATACGTTTTCCGCCCGCCTTTACCGGCTCTCTCCATAATCGTCTTTCGTGCACACAATTTTTCCGTCTTTCAGATAGACACGAGGAATCCGTTTGCCAAGATCGCAGGCCAGCTCATAGTTAAATCTGCCTGAAAGCGCTCCCAGCTCCTCCATGGTGATTTCCCCGCCGCCATCCGTGCCGATCAAGGTTACCTCATCCCCCTCCGATACCCCAGGGATATCCGACACATCCACCATGAACTGGTCCATGCAGACTCTTCCTAGAATAGGCGCGCACATTCCCCGTATCAGTACGCTGCCCTTGCCTGAAAGGCTTCTGGGATAGCCGTCCCCATAGCCAACAGGCACAGTGGCGATCCGCATTCGCTCCTTCGCAACAAAGGTGCCCCCATAGCTGACAGGCGTACCCGCCTCGATCTCCTTCACATAAACCAGATGGCTTTTCAGGGAGAGAACAGGACGCAGGGAAAGGATGTCTTTTGTCACTTCCTCGGAAGGTGACAGCCCATACAGCGTAATACCCGCGCGCACGAGAGAAAGATTCGCCTGCGGCAAAGTGAGAATGCCCGCGCTGTTGGAGCAGTGCTTTAGCGGAATCTTTCTGCCAATTCTTCGCTCTGCCTCTCCGGCAAACGCCGTAAACTGCGCAAACTGCGCAAGCGCCGTACTTTTATCCTTCTCGTCCGCTCTCGCAAAATGGGTAAATATGCCTTCCACCTCGATGTTCTCAAGTCCGGAAAGCCATTCCATAAACGCAAGACCCTCTTCATCCGGCCTGATGCCGATCCTTGACATGCCCGTGTCCACCTTCACATGCACAACCGCCTTTTTTTTCAGCTTTCCCGCACAGATATTTAATTCCGCGAGCGTATCCCTCCGAAATACGGCGGGCCGGATTTCTCGTAAGATCAGCTCTTCATAACTGTAGGGAAATGTATATCCTAAAGTCAAAATCGGCTTATCAAGCCCGGCCCTTCGCAAAACGAACGCCTCTTCCGCTGTCGCCGTGGCATAGCCAAACACATAAGGCAGCTTTTCCAGCTCCCTGCCGATTGGCACGGCGCCGTGGCCGTAACCGTCCGCCTTTATCACGCCGATCATCCCGGTCTGCGGCGAGAGTGCCCCATGCATCCGCTCCATATTTTCCAAAACCGCCGAAAGATCTACCGCCGCATACACTCTCTCGTATTTTTCCAACATGCCGTCCCCACCTTTACTTACATTCGCAAACGTACGCCTACAGCGCCTTTTGCCCGATTTCATCGTACGCCTGCCCATTCACAATCGCATTCACATCCGCTTATTTTTCTTTTGCGATTATTATATTCAAATCCGGTAAAAACGCCAAAGCCATGAGGCTTCGGCGTCTATGTATTCTTACTTCCCGGCTTCGCGTTTTATTCCGTCTTCCCTGCCTGTTCTGCTTTTTCCGGCTCTTTGTCCTGCTTCTCCCGGCCTTCCGCCTGTTTCTCCGGGCTTACCGCCTGCGCGGCAGTCTCTTTCTTCCGGTACTTTTCTTCCGGGTCATACTGCATATCGAAAAGCTCGATCACCTCCGCGCCGAAAATATCGTGCATATACGCATAGAGCCTGTTAATAACCGCCTCTTTTTCCTGCTTGCGCACCACCTTCTTTTTCAGTTCCCGTCTGATGCCGCTGATCCATTCCTCAATCTCCGAAAGCTCCTTCGTGTTTTGCTGCAGTTTCCGGTAACACACATCCATGGTTATCAGCATAAGCTGATTGTTGATCTGGCTGATCTGTCTTGGCAGTTCCACCATCTCCTCCTCATAAGCGTCCATCTTTTCGTTGCACTCTTCGATCAGACGCTTGTGATCCGCCATTTCCTTATCCTGCTTTTTCGTGGGATGTTCCCCCATCTCGTCAGCCAGAATCACGACTTCGTCCATCAGCCGTTTTTTCAGTTTCCGCAGCTCTTTTGTCTCCGTATTTAGCTTTGCCTGTCGTTTTAAAAGATCGTTCAGATTTTTTTCCAATCCCTTTAATTCAGGTGTAAATTCCGACTGCGTAAAGAGCTTGTGCCACTTATTATCAAGCGTCAGAATAGGGATCTTCTTCCCCACCAGCGCCTCTTTGAATACATCATCCGATCTGGACATTCCCACCACACCTTTCTGACTGTAACATTATGCTTCCCCTTCCGCCGAGGAGAGATTATAAGACAGCTTCATAAGGCTGTCCGACAGATGCACGTTTTCCACCTGAATATGTCCGGGAAGCCGCAGATCTACATGCGCAAAATTCCATATCCCCCTGATCCCGCAGTCGGCAAGCTGCCCCGCAACTTCCACCGCGGAAGTCTTCGGTATGGTGAGTACCGCAATATCAATCCGGTTTACACGTACAAAATCTGCCAGCTCATCCATCGGGCGCACCGTCATGCCGCAGATCTTTTTCCCGCAGACCTCTGGATCGCAGTCAAACACCCCCCGGAACAGGAACCCTCTCCGCTCAAAGTTTGCGTAATTGGCAAGCGCCTGTCCCAAATGACCGGCGCCCACAATAATGAGCCGGTGCTCCCTGTTAAGCCCTAATATTTTTCCTATCTCGTCATAGAGATAGTCTACATTGTAACCGTATCCCTGTTGTCCGAAACCGCCGAAGGTGTTTAAATCCTGCCTGATCTGTGAAGCCGTCACCTGCATGATATCGGAAAGTTCCTGAGAGGAAACCCGCTCGATCCCCTCGTCCCGCAGTTCTCCCAGATAGCGCAGATATCTTGGCAGACGAGCCACAACTGCCTGTGAAATTTCCTTTTCTTCCACAACCATGTCCTCCGTTAAATTCTTCTTTTATCTTACTCTTATGTTAATTTTTTGTCAATTCCCGCCTGCTGTTCTCACCGCCGCATCGGAACGCCGCATCGGAATAATCCTGTCAATGTATTAGAAGATTGACAGGGACCGCCCCAGTCTGTAAACTGAACAGTGTATATTAAGCAGGAAAGGTCAGGTACAATTTAAGATGATTCTGTCTGTCAACAATATCCATAAATCTTTTAACGAAGTTCCTGTACTCAGGAATGTATCGTTTCATATAGAGGATAATGAAAAAGCGGCGATTGTAGGCATAAACGGCGCGGGCAAAACCACGCTTCTGCGCATTATTATGGGCGAACTGGCCGCTGACGAGGGGCTTGTTACCTTTGCAAAGGATAAAACCGTCGGGTATCTCTCCCAGCACGAAGCCGTTTCCGGGGAAAACACCATCTATCAGGAGCTTCTGTGCGTCAAGCAGGATATTCTCGATATGGAACAGCAGATGCATACGATCGAGCTGCAGATGAAGACCGTGTCCGGCGATCTTCTGGATAAGCTCATGAACAGCTACGCTTCTCTGACAAACGCTTACGAATCCGCCAACGGTTACGCTTACAAGAGCGAGGTTGTGGGCGTTTTAAAGGGACTCGGCTTTGCGGAAGAAGAATTTAGCAAATCCGTCTCCACCCTGTCCGGCGGTCAGAAGACAAGGGTTGCGCTGGGAAAGCTCCTTTTGCTGAAACCGAATCTGATTATTCTGGACGAGCCCACCAACCATCTGGATCTGCAGTCCATTGCCTGGCTGGAAACCTATCTTTTAAACTATAAAGGCGCGGTGATTATCGTCTCCCACGACCGCTATTTCCTTGACCGGATCGCCAGCAAGGTGATCGAGCTGGACAATACGGCGGCCACTGTCTTTTCCGGCAATTATTCCGCCTACGCCGCCGGAAAGGAAATGCTGCGCGCCGCCGCCTACAATGCCTACATGAAACAACAGCAGGAAATCAAACATCAGGAAGCGGTGATTGAAAAACTCAGATCCTTTAACCGGGAAAAATCCATCAAACGGGCGGAAAGCCGGGAAAAGATGCTGGATAAGATAGACGTTTTGGAAAAACCGACAGAAGTGCGGGCGGATATGCACTTAACATTGGAGCCAAAATTCCAGAGCGGCAACGATGTGCTGCTGGTAGACGGGCTGTCCAAGTCTTTCGGCCCGCTCTCCCTCTTTGAAGCGCTTTCCTTCGAGCTGAAAAAGGGCGAGCATGTGGCCATCATCGGCGACAACGGCACCGGAAAGACAACCATCCTGAAAATCATCAATGAGCTTCTGCCCCCCGACCGCGGGACAATTCGTCTAGGCACAAACGTGGCCATCGGCTACTACGATCAGGAGCATCATGTGCTCCATCCCGAAAAGACGCTGTTTCAGGAGATATCAGACGACTACCCGTCTCTGAATAATACGGAAATCCGAAACACACTGGCCGCCTTTCTCTTTACCGGAGAGGACGTCTTTAAAACGATAAAAACCTTAAGCGGCGGGGAGCGCGGCAGACTTTCCCTTGCCAAACTCATGCTCTCCGAGGCCAATTTCCTGATACTGGACGAGCCTACCAACCATCTGGACATTATGTCCAAGGAGATTTTGGAGGATGCCCTGTGCGCCTATACGGGGACCGTGCTCTATGTCTCCCACGACCGTTACTTCATTAACCGGACGGCCCACCGGATTCTTGATCTGAACCGCCGGACACTGACAAACTATCTGGGAAATTACGATTATTATCTGGAAAAAAAGGAAGAACAGCTCACCAGGATCGACACCGCCCTTTCCGATTCCCAGCCCGGAAAATCTTCTGTCGCGGGAAGCGGAACGAATGATGCGCCATCCGGCGCCAAACAGGATTGGAAGGCAAAGAAGGAACAGCAGGCGGCACAGCGCAAACGGGAAAACGACCTGAAAAAATGCGAGGCGCAGATTGAAGCTTTGGAAAAGCGCAACGAAGAGATCGACGGCCTTATGGTCTCTCCCGATGTCTGTACGAACGTGACGAAGCTGCAGGAGCTGAACCGCGAGAAAGAGGAGAATGAAAAGGAACTTGCGAGTCTGTATGAAAAATGGGAGGAATTGTCGTTAGCAGAATAGAACATAGAAATGCCAAAATGCAGAAAGACGGGACGCTCATTACTCTATCCTGCGTCCCGTCTCCGTTTTCATCCGTTTTTATTTTCCGCGTCCCACTCACTGTCCGGCGGTGGCTCTTATCATGCCTCTAATGTCTTTCTGATTTCCTTAATAAAGTCCTCACTGTTTAAAACCGTCACATCCTTCATAGACGTAATCAGCGCGAGATCCTTTGTCATTCTGCCGCTTTCAATGGTGGTAACCGTCGCCTTTTCCAGCTTATCCGCAAAAGACATCAGCTCTTTGTTCCCATCCAGCTCGCCACGTTTTCTGAGTGCGCCCGTCCACGCAAAGATCGTAGCCACAGAGTTGGTGGAGGTCTCCTCCCCTGCCAGATGCTTATAATAGTGTCTCTGCACCGTACCGTGGGCCGCCTCGTACTCGTAGACCCCATCGGGCGATACAAGGACGGAAGTCATCATAGCCAGAGAACCGAATGCGGAGGACACCATATCGCTCATCACATCGCCGTCATAATTCTTGCAGGCCCAGATAAAGCCGCCCTTTGCCTTCATCACACGGGCAACCGCATCGTCGATCAGCGTATAGAAATACTCGATGCCTGCACTCTCAAACTTCTCCTTATACTCTGCGTCGTAAATCTCCTGAAAAATATCCTTAAAGTTGTGGTCATACTTCTTTGAAATGGTATCTTTTGTGGCAAACCAGAGATCCTGCTTCGTATCCAGCGCATAATTAAAACATGCCTTTGCAAAGCTTTCGATGGACTTGTCCGTATTGTGAATCCCCTGCAGGATGCCGGGGCCTGTAAACTCGTGGATCGTCTCCCGCACCTGCATTCCATCCGCAGCGGTAAACACCAGCTCCGCCTTGCCCGCACCGGGCACTTTGATCTCTGTATTTTTATAGACATCCCCGTAGGCATGTCTCGCCAGCGTGATGGGCTTTTCCCAGTTCTTCACGCAGGGCTCAATGCCCTTCACGATAATCGGCGCGCGAAACACCGTTCCGTCAAGCGCGGCCCGGATCGTACCGTTTGGACTCTTCCACATTTCTTTCAGATTGTACTCCGTCATTCTCGCCGCGTTCGGCGTGATAGTGGCACACTTTACGGCAACCCCGTATTTCTTTGTGGCTTCCGCGGAATCAATGGTCACCTGATCGTCCGTTTCATTGCGGCAGGCAAGTCCAAGATCATAGTATTCCGTCTTCAAGTCGATATAGGGAATCAGCAGTTCCTCCTTAATCATTTTCCAGAGAATTCTTGTCATTTCATCCCCGTCCATCTCCACCAGAGGGGTTGTCATTTTGATTTTTTCCATATTACTTTGTCACCTTTCCCGCCGCCTTTTCGCGCCGTCACAATTTTTCCGCCTGTTAATTCTTTTCCGACAAGGCGATTCCAGCCACCGCCTATTTCCTGTCAGTTTCTTTTTCTTACTTACGAAGCCTTTCTTTCATCAAATACATGTCAACCTTTTCGCTGCTTACTCAGCCTTCGCGGTTTCGTTTTCGCCTGCATTTTCCCCGTAAATTTCCTTCAGGCCGTTTTTCACCATATTGTCGTAGGCGTTGATCATATGCTGGTTCGCCAGTTTCTCCGCCAGCGCCGCATCCCCCGCCTTGATCGCCTCCATGATCTGTCTGTGCTCGTCGTTGGAAGCCCGTCCTCTCATATTGGTGGCCAGCGTCTTTTGTCTGACACGCAGCACATAGCGGTGGAAATCCCTCAGCGTATGCTCCAAGAGCTTGGAATCACATGCCTCGTAGAGAATATCGTGAAAACGGTTATCCAACTCCGCGATCTGATCCAGATGCCCCTTCTCTTCATGGAAATCCGCCAGATAAATGTTTTCCTCCATCTCCTCCATCTGTTCCTTCGATATCTTTTCCGTCGCCAGACGGGCACACAGCCCTTCCAGCAAGGAACGGATCATATAGATGTCCTTCACATCCTTCGCCGTAATTCCCGTCACATAAGCGCCCTTATTGGGAACAATCCGGATCAGCCCTTCCAGCTCAAGCTGTCGGAATGCCTCTCTGACCGGAGTGCGGCTCACACCAAGCTCCTCCCCAATCGCCACTTCCTTCAGTTCCTCGTGCTCTTTGTACTTGCCGTTCAAGATATCTTCCCGAAGCTTCTGGAACACCCGCCCCCGCAGAGAATACTTGTCATTCGCATCATACTTCTTATCATAGTTCGTCATTTCAGTTCCTCACTTCTACACCGCTCTGTTTTCTTTTTCTTTGACGATGCATAAACGAGACCGTACAGCATGTGCACAACTCCCGTTTTCCTTTTACCTCGTATAATTGTATACAATATACCTTGCTCTGTCAATAATATCTGCACAAATTTTCTATATCCAGCATCCCCCATCCCTGTCTGTTCCACTCCACTCCGAGATCCCTTGCCGTATAGATCATCTGCCGTTTCACTTGGCTGCTGTTGCTGTAGGGATATTTTTGCAGATAGAGCGCCGCCGCACCGGAGACAATGGGCGTGGACATGGAAGTGCCGCTTTTTTTTGTATAGGGGTCGCGATACACCCCCCTCCTGTCCCGGCGCCACGTCAGATTACAGGAAACCACATCCGTGCCAGGCGCCACCAGATCCGGCTTTCTGTAGGGAAGATCCTCCCGCCCCCTGCCAGAATAATTCTCGCACAAATCTTTTCTCGCGCCAAAATACCCGCCCTCGTGGCAGCCCACGGTAATGACCAGACGGCTTTCCCCAAGCGATGACAGGGTCCCTTCCCCCGGTCCCTTATTTCCGGCTGCACAGACCACCACCACGCCCTGCTCGCAGACCGTCTCTAAAAGTCCCGAAAGCTCCTCCACTCTCTCCTGATCTCCATCCTCGCCGATACCGACGGAAATATTGAGCACACGGATTCGGTAGCGCAGCCGGTTCTCCAAAACCCAGAGTAAGCCATGGTACATGCTCTCTATGCTGCCCTCCCCGTTCTCATCAAGAACCTTACCGATGCAAAGCCTGCAGGTGGGCGCAATTCCGCTAAAGCGGCCGTTTGAAAGGCGGCCGCTCCCGCCGATGCATCCGGCTACATGGGTGCCATGACCGCTATCGTCATAAGCATCCTGTCTCCTGTTCACAAAATCACGAAAGGCAACCACCCGGTTCTCAAAATCCGGATGATTGCCAATCCCTGTATCCAAAACCGCCACACAGATTTCCTCCGTGGCAATGCTATACTGCATGTTTCCCGTACATCCAAGCTGCTTTTTTACCCTGTCCATGGCATAAAACAAAACTCCCGGCTTTACATATATATTATGCCGGGAGTCTTTTTATGCGCCATTTCTCATATTTTATTATAGAATCATATTTTAGAATGGTATCTTCAAAATGCAATTCATTTTTACAACTGATATTCCCCATAAAGACGCTTACGATGCTCCAAGTCAGTAAACGTCTTTATCAGATCGTCCTCGCGATTGTCTTGTAACAAAAACTGTGCCAATCGGGCAAAACGCTCCTCTCCCTCCTTTTGACCTTCCACACGTCCTTCGGCGCGTCCTTCAGCCCGTCCCTGTGCATGGCCTTCAGCGCGTCCCTCGGCCTGTGCAATTTTACGTACCGCTGGGATATCCACATCTTTAAAATGTTCAAATAATACAGCCATTTTTCGCTCCTTCACCTGATCTGTAAAATCCATAATCTCATCCTCGTCCAAATGCAAATGCCTCAACATGACAGTTGTAATTCTTGTTATAATGTCTAACAACTCTTCTGAAGAATTTTCGGCGAGATTCTTTAAATAATTTTCCGGTAAATTTAGCTCTCTGAATGCCTCCGTGCTTTGCAACCGATTGATCAACATAAGCAAAGATAATTCGTCATTTTTTTCGACCAGTTCCCTCACACTGTAATCATTTAATTGGATCAGCTTATAAAAGAACTTCGGTGTAAATGGCTCAAAAGCCTTATCCGCCAATATCCGGTCCTGTACATTACGAACAGCCGTCCATTTCCCGCTCCCCTCATAATATACGATAGGAAGAATTGGTGGATAGCGAAAATCCTTTGTTTTACTGATACCTTTTTTCTTTCGCTCCATTTCTTTTTCATAGTCTTCCCATATATAAACCATATAACGAAGCATCTGCATACTTACATTATAATCCACTTTTGTTTTATGTTCAATAAGAGATACAAAAAACAGCGTATTATTTCCTTTCATTTTTATACGTTTTACCGTATCTGAATTTCTTTCTTCCGTAAACATCGGGAGATACCGTTCTGTGACATCCTCAATATCTTCCGGACGGACATTTTTAAGAACAGGCATATTCATATAGTTTCGCAAAAATTGTGAACACAACTCCGCGTTCCCGAAAATAAGCTTACTTCCGCTATCTCGTGGGTGACTATTAACTATCTGTTCTTTTTTCTTTGGCTTACTTTGATCTGACATAGAAACCTCCTTTTTGATGTGAACAAATACAGAATCCACTCTGTTTTGCCAAATAGAGACATTTGATCCGCATGAAAATGCACATGTCTACCTGATGTGTATATAAGTGAATTACAATTGGGAAAACTGACAGAATATGTCTTACACGCGAAATGCATGTTCCTGAAATTTTCTGTTATTCATTATCATATATGCCGCACATATATATGTCAAGTCAAAAACTCCCGGCATTACAAATACAACATGCCGGGAATTTTATTATGCGCTCATACGCCAATTTATTTTCTGTTACTGATCCTGTTCAGTTTTCTCCGCCACCTCGCCCATGTCGTCTTCCGATAGAAAAACATAGCCATCGCCGCAAAGAACAAACCTGCGCCAAGGAAATATTTGGGATGAATGCTGTGATCACCGGTGTCGGGGGAAATATCCTTTTTCCCCAAAGAAGTAAATACTGCCTGCCCGTCTCTCACATCCGCCACCGCCGGACCGGTACCGTAATTATAAATTCCATATGCCGAGAAGTGCGCCGCCTGAAATACTACCGCATCTTTCCCATCCAGCGAAACAATCCGGCTGTCCACCTCTTCGAGCTGCCCGTCCCCATCCAGACATACCACATGCAAATTTTCCTGCAGCACGCCGGAAGGAAGGGGCATGGTAATCTCCACCCGTTGTTTCCCCAGTCCCGTAATCGGCACATTGGTCACCGTGTCTGTCATGGTAATATCATAAGCATGCAGGGAATGCGGCAGTTTATTGCCGTAGATCGACTTGTACACATCCCCAATCTTTATCTTCGCCTCTTCGCTGTCCGCGATATCTAACCGATAGCTGCCCTCGCTGCCTTCCATAACCGCCGTCACGAAGCTGTCCTGCGGTATCGAGTAGCTGTTATTTTTTACGGTAATTCCTGTCTGGGGTTTCTCGCGCTCTACATCTGAAAGCGTTTCCGACCCGGCCTCCAACGTATAAGTACGGCCGTCTATCTCCACAGTCTCTCCGGGACCCGGGCCGCCGCCTCTTCTGGCAAGGATGGTAAGGATGCCGCTATTATCTTCCTCCGGATGCTCTTCTTTCTCTGTCTCCGCACTTTCTTCCTTCCGATTCGCCCTGTCGGTATCGTCCGCCGCATCCTCTGTTTGTCTGCCCGATATTTCTTCTGCTTCGGCCACAGCTTCGTCTGACATGCCATCCGCGGCTGCACCCTGCCTTCTACAGATAACCCCTGTAAAATCTCCGCCAGCCTTTGACAAACAAGTTCCGGTCAAATCCGTTACTCCCGCCGGGATCACCGCAACGCGGGTTCCCGTAAAGACCTGCCCTCTGTAAGTATCCCGGTAAAGTTTCGTAGCCGCACTTTCATAAGAACGGGCAGGAATCTGATCCCCTGCAAAATAGACCACACCGTCCTTTATCTTGTCATTGTCAAACGCCCGAAGCCCGATCTGTTCCACGGACGCCGGTATAATAACCGTGCGAATCGGACAGCCTGCAAACGCCCTGTCACGAATCTGCCGCACACATTCGGCTCCGCTGATCGAAGTCAAATTCGTACAGCCGTCAAACGCGCCTTCTCCGATCACGGAAACACTGTCCGGGATATGTACACTGTTTATGCTGCCCAAGCCCTGAAAGGCTTCCGGGCCGATCACCTTAACAGAATCGGGAATCGCAACTGCACCGCCTTTTCCTCTGTAAGCAAGCAGAATACCGTCCCCCACAACCAGAAACTCTCCCGCTTCGCCTGCGTTCGCTTTCCATCCGGAAAGCCATGGCGTCTTGTCAAAAGCAGAAACGCCAATTTCCTTCACACTGCCGGGAATAACCACATCAGTCAACTCATTACAATGATAAAATGCCGCATACCCGATCTCTTCTACCCCTTCAGGTATCCTCGCTGTATTCACCGCTGATCTCGCATAGGCAAACTCCCCGATCCGGCGGATACCGTCCGGTATGTCGCAGGAAGACATATCACCGTCATAATAAGCCTGCGCCGCGATGATTTCACCGTTCACTACCGTATATTTCGGGAAAGAACCGCCCTTAGCATCCTCTGATCCCTCAAGACCGGGAACCGTATCCGGCTCAGGTTCTTCCACTACAGGCTCGCCGCCCAGAATCTCTCCGGTGCCTCCCACATTCACAGTTGCTTTGGCGTTATCTATCAGTACATAAACCTCCTGCCCGACTACACGGGATTTGGCTTTCACACGGGAATCGTCTTCCTCCGCCTCCATGGCGTTCATATGGGTTACCTCATGATAATAATCCACCGGTCCCACAACAGGCGCATCCGCACCGTTCTCACTGACGCTCCCGGGAATCGGCGCCTCCTCATACTCAGATACCTCTATGTCATCGAGAACAAGCGTTTCCGCAAAACGCTTCGCATAGGAACCGGGCTCCGCATGAATTGCAAGCTTTGTACAGCCGTCAAAAGCCGTGGAGTGAATCGAGCTTACCGAAATAGGAATTGTGATGTCACGCAGCCTGACGCAATCCTCAAACGCCTTCATGTCAATCCTTTTTACGGCATACGGAATGGTAACATCCTTCAAATTTTTACAGTTGGAAAACGCATAGCCCGTGATCTCCGACACATTGCCGCTGATACTCACAGCTTTCAGATTAAAATCTCCCCAGAAGGTATAGGGCCTGATCTTATTCACCGAGGAAGGCATATTGTAGGAATCCGCTTTCCTGCCAGCAAGCACCTGATAAAGCACATCCCATCCTTTTTTATTATAAATTGCGCCGTCGTCACAGATAAAATAGGGATTGTCACTGGAAAAGTCCACCGATGACAAACTATAATCTCCGGCAAAAACACCGTTCCCGAGATTCTCAAGCCCCTTTCCGATGGAAACCTTTCTCAGGGAAGGACAGCCGGAAAATGCCGCGTTCTCAATAACCGCCACACTGTCAGGAATGTTTATGCTCTCCAGATGAACGCAGTCTGAAAAAGCCCTCGCACCAATGACCTCCACAGCGTCACCCAAAGTAACGCTGCGCACATGATCATTCCCGGCAAAGGCTTCCGCCTCTATCTTTGTAACCTGATTGGAAAGAGACACGTTCTCAGCCGTGCCGTTATATTTCACTAATGTAGTTCCATCCATACTAAAATCAGATGCGGCGGAGGAATCCTCCGCCTCCACATCTGATACAGGAATTTGTGTCACGACAATCGCTGTCACTAAGAGCAGCGTGCCGATCAGCTTTCTTATTCGTTTCCTCATAAGATTCCCCCTCGGGATCATAAATCCCTTATGCCTTTGCCCTTACCTTTTTGTCCTTCTTCAGGAACAAAATGATCGACAGACAAGCCAGCCCGAGCGATAAGAACCACTTCGGATGAATCGGGTCACCAGTCTTGGGCGTTACGTCAAGCATACCCTCCACCAGATTTCCGGTATCAACATAAATCGTATAAGGCGAGAAGTGCGTCGCACGGAAACGGATACAAGGTACGCCATTGATCGTGGTAAAGCTCTCGTTCAGACTTTCCAACTGATCGCCGTTAATAACCGCACCTGCCATATTGTTGCCACCGTAAGCCACCAGCGAATCCGGAATCGGGACGGTAATGTCCACAGACAGTCCCGTAGTATCCGAAATCTTTGTGGTTCCGGTAGAATCATAGAGACTGATATCCATCGCATAGTACAGGATATTGTCCAATGTACCGTACTTGTTCGTGAGAGCCGCCGCCACCGCGCGAGTCGCCTCATCCGTCTCGGAGATCTTCACGATGAAGTTATCCGAAGAACCGTTCGTGTTCGCCGTCGCCAGATCTCTGTTAGAGATTCCCGGCTTCTCAATATCTACTTGGGTACTTCCGTTGCCATTGGTCGTCGTACTGTTGTTTCCGGTATTCCCGGTTCCGCCGCCACCGCCGGTATTTACCGCCACCGTAGGCGTAGTCGGAGCCTCCACGTAATTCGCCTTAACCGTCACGTTGTTGGCCGGCATCGTAAATGTCGTTGTGGTCATAGTCGTGCTGGCGAGAGCCACGCCATTCGACTCTGTCGTCCACTTCTCAAATCTCATGCCTTCCGCAGGCATATAACAGGAGATAATAACTACCGTACCCGGCGCATAACTGCCGGAACCGCTTCCGCCTTCCACAAATACCGTGTACTGTCCCACACCGCTTGAGGTGGTGGAGGTAGCGCTTGTGGAGCTGCTGGAAGTCGAACTGCTGCTGGTGCTGCTACTCTTTTTACTACTGCTGCTACTGCTACCGCCGCTGTTTTTGCTGGTAGTCGTATTCTTACTGGTGCTACCGGAGCCGCTGCTGGTACTGCCGCCACTGCTATTTCCATCGCCGCCATTCTGTCCGAAGAGCGCAAGCACCGTCATATTCCGGTTGATGATCGTCTCGGGCGTCCATACCTCACCCATATCGGTTCTGTATTCATTTAGGAATGAATATCCATCCTCAGTCGGGTTCGGTGAAGGTACTGGTGTCGGAAGACCGCCGTTCAAGGGATCTGCAAAGCTTGTTCCGGGCACAATCAGATATCTGTCATTTTCGTCCGCGCCTCTTCCGCTGAACACCTGTCCTGTCCGGCCATGTACGAACTGCACGCTGCATTTGCCGTCAACCATCGTGCCGTCGCTGGTGTACTGCGCCACGAAAACAGTCATATCATTCTCGATAGGATCATCCAGCGTCTTGCCTTCATCGCTCATCCACTTGTCAAACTTATAGCCCGGACGATGGTTATCCTCCATGACCTTCTTCGCCTCTGTCGGTAAATCCGTAATTCTTGTACCTTTATCCACGGTTACTTCACTGCCAAGAGGTGTGCCATCATAATCGTAAAACCACACCCTGCACGCGTTAAGCGGCTGGAAATCAATCTGGTATCTGTCCGCGTAACGCTTCGCCGCAGAATCTTCATAGGAAAAGATCGTGAAATCGCTTCTGGGCGTAAACGCCGTATCCGCAATATCCACCTCTCTGCCGTAGATCGTCACATTGGCGTGTGTCGTGCCAGACTCCGCCGTGCGGGTAAAGGCATTGTCATCAATCTTATTCACGGAACCGGGCAGAATCATCTGACCGATTCTCTCGCAGTCCTTAAAGGCATCCTTCGGAATCGTCTTAAGTCCTTTTGCATCCATCAGATTCACAATAGAGATATACTTACATCCCTCAAATGCGCTCTCTGCAATAGCTGGCACTGACACTTCCCTGCTATCTTCAAGCTTCTTATCTGTCTCACAGATCTCACACAAAAACGAAATCAGGCTGTCAGTCGCAGATGATATCGTGGAAACTGAAAGTTCTTCATTACCGCTGTTCGGTTTGCCTCGTGAAGGCAGACACTCAATGATCCGATATCTGTCGTTTCCGTCCGCATCCTTGTGTCTCTCGTATAGAATACCTCTCTCCGCAGGGTAATCCGGGCTACCGACCAGATTAATCAGATTTTCACATCCTCTAAAAGGCAGCTTACCTACCTTTGTCACCGCGGGAATCTCCACTCTGCTCAACTGCTCGCAACTGTCAAAAGCATAATCCGGCAGAACCTTAATGTCATTCAAAATCACACTCTTGATTGTGTCATTTCCCCTCACATCCTGCTCTCTGTCATCATCCTCATCATAATCCTTATAGTAACCGCTAAACAGGCCAGGAACCGCACCGCCAAGCGTTGTCGTATACATGGTATCCGCCGGACGGTCTTTGATGTATTTATTATAATTGTCACGGTTCTTTTCCATATAGGAAATTACATCTATGGAATCTACTCCTTTTGGCACATAAATATCCTGTGTACCGTGAATAAAATTCCACACTTTCTCAGACACCTGCTTATACTCAGGCAACGCCCCATAGGACGCCGTATCCATAGTAAGCCAGTTTTCATAGTTATCCATGAAATTGTAAGGATACTTATCAAAGTATGGAGTCGGGTCCGTTGCCGCCTCTACAATAAGCGGCTCAAATAAGAAATCCATCACCGCTCCTTTTGCTGTCCCATCCTCATTGTTTCCGGTAAGCAGATGATCTTTCCATGCACCATCACAGTAGACAGGGTTAATCCACGGGCCGTACCGTTTCTCCATCTCCTTTTCATATTCACTTTTCAAGATGACCTGATCACCGATCGTCACACTTGCAGGTCCCTGTGAACCCAGACGCCATGCATCGAAAATAATCGCATATTGCGTCCGCATATCATTCACTTCACTGCTGTCAGTATTGTACACCGTATAATAATAATACTCTTCCATATCAGCGCAATAATCCTGCAGCTCGTCATCTCTTGTAAAATTTTCTAAGTCCTTAAACTTAGGATAGTCTAAGAGCGTCACATCCCCGGTATCCTTATCCGGCATCACAGTCAGATGCGCTCCCTGCTCACTGTCCCAAAGGCTCTGGTAACATATATTTACCGGCGGGTAATTCGGCCGGTCAGGGTCCCTCAGTACATTATCCTTATCGGTTGCCAGTTCAAAAGGCGCATAACCCTCAACGATATCCCCGTGGAAAGTCAGATGGTCACCTGTCGTCACAAAAGCGCTGTCGCCGATCTTCAAAGCTGTATATCCTTCAGTCGGCTTCGTAAAGTACACATCATACAGGCTAGAGCAACCCGCAAATGCATTCGCCCCAATACTTGTCACGGAATCACCGATCCGTACCTTCTTCAGCTTTTTCAGGTCACGAAACACACCATCCCCGATTGCACTGATAGAATTATTTTTTATGGTAATACTGCGGATTACGTCACGCAGCTCCTTATCGTCAAAACAGCCCTGCCCGATGCTGTTGATCTTGATATCACCAATTTTCTCAGGAATTATCAGATCTATCGGCCCCGTATTTTTTGAAATTAATGCACAAGAGATCAGAGCGCCATCCTCACTGGCCGCATAGCGGTATCTCGTTCCGTTGCTCTCAAGCGCCATCTCATAATACTTTTTCCCGTCCTTCACATAAACATAGGGAATTCCCTTGCCGTCAGTCCGCACAGCATCCCATGTGCTTACTCTTGGACCAGCAGGCTCATTTGCGTAAAGCTCCGGGCCGTACACACAGAAGGTGTCCTCCGTCACGTCCTTAAAGAGATTTTCTCCAAAGGTTGCCGCCCCACACTTATCCGAAAATTCAGCACGCTTTAAGCCAAAACAGTTGTAAAAAGTATTGTTTGGTATTCTTTTCGTATAATTTTCAATATAAACATTCTGAAGTCCACGGCGATTTGCAAGAACATAATCATCCATGTCTTCAAGACCTTCACTCGGAAAATGGAACTCTGTCATTGTATCACCACTCGGCGCAGCAATAGCAAAAGCACATTTACCAATCTTGGTGAAGATTCTCCGGGCAAAATTCATGTTGGTTAATCTGGTATCCCCATAAAAAGCATAATTTCCTATTGAACATTTCTGTCCCGTGTCAGAAAACTCCACATCACTCAAGTCGAGACATCCTGCAAAAGCACCATGTCCGATTGTGGAAAGCGTGGACGGAAGCACCAGCTTTGTATTAATTCCAGACCCATAAAAGGCCTCAGCGCCAATGGTATTCGTAGGAGCCTTATCGGTAAAAGTCACCGTCTTCAAATCTGTACATCCATAGAAAGCGCGGTCATCTATCGTATTGGCATTTCCGATACTCACGCCACTGATTCTTGCTCCCTCAAAAGCACTCTGCTCAATTGTCCTTACATTTTCATCTATCTTGATCTGTTTAACGTTATGTACTCCCGCAAAAGCCCGATAACCAATTGACGTGATTGTGAGAGTCTCTCTTTTTACAAGATAACCGTTCACATCTTTATAATCTGACTCATCGGAAACCGAACCTCCATGCGCCACATATACTCGCTGATCTTCCGCTGCGCCAAATCTTGTATCCGCTGCATTCTCCAGTGTGTAACCCGTACCTTTTAAAATATTGTTGTGCTCACAGAAAAACTTTTTCTGATCTCCGTCGTTACTGATCTCACTTGGAGTCCTCTTGAGCGCATCAGGTGGTGTTCCCGCTGCTGCTTCAGCAGCCTGCTTCGCCCCCGTTATATCACCGGGATTATCTTTGATCCACGCATCGTAAGCTTTGTTATAGTCTTTCCAGTAGGCTTTAAAGGAAGCAACCTTCACATCAAAGTCAGCCTTAAAGTAAGTTGTAAAGAACTTTTGGTATTCCTCCTCCAAAGTATTCTGCTCTGTCTTCCGATCAATATGCTCATAATTAAACTCAATGGGATCAGTAGGATAAAACTGAGGATTAGAACCATCCGCTTTCTTTTTCAGATTATCCATATTCTCCAATGTGGTTGTCTCATCAGCACTGTTATTTAACCCTTCCGGATTGGAAAAGTATAGATCATAAGCATTTTTATACACGAAAAAATATGATCGATTCGGCTGTAAGCCCAAATCCACCTCATCTACCGGGAACTCATCATTATATCTACAAAGCCGACCATTCTTACCCTTCGGCTCATATAAAAACTGCCATGTAAGATACATCTCGTCGCCACGAAAGGCAACGATCTCCGTAGGAATCAACACCGCCGGATTCGCGCTGATGGCAGCTTCTATCTTTTGATTAACCATCTCCTCCGTAACACTCGGATTTTTCGGATCATAAACATAATCATTTTTGGGCGGCGTGCTTAAAACCCCTGCATCCTCCGCTGACACATACGCCACCGGCGATACTACGGGTTCTGCTCCCGCCTGTGGATTCACAGCCAAGTTCTCCGGCGCAGGAATCGCTGCCACAATCACTGCAGTAATCATAAGAACCACTGCCAGACTCCGCCGCGCTGTTTTCTTTAATCTTCTTTTAGGCTTTCTTGCTGCTGTCTTTTTCGCCATGGTGTTTCTCCTCATTCCCTCCACACATTCTAATTTATGCCAACCAGTTTTTTGGTCTGCTAGCTGATCCTCTTGGCCACTACCACAAACCTGCCGTCTGCCTCAGAACTGTCACAGGTGGAAAGTGTCAAGAGTTCATCTCCATAGCTCGCCGTCACACCTGTATCATACAGGGATAAGGCCGCCATCTCCTGCATATAGGAATCAAACTCCGTTGCAGAAGCAGCATCAAAAAACTGATAATACTTAAAAACCACTTCATCCTCATTAAAAATTCTCGAACGGAACACATACATCACCTCGTATGTTCCCTTCTCATATATAGTATCAAACTGGATCAGCGAATGCTTCTCCCCATACTCCTTACTACTGTAGCTGTTCAGATTACCGAACATCTTTCCTGATCTCATGTGATGTCCGTATATTATCAGGTTGGTATTCCTACGTACCACATCACAGTCCTTGTCAAGAAACAAGCTGCCGTTTTTGTCATATTCCTGATTAAAATTGTGATCCAGATAATATTCGTTGTTGGCAGTCTGCATTACCGGATAATCTATATTTGTATCGTCAATTTTTAGCCATCCGATTAGCTTTCTGTTCTTATTGTATAATGTCTGGTATTCCTCCAGAACCTCCAATTCGACTTCTTCCTCCTCCGTGTAGTGTATCGTCACTCCACGGAAAAGACTGCCAGTCAGGCTGCTGTCACCCTTCAAACGGGAAAGATTCTCATAATCCATCTCATTCTTTTCGACAAAAAAGGAATACATCCCAAAATAGCCAAAACAACCTACCGCAACAATGCCGCAAAGCGCAACCAAGAGCTTACGGTGTCTGTCACGCTTTTTGATCTGAGCCAGAATCTCCCTTTGCATATCCTTGTCATAGTCTTCAAGGGAGACCTTCTGCTTCTTTTCGTTTTTGTTCTGTTTAGATTTAGTCTTTGTTGCTTTTCCCGCAGCTTTCTCAGATTTCTGTTTTCGCTTTTTACCTGCAGGTAGTCTGCTGTCTTTACGGTATCCTTGCTTTTTATAACTCTCTGCAAGCTCATAGATCTCATCATCGAAATCGTTTCCGACAACCGTCTCAAAACGATATTTCCCCGCCTGCATATCCGCATACAGAGTAATCACCTCTCCCGGCTGCTCCATATCAACCTGAGAGCGAATCTTCTGAATGAGTTCCTGATCCCGGAGGGCTGCTTTATAGTCTGCCTCTGTCCTCAGTCTTCTCCCCGCAACTTCAAACCCCGCCATATAGGGATCGCTCCTTCAATTCCTACTATATCTGGATATTTCACATCCATATTGCATTGACATAATATCATTGCATATACTTCTATTCTACTCAATTATGAAAATTATGCAAGCATTTTACGACAATTATCCAAATATTTGACTAAGCAGTCCTTTCCCTTTGATCTTAAATGTCACTGTTTTTGTACCACCATAATTGCCTTTTCCCTGAATGGTCAACTTAGCGGTACCTTTATTCACATTGTTGACGTACCCCGACTCCAAAATTGTATATTCCTCTGCGGAGACAGACATCCCATCTACAGATACCACGATGTCTTTTTCCTCTAGGGTGATCGCCTTTCCCGTATAAGTCTGCGGAGGTACACTGACCTTGGCCTTTGCAATGTCTGCCCTCACAAATCGGTAGGTCCCTGTGGCCATCCCCTGATAATTGCTGCCAGCTGCATTGACCGTCACCCGAATCACCGCTCCTGCTGGAATGATATCCACAGCTTCCACCAGATCGCCAGCTTTTCTTCTCACTTTACCCACATTGGCAACTTCCACATCTGTTCCCTGCGTATAAGTATAAGTTACATTTTTATCATAATCTTTTCCGGCTGAAAGTGCCTTGCCATTTGAGTCAAGCACCTGGACTTTCGTCTTATAAATATTGGCTTTTGCCTTAAATACTTTATCTGCAGGTTTCACAGTCATGTTCGCTATATCCTGCACTCCAACATTATAACCTCTTACCACGCGACCCGCAAAATTGCCTTTCCCCGTGATCGTCATAGATGCAACATTTCCAGCCGCAGTATGATTTTTGTAGGAGACCGTATAATCTGTGCCCTCCTTAAGCGTCTTCGTCCCAAATTTCACAACTGGCTTGGGTGTACTGCCATTCTTCATGTAGGGATATGACTCCGCTGTCTGGATCTGCAGCTTTTTGTCCTGATCAAGCTGCAGGTCATAGGCACTGATCTTAAAAGTCTTCTTCAAGGTACCCTTGTAGGCATTGATCCCCTCGAACACAGCCGTCGCTTTCCCGGCTTTTATATTATTCTGATAAGTCACTTTATAGTCCTTATCCTTTTCAAGCGTGCGTGTCTGTGTGACACCGTCGATCTTAACATTCACTGTCACTACACATCTTGACGCTACTATTTCCTTACCGGTATAAACCGCCGATGGTTCAAACTGCAGATCCACTTTGGCCTTGTTCATCACGGCCGCCTCTTTGATGGCAAATGTCACCCGCTTCTCACCGACATATCTGCTGTTTACCTGACCTCTGATGATGACGGATGCAGTTCCTACTTTCTCATTATCCTCATAGGAAACCGTATAGTCCTTCCCTTTGACAAGCAGCTCCTTTCCATTCTTCACCACAGGCTCCGGCGTAATCTCCTCCCCTGTATAAGTCTGGTTCGTGATCTTGCCGACCGTCAGCTTCGGTACTGGCACACCGTTTGTAATAATGAAAGAAATCTTCCGCTCCCCTGTATAGTTTCCGGTACCTTTCAGGGAAATCTCATAAGTTCCGGCTGCCGTCTGGGGAGTTGCATCGAAGACATAATCCCTCTTTGCCGAAAGCTTCTTTCCATTCCATGTGACCACAGGAACAGGTTTCTGCGCTTTATTGTTGAAAGCCACTGTGAGATTGTCTGCTTTCACATCCGACTCCCTGATATCTTTTGGTGCAATCGTAAATTTTTTTAGGAGCGTCCCCTCATAATTACCCTTACCTTTGATCGTAATGGTCGGCGCTTTTTCGCTGTTTTTATCAGCAGCATTCGTATTGTTCTTATAGCTGATAGTATAGTCTTTCTTCTCCTCTAACAGCTTCTTGTGATCGTAGACCCGCACTTCCGGCTTGATCACTTTTCCAGTATAGACATACGCTGTCACGTCTGTCACCCATAAATCTTCCGGAATGGGTAATTTATTGCCGTTATCATCCTTAGGAATATCCTCATCCGGCACAGTCGGATTGTCCGGGTCGTCAGGGTCACTGCCTCCCGGTTCTAATGTCTTATCCAAATAATAAGTAAGTCTTAATTCCTCACTGTCCCTTTTTCCATAAATACTGGAGATGGCGCGGATCGTCATGGTGTTCGTGATCTCAATAGGCTCCTTATACAACCGTCTCGTCGTCAACGACAGCGATGGATTTTCGCCCTGCACGGTGTAGTATATCTGCGCGCCGCCTTCATTGGTAGCCAGAGTCACTTTCGTTCCCACAGCCACCGTCCCGGCCTGAACATCAGCATACGGCTTCAATGCCTGCCCTTCGTACGCTTCCCGCACACTTACACCGACTATCACAGTCAACTGCATCCCCTCATCGGCATACACGAGCTCTGGCACAGTTATCGTTCCCTGCATCTTAAAGGTCTGTTCCTTCTTCTCTCCCTCCTTGTAAGAATAACCGGGAGCAGGCCTTGAGGTATCCCAGATAATCTCCGCAGAATCTTCGATATCCGGCGCCTCATTTTCCGGTATGTCAATACCGTTTCTCAGATAAATCGTAGTTTTCTTCGGTAGATACTGCTCTGCAATCTGTGCAAGTGACAGACCATTTGTCACATTTGTAACATCTTTAAGCTCTCCCTTTATTCCCGTAAGCTTCGCCTTGACTCTCAGTTTCCCTGCCACATAAGTAATATCATAATTCGACCAGTCTTGCGCATTGATTCCCGTCGCAGCCAGATCGTAAATTCCTGTCTGGGAAAAATCTACATTCTGCTGTACCGCAACCTTCAAATCGGTATAAAATTGAGCCAGATCAGCGTCAAGGAGTCCTTTTACTTTACATTGGTCAGCGATGTTGCCCGGCAGCACATCATCCACCTTCAGCCCGGCGTCACTGCTCACATGCCTCTCCTGATCAATTACAGTGACCGTTACCCCGTGTCGTTTGATCGCAAAGGGAAACGTCCATTCATTCGGAAGATAATCAAGCTCGTCATTTTCAACAAGACTGACATACAACATATACTGACCAACAGCCTTTGGCAAATCATCGGCTGGCGTGTTCTTGTCAATGGCCTGTTCATACGGTGTTCCGTCCTCAGTTTTTCCAAATATCTTAAATTTCAGATCCACTTTGTCCGAAATGTCCACGCCTTTGTCAGTCTGTACCTTCGCGTTAGCGATTTTAGGAAAGATATCATAAGGCTGGCCGTCATAGTCTTTATCGGCTATTCCAGATACACCAACAAGTACTGTCTCGCTCCGCTGCAGGGGAAGTATCCAAAAGTGGGAACTCATCTCCAGACTGCTCTTGTCAACCTCATACTTTCCTCCGTCAACTTCGACAGAAATCGTTAATGTATAGCTACCACACTCAACAGGTGCAATCTCCTCATAGGGCGCAGCAAAACCTGCTGGCAAATCGCCATACAGCAGATTCACCTGCTTTTCCCTTTCATACGACTCGCCTTTGAACGTCTTTCCTGTCACTTTATAGTTCCAGTCAAAACTCTGCTCTCTCGGCGTCCAAAGCGCATATCCGCTAATGCTGTGCGGTTTGCTATCATAAGTTTTATCCTTTACGGTCACGGAACTGAAATCAACCGAAAACTCTGGTAGTCCGAGCCCCCCTGATTTTAAATCAATTTCTTCGTCTTGCACAGGCGCATACAAGCTGCCAATAAAAGAGGGAGACGCAGTTTCGCCTAATATATCTGGTTCCTCCTGCGCTTCAGTAACCGGAATCTCCTCCGCCCGGGCATAGAGTCCCGTCTGCGGCATACAGGTAACCACCATCACCGCCGCCAGAAGTGCTGATCCCATCCGATAAAGCCTGCTTTTCTTCATCCTTCTCATTCCTTCTTTCTTCCCCTATTCCTTTATCTGAAAGTAAATACCCGGTCATTCCGCAAACAATCCGATATAATTATTATCGGCTATAATCTCTGGATATTGTAGCACAATTCTTCCGTTTTTACAATATTACCCCCACAAAAAAAGACCCTCTGTCACTCCGACAGCGAGTCCTTTACCACAAGATATAGTGTTTTTCCCTCAAATTTTCCCCAGCACTTCCCCCACATGATTCTGCAGGAAATTATCCTGCCTGTCAGAAAGTCCCATTTCATTAAGCGTCTGCACCAGCACGTTACAGACCGCCTCGATCACCAGCACCCTGCCGTCATCCGTGTTCAGATGGTACAGATAATCTGTGGGCGCTGTGCCTTCCCAGGCCGCCGCCGGATCTGGAATCTGATAGAGAAGCGAAAGCATATCCCCGATCTCACCGCAGACGGCAAGCTCCTTCATCCCCCTGTGCATCCACTTATAGAAGGGAGCGTATTTTTTATTGAGCAGATAGACGATCTGCATCGCCTCTTTCACGAACTCTGTCAGGGCAAGCTCCGCCGCAACGCGCTCCCCCCGCTTCATGGCGCGGGCGTAATTGTACTGTCCCGCCTGCGCTGCCTTTGCCAGACTCTCCGCCAGCTTTTTCAGCCACACTTCCCTTGGATAGTAGGCCAGAAGCCCCTCCCTGATTCCGGTGAATACTCCGCACGGATCTTCAAATACCGCGCCGTTTGTCGCCGTGGCAAGCGCCGCTTCCGAAACCGCAAACCACGCCGCCGCCGTCTCCGGCGCGCTGTCTCTGCCAAGTATTTCCAGATAGAAGTCCTCCAAACAGAGCACGCCTACGCGCCCTTTTCCCTGCTCCTCCTCCACACGTCCGGAAAAACCCATAAATTCCTTTGGCAGGGCGTCATAAGCCGCCTGCATCTCTTTCCCATACTGCCGGTAAGTCTCGCGGGGCAGCCAGACACAAAAAGACGGCCCGTAATCGTGATCCGCAGAAATTGCATCATCAAATCCAAAACACTCCGATCCATAGCCCACAAGCCCGGCGGCCGCCTGATCTGCAATATCCGAAAACTGTTCAAATATCAACGGCCTGCCATATGTCTCATAATATTTTTTCGCCAACTCCAAACCCTTCATACCCGCCCCACGATTCTCTTCCATCATTCTTTCCACATTTCCTGACATTTTATTAACCCTGCCAACCGGCCAGGCTTTTCCCCTGCCTTCCATACCGTTCATATCCATCCGATTCCAAAAAACACGCCGGATATTTATTCAGCCTTTCCCTGAAGCCGCCCGAGCACTTCCCGCGACTTGTCCGCATATTCTTTTTGTTTTTCCTCATTTCCCATAGCCCCGTACACCGCCGCACAGTTCTCGCAGAGTATGCTGTAGCTCATGTTTTCCCCGTAGTGGCGCTTCACATCTTTGAGTGCCCGTTCATAATAGGAGAGGGCCTTCTCATACTCCCCGTCCCGAAAACAGGCTTCCCCCATCCCTGCCAGCGCGCCGCTGTAGTGCTCGTTCGGTTCCCCCGTTCCCTGTTCAAAAAGGTCTATGGCCCGCGCAAGACATTTCTTCGCCTCCTCATTCTCCGAAAGTTTAAAATAAATCAGCGAAAGATTCGTGAGCGTGGTGGCCGTCTGCGCCTCGTTTCCTTCCTGCTTTTCTATGATGGCAAGCGCTCTTTTCGCACTCTCCACAGCCTCCCCGTTCTCCCCGGCCTTCTCCAGCATAATGCACATGTTGTTGTAAAGGCTCGCCCATCGGTAGTCCTCCGGCGAAAGCAGCCTTTCATAAATCTGCATAGCCTGCCTGTAAAGCCGCAGCGCCTGCGCGTAATCCCCCGCCGCGCTGTAGGCGGTGGCCGCATTTAACAAGGTGGTCGCAAAGTGCGCCGTATCTTCCAGATTCAGCTCCTCCATCAAAAGCAGCACATCCTCCGCCGCCGTATAAGCCTTCTCAAAAGCCGATACGCTCCGATAAAAGCCGATCATTTCATTGCAGATCGAAATATAGGCCGCATAATCCTCTTCCTCCTTGGCCTGCATCAAAGAGGCCGTCAGAAATTCGTCGATCTTTTCCACCTGTTTTTTTTCAAAATAGGAATCCAGTTCCTCAAAAAAAGCATCAATATTCATCACATTCTCCCTTCTATCTGCCGCCCTGTTCCATTCTCGTTATGATTCTTTTCTGTTTATAAAAATAATAACCGCTCACCAATGCCGCGCACATGATCCAACTGATCGGATAACAGGCAACGATCCACCGCAATCCCTTTCCCGGCGTGATCAATCCCACCCAGATAATACGGAACACGCATACACCGAGCACGGATATCACGGTTGTCACAAAAGTATATCCCTGCGCCCGGAGCGACCCGGAAAATATTTCTATAAAAACAAACATGACAAAGGCGGGCGCAATGCTGTGCATCATAGCCATCCCGATTTCCACCACCGCAGCGTCCCCTGTAAAGATCCCAAGCAGAAACCGTCCCGTGATCATAAGAAGCGCGGTCAGGCAGACGGCAGTTCCCACCGCCATTCCCAGGCAGACCCTTGTTCCCTTCTTCACCCGCTCCCATTTGCCCGCGCCAAAATTCTGTCCTACAAAAGTAGTCAGGGCAATGCCGAAAGAAGAATTGATCATCCAGAAGACACTGTCGATCTTGCCGTAGGCCGTCCATGCCGCCATGGTATCCACGCCCAGCAGATTGAGCGCCGCCTGCACAATCATATTGGAAATGCTGTACATAGATGCCTGCAGACCGGAGGGAAATCCGATTTGCAGCATATTTGTCAGCACTTCCCGGTGAACCCTGATTTTACGAAACGACAGCTCCATACAGTCCACTTTGTGCATCAGCGCCCACGTCACCAGACCAGCGCTGATCGCCTGCGACACCAATGTAGCTGCCGCCACGCCAAACACGCCAAGCCCACAATAAAGCACGAGAATCAGATCCAACACAATATTTACAATACAGCACACCACCAGATAATACAACGGTCTTTTGGAATCACCGATGGCACGCAGAATGGCCGCGCCCATATTATAGATAAACACAAAAATAAGACCGGAGAAATAAATCCTTATGTAAAGTGTGGACATTTCCATCAATTCAGGCGGCGTATTCATGGCACGCAAAACAAGCGGCGCTGTCACCACGCCAAGAACACCCAAGCCGATTCCCCCTATGATTCCGAATGTATAGGACGTGTGCAGCGCATCCTCAAGCCTCTGTCTGTGAGACGCCCCGTATGCCTGAGAAATCAGAACCGTTCCCCCGGCCGTAAGACCCGTAAAAAAACCGACCACCATATTGATGATCTGCGCCGAAGAGCCACCCACGCTGGACAGCGCCTCCTTCCCCGCAAACTGCCCCACGATCACCGTGTCCACCGTATTATAAAGCTGCTGGAAGAAAGTACCGATCAAAATTGGGAAGAAAAAAAGCAAAAGCTGTTTCCAGATGACTCCTTCCAGTATTCCGTTTTGTTTTTCCTGTGCATTCGTCGTGTGTTCCATATTCTTATTATCTCTCAATGCAATATTCCAACTGACAGTCGAACGGTTCCCGTTCCACATGCTCCCTATGATACCATTTCGCCTCCACACACCCCATAGAGCGATAAAACGCCTGCGTTTCCACCGCCGAATGAGCCGATATGTAAAGTTTGCCAGCCTCCTTTTGTTTCGCGAAGGCCGACGCCCTTTCAAACAAATTCCTGCCGATTCCCTTTCCGCGCATGTCCTCCGACACATGGATGCTGGACAAATCCAGATAACGGTGCTCACCTCCAAACAGCGCAGCCTCCACTGAGACAAACCCTTTTAAGACGCCTCTGTAAAAAGCCCCGCATACAAACCCGCCCGTCAGAACGGTATTTTTAAGACATTCGACTAACATCCGGTACTCTTCCTGTGTCCAATCATCCGTAAACGGATCTGCCACCGTCTTCCACTCGCCATCTATTTTTCTTCTGCACATATTCACTTTTTGATGACGGACAAAGTTTGCAAACAGTTCCAGATTCAGTTCTCTTTCTCCTAACTGTCTGTACCAGACTTCGTCTCCGGTATAACACTGTGTTCCTTCCATAACATGTTTCAATTTTTCTATCAAATCCAGATCCGCCGGCAGCCACGCCACACTGTCAAGGCTTTTTCTGGTCAGCCATTTCGCCGCTTCGTGCTCTTTCAATACCAGATCACCGGATGTAACCTTGCAGAAGAAGCAGTCCATGGACAGATGGAAAGTGGGATAATCATACTCCACCGTGTCAAACAGCTCTCCCACCTCGATCTCTGTGTCCAGCTCTTCCCGTATCTCCCGGATCAGAGCTTCCTGCGGCGTCTCTCCCTCTTCCACCTTGCCGCCCGGAAATTCCCAGCCGTCCTTAAATTCGCCGTATCCCCGCTGGGTGGCGAAAATACGGTCGTTGTGAGTAATGATGGCGGCGGCTACTTTGACTGTTTTCATAATTATTTATATTCTCCTAACCCTTAATAAAGTATATTTCAGATTTTCATTGCGCTTCTGACAATTATAACATATACTATAGGTAATGAAATCAACGATTTCATTTGGGCTGGTCGTTTGACCCAGGTCCATCAATGGCGGGGAAGTTCCCCGCCATTTTTTTACTACCATTACAGAGGTGAACCATATTGAATGAACTCAGCATTTTTATAGATGAATCCGGTGATTTTGGTGAATATAACCCCCATTCCCCTTACTACATCATCACAATGGTCTTTCATAACCAAACCGAAGACATCCAGCCTGCTATTTCAAGACTAAATCGGGAGCTGTCTTACTTAAAACTTGATAACATGTGTATACATACAGGTCCCATCATACGCAAAGAAGAAATTTACAAAAATATGTCCGTTCATGAGCGCCGCCGTATTTTCAACAAAATGGTCGCCTTCATCCGTCAGATTAATATCCGCTATAAGTGCTTCTACATTGAAAAAAAGCATATTGCAGATGTTGTTGAAGCTACAGGGCTTTTGTCCAAGCAAATTTCTCAATTTGTTCGCGAATATTATACAGAATTTCTAAGCTTTGACGATGTAAAATATACTATGATAACGGTCAGGTGGAAGTTAGTAAAATACTTTCCTCTGTTTTCAATGCTTTGCTTCCAAACCCAATTTTTCGTAAAGTTATGCCCTCAGAATATAAACTTTTTCAAGCAGCTGACCTCCTATGTACATTAGAGCTGGTTAAACTCAAATGGAAAAACAGCATGTTCTCTAAATCTGAACTAACCTTCTTTGGAAATATTCGCGACTTAAAAAAGAACTATTTAAAACCTCTAAGCAAAAAGGAATGGTTCTAATCCCCAAAATAAAATTTCTCCCGTATTCCACCGGTATACTCCAAAATACAGGTCAGAAACCGCGCTCCGTATTTCTCGTACTTGAAGGCGCCCATCCCGTTCACCTCCATCATTTCCTCCCGGTTCATGGGCAGACGCACGCACATATCCACCAGTGTCTTATCCGAAAAAACAAGATAGGGCGGTATCGCTTTCTCCCTGGCGATCTCCCTGCGCAGTTCTCGAAGCTCCTCGAAAAAGGCGAGTCCTCTTGTATTTAGAATATCTGATCTCCGGTTTGTACTGCCCTTGATTCTGTCATCCTCTTCCGCCATCCGGCTGCTTCTCGGCTCCAGCTTCACCATTACCGTGCAAAGGCCGTCCACAATGTCCTGTGCCTTCCCTGTCGTCTGTAAAAGCCCATACTTATCCTGCGTCTGGCGCAGATACCCTTCCTGCATCATCTGACCGATCAGATCCTTCAACTCCTGTTCACGCCATTTTCCTAACGTGCCGTAAGAAGGATACTGTTGTACCCGGTATTCCCGCAATTTCGCGCTTTTTCCGCCAAGTAGCGTGCCGATCACTACCTGTATGCCGTATCTTTCACCCTGTTCTTCCAGACACCGAATGACTTGTCCCGCCTCCGCCGTCATATCTTTTTCCACATAATGTTTCAGGCAGTTCCCGCATTTGCCGCAGGCAGTCCCGTTCTCCTCCCCGAAATAACGCAGAATGCAGGTGCGCAGACATTCCTTTGTATTGCAGTAGAAGATCATGGCCTGAAGCCGCTTTTCGTCCCGCTCCCGGATGGTAAGCTGCTCATCCGGCGAAAAGTCGGCGCTGTTTTCCTTGTTTTCCAGCAGGAACCGGTTGATCATAATATCCTGCGCCGAATAGAGGAGAATACAATCAGACGGCTCACCGTCTCGCCCTGCGCGTCCCGCCTCCTGATAGTAGTTTTCCATGCTCTGGGGCATATTATAATGCAGCACGTAGCGCACATTGGACTTATCAATCCCCATGCCGAAGGCGTTGGTCGCCACAATCACGGGTTTTCTGTCATAGATAAAGTCGTCCTGATTGTTCCGCCGTTCCTCCGGGGACAGTCCCGCGTGATATCTTGTAACCGCTATGCCTTCGTTCCTAAGCTGTTCGTACACTTTCTCCACATTTTTTCTGGTAGCGCAGTATATGATGCCGCTCTCTTTTCCGCGATCCGCCACATAATGCTGCAAATAGCGCGTGCGGTTCTTCGCATGTTCCACCGCAAAGAAAAGATTCTGCCTGTCAAAGCCCGTCACCAACGTCTTGGGATTTTCCAGTCCCAGCACAGAAACTATGTCCTCTCTGACCTCCCCGGTGGCTGTGGCAGTAAACGCACTTAGGATAGGCCGCTTCGGGAGCCGTCTCACAAACTGCACGATATGTAAATAGCTGGGACGGAAGTCCTGTCCCCACTGAGAAATACAGTGCGCCTCATCCACGGCTACCATGCTGATCTCCACCGCCCCCGCAAAGCGCAGGAAGCGCTCTGTTTCCAGCCGCTCAGGAGCCACGTAGATAATTTTATATCTTCCCTGCTCCGCAAAGGTCAATGCCTTCGTGATCTGTCCTTCCGAGAGAGAACTGTTGATATAAGCCGCATGAACTCCCGCCTGATTGAGCGCCTGCACCTGATCCTTCATCAGGGAAATCAGAGGTGAAATCACCAGCGTAATCCCCGGAAGGAGCAGTGCTGGCACCTGATAACAGACGGACTTACCCGCGCCTGTCGGCATGATGCCAAGCACATCTTTCCCCGCAAGAATATGGTCGATCAGCATCTCCTGCCCTTCCCGGAAGGCGTGATAGCCATAATATTTTTCTAAAACTTCATATTTATCCATGCCAGCTTCCATTCTGCATCCCCGTGCCTAGAATGCTGTCTTTCGCAGTCCGCTCCCTTTAATATCGTCCGTTAAAAATCTGCGTAATCGGAGAATCCTCGTTCAGAATCACCGTTTTATTGTCTCCCACCACGCTCTCCTTCAGCGCGTCAAGGGCGCGCACAAAGGAATAAAAGTCCGTCTTCTCCGGGTCCGCGTATGCGCCCGACAAAATGCGCATATACTCGGCCTCTCCTTCCGCAACTGTGGCTTCGGCTTTCGCTCTCGCGTCGGAGAGCATGATGGAAACCTCTTTATCCGTCGTATTCTCGATCATTTTCGCCTCGGATTTTCCTTCCGCCGTGTACTGTGCCGCAATGTTGCCGCGCTCGGAAATCATACGGGTATAGACCGCCTGCTTGTTGTCATCCGGCAGATCCAGCTTTTTGACCTCGACGGCCACCAGCTCGATGCCGTACTGATCCTCCACGTGGTTAATCTGCCCCATCACCTCTTCGGTCAAAGAAGTAATCTCAATCACTTCCTCTTTTCCCTCAGACAGATCCAGATCGTTCCCGGAAAGTTCCGTTCCCTCCTCGTCAACGGTGATCGTCATTTTGCCGTCCCGGCTTCTGATCACTTCGTCCTGTTTCATGTTTGATATGGTATTTTTCGTAGCGTTGTAGACGATGGCGTCGATACGCCCCTCCGCATTCTGTACGGAACAGCTTAAGGTCTGGGCAAACCGCAGGGGGTCTGTCACGCGCCAGAGCACGTAACTGTCCACGATCATCGTTTTCTTATCGGAGGTAATGACGTCCGACGCCGGAAGGTCATAAATCAAAAGCTCCTTCGGCACAGTGTCCACGGACTCCACAAAAGGCAGTTTAAAGCTGAGTCCCGGCACGGACACCACCCTGTCCACACGGCCAAACTGACGGATCAGTTTAAACTGGTTCTGCTTTGTCACAACCATACAGTTTATAAGCAAAAAGACGCCGACAATGACCAGCATGCCAAAGAACACGCCGAACTTCTTTCCGCCTTTTCCTTTTTTCTTATCCTTTTTCTTCGTGCCGTCGGAATTATATCGTTCAAAACTTTGCACGTTCGGATTCTCTGTAAAATCAGCCATAATTTATTCCTCCTCCTGCGTCTTTTCCGGCTCTGCTTCCAAAGTACCGCCGTTTCCTGAAATGTCGGAAGCCTCCTGTGTCACAAAGCTGTCAAGCGGCAGCATCGTAGTCGTCTTTCCGCCCTCTCCCTCGATCACAACCTTCACATCCGGGAGCACGTCCTCGATGGCCTCGTAAAACATACGTTTCTTCGTCACCTCCGGATATTTGGCGTACTCCTGATACATGGAATTGAAACGGGCTGCCTGTCCGCTTGCCTCGTTGATCCGCTCCTGTTTTTTGGCCTCCGCATCCTGTAAAATTTTATCGGACTCCGCCTCCGCATTGGGAATCTGTTCATTTCTGTATTTGTTGGCATTGTTTAAAGCCGTTTCCTTGCCCTGCTTGGCCGTCTCCACTTCCTTGAAAGCGTTCTCCACCTCGGCCGTGGGCGGGGTCGCGTCCTGAATCGTAATATTGACGAGCTGAATACCGATATCGTAAGTCTCCAGTTTATCCAGAATCATCTGTTTGATGTTGGACTGGATTTCATTTTTCCCCGTGGTAAGCACGCTGTCCACACTGTAGGAACCGATGGTCGTACGGATACAGTTCTGGGCAATATTTTTCAAAACCAATGCCGGGTTCTCCGATGCATAGAGGGCTTTCACCGGATCAGTCACTCGATACTCAGCGTAAAAATCCACATAGATAAAATTGTAATCAGACGTAATCATCAGCGCATCTTCAATGTCATCGCCTGTCGGGTCATCATCCGACCCATCCCGGTAACCGATATTGAAACCCTGAATCGTGGTGTTTACCTTGGTCACATTCTGAATAAAGGGAATCTTAAAATGAAGTCCCGGGGTGGTAACCGCCTTGGGCGAACCAAAGGTACAGACCACCGCCTGCTCCTCCTCCTGAATCGAATAATAGGAATTTCCGGCCAAAATGGCAAGTAAACCGAGCGCCAGCACAATCTTTGCGCCCGCCACTCCCTTTCCCCTCGGAATGCCTATATTGTTTTCACGTTTCTTTCCAAACATACTTTTATCAGTCCTTTCGCGTCGCTTGTTTTTCTTTTGCAGCTATTATATTATATAACAGTACCAGTAAAAATAAAAATTAAATATTTGAAAAGCGAGGCACGAAACTTATGAAAATTATCTTTATCAGACACGGAGACCCCGATTATGTGAATGACTCCCTGACAGAAAAAGGCATCCGGGAGGCAAAACTTCTGGCGAAGCGGGTGGCAAAGTGGGACCATATTACCCAATTTTACTGCTCTCCTTTGGGACGGGCGAAAAAAACCGCCTCCTACTCTTTAGAAGCGGTTGGCCGTGAAGCGATTACCTATGAATGGATGAAAGAATTTGCCTATTTTATTGATGATCCTGTGACAGGACGCCACGGCGTACCGTGGGACCTCATGCCCGCGTACTGGACAGAAATTCCCGAAATGTTCGACAGAGAAGACTGGAAAAATACAGAACTTTACCGTTCCAACGACGCGCTCCTTCCGGCATACAGGGAAGTCTGCGAAGGGCTGGACGGTCTTCTGTCATCCTACGGCTACACAAGACATAACAACTACTATCAAACAAATACCATAAAAAAAGGCGACGGCGCAGAGACAGAAGACACCATCGTAATCTTCTGCCATCTGGGCGTCACCTGTATGATGCTGAGCCACCTTCTTAACATTTCACCGGTTCTTCTTCTACATGGCTTCTTTCTTGCGCCTACCTCTGTCACTGTCGTGTCAAGCGAGGAGCGGATGGAAAACGATGCCATTTTCCGTGTGCAGGTAATGGGCGACGTGACCCACCTTCTCACCGGAGGGGAGCCTGTTTCCCACGCCGGTTATTTTGCGGAGCCATTTCAGGGATAGATATTTTTTGTTCTTCTTTACCGCCACCCCTGCCCCATCGTCATGGGCGCAGGAGTCGGACGGTTGTCCGGCAGCTTCGCGATCGCAAAGCCCATAAACACGGTCGTAATGACAACCCGGAACAGAAACGGGACAGAGAGATCCACCAAAGGGATCAGATCAAAAACCGTCGCCACTACAAACATAAGTACTTTGGCGTAAACGGCCGTCCGAAACAGCGCTTCCGCCGGCACCCGCTTGTTCATTACAGAGGCAATGAGCATCGCAAACAGCAGATATACTGCAGCGCACAGAAAATACCAGAGGATTCTCCATAAAAAGAAGACCGTATACAGCACAATGATTATCACCATAATAAACGGCGCCATTTTCGTCGCAATCCACTCCCTGCTGAGTGCAAAGCTGTCCCCCAAATCGCTGAAATCAAGCTGTTGATACTCACCGTTTTGCATGAGAGAGAGGCGGTCGCGCCCCACTAACATCACATTCTGATAGCCTTCGTCAGCTATCTCATCGGCGTCTTCATAGGAAAAGCTGTCGATCCCTTCCGTCATGTACACAAACACATTACCTTCATCGAACAGGAAATCTTCTTCCATATACAACCGCCCGTCCTCCAAAGCAAATTCCGGCAGTTTCGACGCAATCTCTCCCATATCTATGGATGAGAAAGAAACCATCACCGATGCAAATGAAAGCAGTGTTGCCACAAGCACCAAAAGCGTCACGAACCCGATCATGCTGCCGACCTTCACCTTCGTCAGCCGTTCATACAAAGTCGGCACAAAAGAAAAGGCAAACTGTTGAAAAATATTGGGCGCTTTCTGTGGTTCAAAACTGCCGCCGCTGTAATTCCCATAACCGTTTCCGCCGTAAGGATCTCCCTGCTGATAGAGATTACTCTGCTGATACGCATTACCATGTGGCGTATAATTTCCCTGCTGGTAAGGGTTGCCCTGCTGACTATAATTCCCCTGCTGATACGTATTCCCCTGTTGATAATAGGTACTCTGCTGCGTAGCATTTCCCTGTTGATAAGGATTCCCTTGCTGATAATAGCCCTGTCGGCTATCATTACCCTGTTGTTCCGGCCCTGTATTTGGCTGTTGATTGAATTGATTGTCCATATCTTCCCTTCCGGCCCTTCTTTCTACCTTGTCTGTCAGCGGATTCTCTCAGGAAAACCTACCTTTTTTTGAACCTTACGCAGCGTTTTTCCCGCAAAGTACGCCGCCTTCTCGCCGTTCTCCTTGATCACCTTGTCGATGTAATCCTTATTCTTTCCGAGTTCTTCATATCTCTCCTGCAAAGGCTTTAAGACCGCCACCACGGCCTCGCCCACAGCCATCTTGAAATCGCCGTAGCCCTTGCCGTCGAACTCTCTCTCCGTCTCCTCCGGCGTCTTGCCCGTGCAGGCACAGTAAATGTCAATCAGATTTCGGATACCCGGCTGCTCCTCACGGTACCGCACACAGCCCTCCGAATCCGTCACCGCACGTTTAAACTTGCGGACAATCGTGTCCGGGTCGTCCATCAGATAAATGCTGCCGTTCGGATTTTCATCCGATTTGGACATCTTCTTCTCCGGGTTCTGGAGACTCATGATCTTCGCCCCCGCTTTCCCGATATAAGGCTCGGGAATCGTAAAGACATCTCCGTAAACCGCGTTAAACCGCTGTGCGATGTCTCTGGTAATCTCCAAGTGCTGTAACTGATCCTTGCCCACAGGCACCACATCCGCCTGATAGAGCAGAATATCCGCCGCCATCAGCACAGGATATGTAAAAAGCCCCGCGTTGATATTATCCGCGTGCTTCGCCGCCTTATCCTTAAACTGGGTCATACGGTTTAACTCACCCATATAAGTAAAACAGTTCAGTATCCATGCAAGCTCTGCGTGTCCCGACACATGGGACTGATAATACAGACAGTTTTTTTCGGGATCAATCCCCGCCGCGATATAGAGCGTCAAGAGGTTTCTCGCCCGCTTCCTAAGTTCCGCCGGGTCCTGTCTTACGGTAATCGAATGCAGATCCACCACCGAATAGAAACACTGATATTCCTCACAGAGCGTCACCCAGTTTTTCAACGCACCCAGATAATTTCCAAGCGTCAAATTCCCGGTCGCCTGCATACCGCTGAATAGTACCTTATCTCCATTTAACATAATCATCTTCCTCCCATACTTAACTAATATATCACCGCCTTATGTTTCCGTCAAGAAAACGGTGGCGTATCGGCGCAATGGAAAAGGACCGCTGACGCGATCCCTTTCAAGATTCTACAGGTTTTACTTTCAGTTACATTCGTTCTCACACCCGCAGGTGGAGCCGTTGCCGCTAAAAGGTCTCTGGTCAAAGCGGGGCTCAAAACGGGAATCCTCGCAGTGGCAGGGTTCCGGCTCCGGTCTGCCGCAGGGAGGTTCCGGTCTGCCACAGGGCGGCTCCGGTCTCGCGCAGGGCGGTTTCGGCCTTACCGGTTCCTCACAGCCACAGCCGCAGCCGCTACGGCCATTGTTCCCGCCGCAGAAAAGTAACAGAAGTATAAGCCAACAACAATTCATAGGTTTTCATCTCCTTTTTCTCTCATACCATATCCTATGCGAGAGAAAAGGAGCGGTTACTTCTTCAATATTTTTTTGCGGATATAGCGGAAGGTTTTTTCCTCCCCCTGCTCCGCCAGCATATGCAGCAAAAATTCCAGCATGCGTTTCGTCTTTTCGTGAAGCGGGGGCGGCGTCTTGGAAGATTCATAGTAGACAAGCGGGTCCTGGTCTTTGTAAGCGTCCTTGTGATACACTTTGCAGGCCGCTACCCGGTCCATAAACATCTCTATCACATAGCGCGTGGGCATCGGCGCGGGCGCCATGCCTCCCGCAATCTCCTTCGAACTGTAATCAATCCAGTATTCATAATGATGCTTATTGCGACCCTTATGGTGGAGCCATGCGGAAGAAAAACCGATATCTTCCCGCTCCGCGTTATTAGGGCTTCGATCCCCTTGATAATACTTCGCCCCCACCATAAACTCCGTCGGGCTGTATTTTGACAGATCATGAAGGAGTCCCTGTCTGTAAAGCCCCACACGAAAACACCCTTCCATAACCACAAATCTATGGTGTGTTATTGTCTTAAAGTGTTCCCATGCCTTATTCATAAATCCTTTTCATCCCCTCTATTCTTTTTACTCTTTTTCCTGCCGCTTTTTTCTGGCTCCACAGGCGCATCCTTCGTCGTACAAAGCACAATGGTCCGGGCCGGTACACAAATTTCCTGTGAGGCGGCCGGCGTTTCCTCTATCTCCGGTGTCTCCTTGCCTGTAGAAGCCGCATAAGTCCACTGTTTGCCCTTCGGAAGCTTCGGCAGCCCCAGATAGTCTGCCTGCCAGTGCATATTGACCGCGATATAGAGAAAATGTTCTTCCTCCTGCCCGCCTTCCACCGCATAGAATCCACAGTACATGATTCCCATACAACGGCTGGCGGAACCCGTGTCCGGCCTCCAAGCCTCTCTCCCATGGAAAGAAATATCCGGGAAACCACAGGACAGGGTGTCTATTCCACGAAGGAGCGTCCTGCCATGCAGAACACGGTACTCCCTTCGCATGCCGATCATAAATTTCGTATAGGCAAGAAGTTCCTTTCCTGTCTCCGTATGATTCCACTTAATCCAAGCCGTATCGTTATCCTGACAGTAAGGGTTATTATTTCCCCCCTGCGTATTTGCAAATTCATCCCCGCTGTAAAGAAGGGGCGTCCCCTGCGACATAAGAAGAATCGTAACCGCGTTTTTCATTTGCCTAAGCCGCAGTTCCAAAATGCTCTTCTTCCGGCTCTTTCCTTCCACCCCGCAGTTCCAGCTGCAGTTATAATCCGCACCGTCCTGATTGTTTTCTCCGTTTTCCTCGTTATGCTTGCGGTCATAAGACACCAGATCCGCCAGACGGAATCCGTCCCAGCGGGCAATGCTGTTTACAACGCCAATCTCTTCCTTGTTTTCACGCAGATGGAACAAAAACTGATTGATCATATTGTCGTCGCCCTTGACAAACCGGCGCATATCGTACAGAAAGCCATCGTTTAAAAATCCCCGGTTGCGGGCTTTCCCATCTCCTGCACAGCCATTGCCATCCCCCGTAAGCAGCATCGTCTCCGAAAGCAGCGGCTCACCCGCTATCAGGTCCATAGGCAGGGACGCGCTCATCAAGTGAAATCCGTCGATATGGTACTCAAGCACCCAATATTTCAAGATATCCAAAATCTCCACCGCCCTCATCTCCGGCGGAAAATAAAACTGCATCGACACACCGATGCCTGCTTTGTGAAAAGCACGCACCATGTCCTTAAACTCTCCCGTCACATCTTTGCTGTGGGCATAGGCGCTCTTTGGCACATAATAAAGTCCCGGCTGATAGCCCCAATAATTGACACGCGGTTTTTTCTTTTCCTTTTCGTCATCTAAAGGCAACTCCTGCTTGTAGGAAAGAATCGCCTGTTCCATAGTCTGCGCCGTGTTTTCTGGCATAATCTCGTCAAACTCATAACAGGGCATGAGAAGCGCCATATTGATGCCAAGCTCCTGCATATAGGGGATTTTCTCCGCCACGCCCGCATAGGTGCCCTTCCACTTCACGCCGGACGAGCGGTGCTTGGTAAACCCTCTCACATGAAGGGCATAAATAAGCATATCCTCATAGGGAATGTGCCTGTTTTTGTCGTCTCCCCAATCATATGCCCCCAAAACGGGCTGACACCGGGGCAAATCCGGTTTCGACTCACCATATCCGTAAGGATTGCAGACACGCTTGCAGAAAGGGTCCTGATATACCTCTTCCCCCCTGTAAAAAAGATAACTGCATGTCCTGTCATGATAACCGAGAAGCAGCATAGAACAAACCGCTCCTACCCGGCCGTTTTCCGGAAACGGAATCCGCACGCCGTCCCTGTGTCTTCTGTCATAGAGAAGAATCCCGGTCTCCTCTGCGCCTTCGCACACTGTCGAAACACGCAGTCCCTCTTCCTCAAAAGAGACGCCCAGCGGGTAAATTCGTGTACTGTCCACGCTTTTTATATGAAATGTCTTCTGCATCAAATCCTCCGTTCAATCAAGCCCGCTTCCCGTTGTGCTGCACTTCCTTTCGGGAATAAAATTTAAGTCAGTTTATATTATACATAATAGAAGAAGGCTTTTCAATCAAATTCAACGGTTTACCGAACAATTTATCATTGCCTGAGCCGCCGATCTATATTATGATTGGTATAAAGAGCTCAACAAAGTGAAGAAAAAGCAACGCAGCTATGGAGGAAAATATGAGCAAAAACGAAAAAAACACCACACAGGAAGAACTTGACAAGGAAGAAATGACCGTAGACTTAGAACTCGACGACGGCTCTTTGGTTACCTGCGCCGTAGTCACCATCCTGACCGTAGCGGACAAGGATTATATCGCTCTCCTGCCGCTTGACGAAACCGGAGAAAACGCGGACGGCGAGGTATGGTTCTACCGCTACAGCGAAAACCCGAAAGATCCAAACGAAGAACCGGAGCTTGGCTATATTGAAGACGACGAGGAATACGAAGCCGTCGCGGACGCCTTTGACGAATTTTTGGACGCCGCCGAGTTTGACGAAATCGTGGACTAAATCTCACTCTTAGATACTAAAGCGAAGGCAACAGCGGATTCAGGAACCGGGAGGGTGCGTCTTTCCCGGTGTTTTTGTCATGGTAAAAAAGGCAGAGCTTATTTTTCGCCCTGGTCATTGCCACATAAAACATCCGCCTCTCCTCCTCAATCTCAGCCTGTGTTTTTGATTTGTCGGAAGGGATTTTTCCCTCGTTGCACTCCGGCACGATAACCGTTTGAAACTCCAGACCCTTGGAGGCATGCATGGTCATAAGCTGCAGTCCCTCCGCGTTTCTTTCCGGCTCTTTTATCACTTCCGCATACTGCTCCATATATGTCTTCAAATCCCGCACCGATGAAAACCTTTTGGAAAACGCCTCAAACTCTTCTCCTGTCCGTATCAGCTCCTCCGCCTTTCCGGCGCCGTATTTCTCACGCAAAAACGTTTCATATCCCATTGCTTTCCGTATGTAATGAATCTGCAAATGCACCCGTTTCCCCGCAAGACTGTCAATATCCCGGTATAACTTCTTCACCCGGCTCTGTATCAGGGGCGCATCCGCATAATATCTGATGAGCGCCTCCCGCTCCACCTTTGTCTCCGGCAGACTGTCACGTTTCATGTATCTGACGGGACGGTTCATCACGCGAAGGAAATGCCGTCTTGCATGATCTCCCTGCCCAAGCGACAGATAGGTGCAGATATCCTGAATCACAAAATGGCTGAATCGGTTTTTGGGCCGCTCCTTCATATCGTATGGAATGCCTGCCTCATGCAACGTCTGTGCCCAGAAACCGCATTCCAGATTGGTCCGGCAGATCATGGCGCACGCCGCAAGCGTTCCCGCCCTGCGTTCTTCCAAAAGCATTTCCGTAACCGTCTTTCTGAGCAGCACCTCCGACTCCGTCCTGTAAATCCGAATCCCCGTTCCGTCCTCATGAGCCGCCCGAATCTCTTTGGGAATGCGGGTTTCATTCTCTACAATCACTTTTGCGGCCGCCTGCACAATATCCCTGTGACAGCGGAAATTTACATCCAGCAAAATCCGTTTCGTCTGCGCAAAATCCGCTAAAAACCGTTTCATGCAGTCCGGACTCGCGCTGCGGAACCCGTAAATGGACTGGTCGTCGTCCCCCACCACAAAAAGGTTGTTCTCCGGCGCAGCAAGCAGCCGGATTATTTCGTACTGAATCGGTGAAATATCCTGAAATTCATCCACCAGAATATAACGAAACCGCGCCTGCCACGCTGTCAGGATTTCCTCATTTTCCTGCAAAAGACGAATACAAACCGTCATCAAGTCGTCAAAGTCAAATTTGCGGATTTCGGCAAGCCATTCCTCGTATTCCCTATATAAGAACTGAAAATCTGCCTGTTCCATCTTTTGAAACTCCGGTGTGTTCTCTGCTTCCCCGGATCTCATATATGCCGTTTCTCCGGGCTGTTTCTCTTCCGCTGTGCCTGCTTCTTTCGCTTTTAGTTCCCGCTCAGCCGTCTTGATTTTATGCCTGCTGACCGCCGTTATGATTTCTTCAATGTCCTCCTCCTGCAAATAAACAAATCTCTTATGATTGTGTATAATATCCCGAATCAGCTTTCTTTTTTCCGTCTCTGTCATAATGGTATACTTGCGATACTGCGCCGATTGTTTCAAGATATGATAGAATACTGCGTGAAATGTGCCAAACCGTACCGGAAGGTTTTCATTTTCCATCAGCCGGAAAAACCGTTCCTGCATTTCCAGCGCGGCGGCCTTTGTAAATGTGATAACGAGGATATGGGCGGGATCAACGCCCTGTGATGTGAGAAGCCTCCGGATGCGGTGTACTGTGACAAAGGTTTTGCCGCTGCCCGGACCGGCTAACACCATAGCCGGTCCTGCAGCATGCCTGATTGCCTCCTCCTGCCTTGACGTACAGGAAAATTCAGGCTTTTTCAAGCATTTCGATTCCTTTTCGGATTCTCGCAAGGGATTCTTCCTTTCCCAGCACCTCCATAAGCTCCGTCGCTCCGCCCGGCGTCATCTGCTTGCCGGAAACGGCGGTTCTTACGGGCCACATCACATATCCGTTTTTATATCCCTTTTCTTCCACATAGGCGGAAAGAGTCGCGTAAAGCGCGTCGTTTGTATACACCTCCTGCGCCTCGAGACGGGGCAGAAGATCTTTTAATACAGACAACGAGGTCTCAGCGTTCGTCTTCATCTTCTTATGCGTATACATCGCCACATCATAGTCCGGAAGGGTGTCGAAAAAGTCCACATGCTCCTTGATATCCGGAAAAATCTCGATCCTCGTCTTGACCATGGCGGCTATCTTTTTCAGGTCGTAGTCTTTTTTCACAGCCTCTTTCAGATAAGGCTCCGCCATCCCGTAAAAGCGGTCGAAATCCATCGCTTTCAAATATTCCCCATTCATCCATTTCAGCTTCGTGTAATCAAACACTGCCGGGGACTTGGAAAGATGGTGATAATCAAAACGCTTGATCAGCTCGTCCAGCGTAAAGATTTCCTCGTTGTCCTCGGGACTCCATCCAAGCAGCGCCACAAAATTGACGACTGCCTCCGAGAGAAAGCCCTGATCGATTAAATCTTCGTAGGAGGAATGCCCGCACCGTTTGGAAAGTTTCTGGTGGGACTCGTCCGTAATGAGCGGACAGTGCACATACTCAGGCACTTCCCAGCCAAAGGCATCGTAGAGCCGGTTATATTTCGGTGAGGAGGACAGATATTCGTTGCCCCGCACCACATGGGTGATTCCCATCAGATGGTCATCCACCACGTTGGCAAAATTGTAAGTGGGATAGCCGTCCGATTTGATCAGGATCATATCGTCAAGCTCCGCATTGTCCACCGTGATATCCCCGTAAATATCATCATGGAAAGTGGTCTGTCCCTCCGTCGGGTTATTCTGGCGGATTACATAGGGCTTGCCTGCCGCAAGATTCGCCTCCACCTCTTCCTTCGACAGATGCAGACAGTGCTTATCGTAGACATTGATTTCCTTGCCAGCCACCGTCTGGGTCAGCGATGCCAGTCTCTCCTTGTCACAGAAACAATAATAAGCCTCGCCCTTCTCAACCAACTGCTTCGCATACTGTAAATAAATGCCCTGCTTCTGGCGGTCACTCTGCACATAGGGGCCTGCGCCGCCGTCCTTGTCCGGGCCTTCGTCATGCAAAAGTCCCGTATTTTCCAGCGTGCGATAAATGATATCCACCGCGCCCTCCACATACCGCTCCTGATCCGTATCCTCAATGCGCAGGATAAAGTCCCCGCCCTCGTGTTTCGCAATCAGATAGGCGTACAAAGCCGTCCTTAAATTTCCCACATGCATCCGCCCCGTCGGACTGGGCGCATATCTTGTTCTTATTTTCTCCATAATTGTCTGTTTCCTCTGTCTTTATAATTTATGCAAAAATTTTATCAATCCATGCGGAGAATGCCGTATTTTGGCATTCTCTCGAGTGAAATGGAGTTGCAGCGCAACTCCTAGAACTTCTTAGCGAGACAGCCTATGCCAGCTCCTGTCCGTCGTGAATCGGCTGTCCGCCGCCGCCTACACATCCGCCCGGGCAGGCCATCCCTTCAATCAGACAGCCGTTCTTCTTGCCTGCCTTGGCAAGCATCAGCATCTTTTTGCACTCGGAGAGACTCTCCGCGTGCTCTATGTGCACCTCCACGTCCGGGTAATACTCTCTCACGCACTCCTCAATGGCAGAGGCGACGCCGCCCGCCACACCGTAGCCGCGCCCCGCGCCGGTTGCGCCTTTCAGCTCATCCATCGCTTTGATCTGATCCAACAGAATGCCTTTTGCCTCAAATATCCCCGTCAGTTCCTCGAAGGTGATGACGAAATCCACATCCGAACGGATCGTCCTGCGGGACGCCTCCAGCTTCTTGGAGGCACAAGGGCCGATGAAGACCACTCTGGCGTCAGGGTGCTCCTCCTTGATCACTCTCGCCGTCGCAACCATGGGCGTCAACGCGTTTGATATCTTATCAATGGTTTCCGGGAAGAACTTCTTTGCAAGTACCGACCATGACGGACAGCAGGACGTCAGGGAAAACGGCAGTTTCCCCGTCGCGACCTCTTTCGCGTAGTGCTCCGCCTCCGCAATGGCTCCCATATCCGCGCCCACGGCCGTCTCATACACATCGTAAAATCCCAGCTCCTTCAATGCGGTTTTCAGCATATCCGGCGTCACGGCCGGGCCGAACTGCCCCGCAAAAGCAGGCGCCACCTGCGCGATAATCTTTTCCCCCGTCTGCAGCGCGCGGATCAACTGGAAAATCTGCGACTTATCCGCGATAGCCCCGAAAGGACAGTTCACCATACACTGCCCGCAGGAGACGCACAAATCATTGTCAATCACGGCGCGTCCCTTTTCATCATTCTTAATCGCATTGACGCCGCAGGCGCCCGCACAGGGTCTCACCTGATGGGCGATCGCGTCATAAGGGCAGACCGCCTTACATTTACCGCACTTGATACATTTCTCCGGATCGATCACCGAGCGGCCGTTTACCATGGAAATCGCGCCCCTCGGACATACTTCACGGCAGGGGTGGGCCACACAGCCCATACACCGGTTCGTCACATAATAACTGTTCTCCGGACATGCGTTACACGCAGAAGGAATCACCTGCATCAACGGCGGTTCGTAATATTTCTCAGAAATATTGCTCTCCTCCAACCCCTGCGTCAAATGCACAGGCACATTTTCCGGCCGCAGGGAAAGTCCCATGGCCAGACGGATTCTCTCGCGCACAATGGCCCGGTCCCTGTAAATGTTCTCATACTCGGACTCTTCATAGTCCACAATCTTATAGGGCAGCGCCTCGATATCATCCTTCAGATTCTTCGACTCATAGGCAAGATTCGCCACCTCTTTGAAAATACGTCTTCTGTTCTTCCGAACCTGCGTATCAATTCCTCTCATAATGCCTCCGTACTCACTTTACTCTATTTACGGCAGTGCAAAACTAAGCACTGCCTTGCCACCACGTACATTTTCCCATAAAGTCCCGCGGAAGTCAATCACTCTGAGGAAAATCCCGAACAGTTCAGCCTTCGGCTTCACTGCCACGTCTGATGCTGAACTGTTACTCTTCAGCGGCGTCTCCTTCTCATCCAGATCACAAGACCCGCCGCAAGAGTCACTATGGGAATCACAATCACGCAGAGAACAGCCGCTATATATGCCGTCTGCGCTTTAAACACCAGATTCGGCATAGAAAGACTCTTAACCGGAACCGACACTGAGGATTCGTGATCCGCCAGTATACTTATTATGCTGCCAAATAGTTTCACATTGTTGCCCGGCGCCATGTCGTCCGCGAGGGTGGTAAAAAGACTCTCCCCTCCCACCACAAACGCATGGGATGTGCCGCCGTCTTCCGTGCTTTTCTTCACCTCTACGCTGACAGTGAACGGCCCGTCAATGTCGTCTGCACCTTTCTCAAAATCACTGTTGTCCTTGATATCCGTCTTGGAAAAGGCGCTGCCGCTCGTGGTTAAAAGGGGCTTATAAAGGATTTCGCCTGTGGTATCCTCCTCATAGGATAGTCCTTTGGAAAAAGGAGCAAAGACCAATCCGTCCGCCAGAGGCGCCGTCGCTTCCGCCGCCCCGATCTCCGGAAAGAGGTAATACGGATTCTGGTAATAATAGTTGCGGTCCTGCTCTACAATCGTGCCGTCTACCTCCGTAATCCCATAAAAGTCCAGAATACGTTTAAAGTTCGCCATCTCCCCTTCCGCCATGGTCGAGACGATCAGCGCATTGCCACCCGTTTTCAGATAGTTGATTACCTTTTCGGCATCTTCCTTCGAGTAGTCGCTGGTGGGCGCGTTCAAAATAACGCCCTGCGCATCCTCCGGGATTTCATCCACCGAGTAAAGCATCAGCGTCTCATAGGACGCGTTTTCCTTTGTTATGGTATTTACAAACTTTTCCTCAAGTTCCAGCTCACCGTGACCGCCAATCACATAAAAGATTGGCATATCCTCCGTTGTGACATAGGCTATCGCAGAAACGATCTGCCCCTCCCCGTCGTAACCTGTCGTCTGATAACTGTAAGTGGAATAGTCCATCTCATAGGTGTAGATGTCCCCGTAATCCACCACCGTGCTGCGCTTTTCCCCCTCCACAATCAAACTGCCGGAGGACGGCTGCGTATCCGTGTAATTCTGATAAAAGTTCGGATTTTTGGCAGGGCTTACATATGTGACCTTAACGTGCCCCGACTGATCCGCTATCCGCTCCAGCGTTTTGGAGAGATCCGCATCTCCCGCGCCCTCCTCAGACAACACATAAAGCGTCACATCCTCAGACAGCCCGGAGAGGAACGTCTTCGTCTCATCCGTAAGCACATACAGTCTGTTTTCTGTCAGATCAAAAGAAGAATACTGCTCCGGCACATAGTTGAGCCCGAGATTGACCGCGACGGTTACAACGATCGCCAGCAAAATCCCCGTGACACTGTACGCCCCCACTTTCAAACCGCCCCCGGAAACATGATAGCGGCGTTTTTGAATGATCTGCGCCGTACAAAAAAGCGCCAGGGCGATCGCTGTAAGATAATAGACCACCGCCTCCAGTTCAAAATAGCCCGATGAAAGCGTGTCAAACCGACTGACCATATCAAAGCAGGACAAAATCTTCCCGAATACCGTAGTAACCTTAGAAGTTCCCGTCGTGGTAAGCAGATTCGAGATGCCCGGCATAATATAGCCCACAAACAGCGCGCCAAAGGAAAGCACCGCCGCAATCACCACGCTCTCCGTCAGAGACGAGAGAAACAGCCCCACCGCCAGCGCAAGACACCCGTACAGGAAAAAACCCAGAAGCGAGGCGTAGGAAACGCCCATTATGAACTCTCCACCCTGCATGAGAAACAGCGGCAGAATCCCCATAAACGCCGTCGGTAAAAAAAGCACCGTCACAAGCGCCAGATATTTGCCAAGTACAATTTTGCCCACAGAGACAGGTGCAGTCAAAATCAACTGATCCGTCTTATTCTTCCGTTCCTCGGAGAGTGTCCGCATCGTGAGAATCGGTATCGTCACAATAAAGGTAAAAACAATGCTCTGCAGCACATAGGCTATGGTCGGATAACCCATAAGCATGTTATAGACAATAAAATAAAGCCCCATAACAAAAAGGTTCACCGCCACGAAAAGCCATCCTGTGAAGGAGTAAAAATAGGATTTCAATTCTCTTTTATAAATCGCTCTCATCAGTCTCCTCCTCTCCTGTCACGCTGTCTGTCCCGTCTGCGGTTTCCGCAACCGATTCGTCCTGTTGTGTTTCCGTTCCCGCTTCTTCCGTTTCCAAAAACTCGTCCGCCGCCGTTTCTCCCTTCTCCGGCGCCCCTTCCGCTTCCGTCAATTCTAAGAAGATGTCTTCCAGCGATTTCTCCGAACGGTTCATGGAAAGAATCGGCATGCCCGCCCCGGCAAGCGCCACGGATAAAGATTTCCGTATGTCCGCGTCATCCTTCGTCGAAATGCGGATCAGAATGCTGCCCTCTTCCCCGCCTTCCTCAAAGGTAAACTGCTCTATTTCCTCCATCTGCCCGAGTACGGCCTGTGCCTGCTCTTTTTCTCCAATCACCGTCACGACAAGCGTCGACGTACCCTGCATCATTTTCTGCAATTCTTCAGGCGAGCCGCTGGCCGCCAGTTTCCCTTTGGAAATAATCAGGATATGGTCGCACACCGCACTGATTTCCGAGAGAATATGGGAACTTAAAATTACCGTATGTTTTCCCGCAAGACCCTTGATCAGATCGCGCATTTCTATGATCTGTTTTGGGTCAAGCCCCACCATCGGCTCATCCAGAATCAACACCTTCGGATCTCCCACAAGCGCCTGTGCAAGCCCTACTCTCTGTTTATAACCTTTTGACAGATTTTTAATCAGCCGTAGACTCATTTCAGAAAGAGAAAGACGTTCTTCCAGCAAAGCTACCCTGTCTTTTCGCTCCGCCTTCGGCACCTTTTTTAACTCCGCCGCAAAGAGCAGAAATTCATGCACCGTCATATCCGGATAAAGGGGCGGTATCTCCGGCAGATACCCGATGCA
>CARUOB010000009.1:59596-67921 GCA_949076555.1 uncultured Lachnospiraceae bacterium | reverse complement strand
GCGGAAACGGCGGCGAAGACAAGAAATCCGAGGGCGTTATGACCCACGACGAGTACATGGCGGCCGCGCTTGACAGTGAAGTGGTCATCGAGACATATGTGCAGGCTAAACAGTCCTGGTGGGAAGATAAAGCGACCCTCTACACGCAGGATAAGGACGGCGCATATTTCGTTTACAACGCAGTCTGCTCCGAGGCGGATTACGCCAAGCTCACACCCGGCACGAAAATCAAGGTGACCGGCTACAAGACCGAGTGGTCCGGCGAAGTGGAAGTTGCCGAAGGCGCATCCATCGAGATTCTGGACGGCAATTACGTTGCACCCGTCACGGATGTAACCGATCTTCTCGGCAAGGACGAGCTGATTGATCACCAGAATGAGTTCGTGTCCTTCAAAGGCATGACCGTGGAAGCCGCCGACGACAGCGGCGCCGCTTTCCTCTATAACTGGGACGGCTCCGGCGAGGACGGAAGCGACCTGTACTTCAATGTTTCCAAGGACGGACAGACCTACACCTTCACAGTGGAGTCCTACCTGTGTGACAGCAGCACTGACGTTTATCAGGCCGTTAAGGGCTTAAACGTGGGCGACACAGTTGATATGGAAGGTTATCTTTACTGGTATGAAGGCGTGAATCCGCATATCACTTCCCTTACCGTAAAATAAACCCGAAAACAAAGTTAACAAAGCACTTCAAAGGAGCTGACCGTTCATACCGGTCTGGCTCCTTTTTTATTCACACGCACGCACAGGGAGAAAATCTTCCCCGTCTGGTTTCATGCAGACAAAAATTCGTCAAACGGCTCAAATATCGTGTGGGGGTTGTTGTATCGGAACCGGTTTTGTGCTATATTTCTTCTATACGAAACGATATTATACTCACTAGTTGACATAATATCCACTTTTCTGAAAGGAGATTACAGAATGCAAAGAAGAATTTGGAGTTTTATCCTGACTGTCTGCCTGTTGCTGGCGCTGACACCGAATACTGCAATGGCGGCAACCATGGAAAGAACGTCAATCGTTATCCTTGATACTTCTGCGCCGGAAGCTCAGGACCCACAGGAAGCTCCTGCAAAACAGCCAAAAACAACGAAAAAACACGCGGCAGCACCCGCGGCTGTCCCTTCGGATCTGGAGGGCAGCGGCACGGAGACAAATCCGTACCGTATCAAGGACGCTGCACAGCTTCGCAAGTTTGCCGATGCGGTAAACGGTGTAGGCGGCGCCCCGAATACGGGAATATGTGCGGTTCTGACACAAAACATCAATTTGTCCGGCGTTTGCGGCGCCGACACCGGTTCCTGGACTCCCATCGGAACGAATACTCATCCCTACAGAGGAACCTTTGACGGAGCCTCCTTCGCGGTGAGCGGCCTGTACTGCCAAAAGCCGGGCGGCTCTTATGCGGGCCTGTTTGGCGCCAACGCAGGCATCATAAAAAATCTGGGCGTGTCAGGCGGCAGTGTATCTGCGGGCAGTTATGCCGGCGGTCTGTGCGGTATCAATAAAGGCACCATAACAGGCTGCTACAGCGCAGCCTCCGTCAGCGGCGACAAGTACACGGGCGGCGTTTGCGGCTACAATGAAAACGGTGCGACAGTCAATGTCTGCTATAATACAGGCGCCATAAACGGCGGTAAATATGTAGGCGGCATCTGTGGTTACAACAAAAGTGCGACGTCCGACTGCTACAATACGGGAACGGTAATCGGAAACAGCACAAGCATAGGCGGTATCTGCGGCTATAACAAAAAACTGGTTTCCGGCTGCTTCAATACCGGCGAAGTCGGCGGCGGAACCAATTATGTGGGAAGCGTTTGCGGCTATAACCACTCCGGAAGTACGTTTGTGAACTGCTACTATCTGATCACCGGCACGGAAAAAGGAAATTACGGCGTCGGTATGACACGGCAGCAGTTTGCTTCGGGCGAAGTCTGCTATGCCTTAAATGAGGGAAACGGCGGCAGTGTTGTCTGGACGCAGACATGCGGGACGGGTCTCCCGGCCTTCGGCGGAAAAGCAGTGTACCGGACACAGTCAAACAAAAGCGACGGCAGCACGGTCTTCGCCTACACCAACGACAGCAGTAAAAAGGCGGTGACATATACCGCCCCTGCACCATATACCGCTCCGGCGTATGCCAGCTCCGGGGAAAGCACGAGTGCTAACTCCGACGGACATACGCATGTATATCAGGAGCCAAAGTGGGACTGGAAGAAATACGAATCCGCCAAAGCGGTTCTGACCTGTCAGGACTGCGGAGAAGAGTTCGTGCTGAAAGCGTCCATCGAAAAAGAGGTGACGGCGCCTACCTGCACGGAGGACGGGGAGACCGTTTATAAAGCTTCTGTGGAGAAAGACGGTATTACCTTTAAGGAAGAGAAGGTTGTTGAGAAGGAACGGACGGGACATGATAAGGATCCAAAGCAAATAACCAACTCTTCTGCGACCTGCACAGATCCAGAATATACGCTCCAAGAAAACATAACAGAATGCTATAAATGTTCCAACTGTAATAAATATTTTAAAGAGAAAGCCTGTAAAAATGAAATTCCAAAATCGAAGGTAGAGGGGCCGAATAAGGCCACGGGACATATATTGGATCCAAAGTGGGGTTCTTGGCAGATCCCCGCTTCTGCTTCTCCCAACATTACCGTAACAATTGCTTGCAATAACTGTACTCTAAATGAACCCGTTACGCCGAAGGTGGCACGAATATACAAAATACCTGCGAGTTGCGCAGAAGCAGGTAAAGAGCTCTATAAGGCGACTGCAACTTATAAGGGAAAGATATTCTATTGTGAGATCCTTGGAGAACGGGTACTCGCCAAATTAACAAAGCATAATTTCAAAGGCGGTGTGTGCACGGTCTGTGGTGAAAAAGAGTCCAGTTCACCCCCTCCCTCCACGAAGGATCCCACCGACAGCGACATCAAAGACGAAACGCTGACACCGGATGAAACGATCTCTGGCAATGAGGGGCCTACTCTCCCGCCCGACCCGGAAGAAACGCCGGAAGCTCCAACGCCATCCGAAGGGCAGGATGATCCGGACGACACGGGTACACCGGAGACGCCGGACGGGTCAGACGGTTCTGGCACGCCGGATATGCCGAACGGTTCGGACGGCACAGACATACCGGAAACACCGGATGTACCGGACAACTCCGACGGGCAGAATACGCCGGAAGTACCTGATGATGCAGGCAATGCGAACACACCGGAAATACCAGATGGGTCAGATGATTCCAACACCGGCACCCCGAATGTACCGGACGGGTCGGATGATCCCGGCACTGGCACACCGAATGTACCGGGCGGATCAAATGATTCCGGAACGGGCACACCGAATGTACCGGGCGGGTCGGATGATTCCAGCACTGGCACACCGAATGTACCGGGCGGGTCGGATGATTCCGGAACGGGTACCCCGAATGTACCGGACGAATCAGGCAATTCCGACGGGTTAGATGTTCCGAATGCCCCAGACATTCCGGGTATGTCGGACGAGACGGAAGCCATGGACGATACCACGGATCTACAGGCAAATGCGTCACACTATGGTCTGCTCTATCCCGAAGGGGAGACAGACAAGACCAGCGAAAACGCGATCAGTCTCCGAGCGGTAGCGGCCAGGAACGCAGCGATACAGCCCGACACAAAGCAGAACATGCCTCTGTGGGGCGCAGCCCTCGCGCTAATGTTGCTTGCCGGCATCATTTCCTTAGTGATCCTGCAAAGAAAACACAAGGAATCCGAGTAAAAAATCACGGCTCGGCAGCGAACATTAAGCGCATGCCTACGGCAAACTTTGTGAATTGGTTTCCATTGTTGCAATTTCCTATCGTATAAAAAGTAGAGGGAGACGATCTGGCTCCCCCTACTTTTTTATTTCAATTCTATTATGCTCATTTTTGTGATCGGGAAATTTTACTTCGGCCCGCCTATCACCTGATACAGCCGCTCCAGCTTATCTTCATCCAGCACCCTCGGCCCGCCAAGCTGCGTCGTCCGATACAGAAGTTCCGCGTAAAACTCCACCGACTCCATCTTCATATAAGCCGCCTGCAGGTCCTTCGCCCATGTGAGCGCGCCGTGGCTCTCTAAAAGGATCGCCTGATAGTCCGCAAGATACGGCTCAATGGCATCCGGAATCTCCGCCGTGGAAGGCGTACCGTAGGGCGCAAGGGGGACCTTCCCAAAATTGACGATCACTTCCGGCATGATGGGGCTGTCAAGCGCCCTGCCCATCACCGCAAAGCTGGTTGCAAAAATGGGGTGCGCGTGTACCACAGCAGCGATATCCGGGCGTTTCTGATATACCCGTATATGCATTTTCACCTCGGAGGACGGTCCGAACCCTTCCGCCATTTCCAGCACATTTCCCAAAAAATCTATTTTACAGAGCTGCTCCGGCTTCATAAAGCCTTTGGAGACGCCTGTGGGCGTGCAGATCAGCTCATTCTCCGAAAGCCGCACCGATATATTGCCGTCGTTTGCCGCCACCATACGCCGCCCGTACATCCTTCTCCCAATCTCACATATTTCTTCGCGAACTGCTTTTTCGTCCTGCATGATTTTCCTCCTTTTGAAATGTCTGCTCTTCCCGCAAAATGCAATTCCGGACGTAATACTCCATTGCCAAATATCCTCTCACCAATCGCTCTGCGTAATTTTGCTCTGCCATATGCCTGAGAAACAGCCACCTGTATGCTCTATACGACCAGCTATCGAAAATCTGTTGTAGCACAGATTTCTTTTGCCTATAATGATATCACAGCCAAAGACAAAAGGAAATGAAATCTGAAAACCCTTTCAACACGACCGGGAGGTGAAAACAGAAATGCAGGTTGAAATAAAAATAGATAGCTCCTGTACTGAACCAAAAATCATCATACACACCGCTTCCATAACAGAGGAAGTGAATACCCTTATGCAGAGGCTATCCGAGAATACACCGCCCATTCTCACCGGCAGCAAAGACGGTAAGATGGAAGTCTTAGAGCCGGACGATTTATTCCGGATTTATGCCGCAGGCGGCAAGATTTTCGCGGTGACGGACAAGGGGGAATATCTCTTGCGGCTCAGACTTTACGAGGCGGAGGAAAGGTTAAATCCCTCCCGGTTTGTCCGAATCTCCAACTCAGAGATCATTCACCTGAAAAAAGTGAAAAACTTTGATCTGAATTTCAGCGGCACGATCTATGTGACGCTGACAAACGGTACCACAACTTATGTTTCCAGACGCTATGTATCAAAAATCAAAAAAATATTAGGAATGTGAGGTAAAAGACATGTTAAAGAAAATTATTGTACGCGGGCTATACGGTTTTCCCATGGGCCTTTCCATCGGCTACACCTTCACGATCATCACTTCCCTGATCTGGGCGGACGGTTACTACACTCCCTGCATGCCGAAACTGGTGGAACTGGTGGGAAGTGAAATAGGCGCCGTTATCGTACAGGCGCTCCTGTGCGGTCTGCTGGGCGCGGGGTGCGCCGGCGCTTCCGTCATATGGGACGTGGAGACCTGGGGAGTCGCAAAACAGACCGGCATCTACTTTCTGCTGATCTCCGTCGTGATGTTGCCGATCGCCTATATCACTTGCTGGATGGAACACAGTCTGACGGGCTTTGTAAACTATCTCGGCATGTTCGCATGTAATTATGCCATCATATGGCTGATACAGTATGCCTTCATCAGACACAACATTAAGAAATTAAACGCAAATCTGCATCAGCAGAACAGGGAAACGCTTTAACCGGCGTTTCCCTGCTATTTTTGCTATATCGCTGCGGTAGCCTCTCCCAGCCACGCAATCTCCTCTCCTGTAAAATAGGGCGAAAGCGCCTCATACACCTTTGTATGGTAATCGTTCAGCAAGGCGATTTCCCGCGGCGACATCAGACTTACCTCAATCGCGTCCTTATCGAACGGCACCATGGTGAGCGGCTCCAGATACATGAACTGCCCGTAATCGGTCTTTTCTCCCTTTCTGACAAGTACCAGATTCTCATGCCGGATGCCAAACTGCCCTGCCAGATACAGCCCAGGCTCATTGGAGAGCACCATCCCCTCCTCTAAAGACACACAGTGCACACCGTCATTCATACGCCAGCGGAAGTTCTGGGGGCCTTCATGCACACTCAGAAGATACCCTACGCCGTGGCCCGTGCCGTGGTTATAATCAAGACCTTCCTCCCAGAGCGGCTGTCTTGCCAGCACATCCAAATTCTGTCCGCAGACGCCCTCCAAAAATTTCGCCGCGCCAAGCCGCAGATGTCCTTTCAATACAAGCGTGTAGGCCCGCTTCTCCTTCGCCGTCAATTCTCCCAGCGCAATCGTGCGTGTAATGTCCGTGGTCCCCTCGCTGTAATGCCCGCCCGTATCCGCAAGGCAGAAGCTCTTTTTCTGCATTGCCGCGTCCGTCTCCGGGGTCGCCTCATAGTGTACGATTGCTCCGTGCGGCCCATAGGCCATAATCGGGTCAAAGCTGGCGCCAAGATACCCGTCCATCTGTGCCCGGAACTCCTCCAGCTTGGATGCCGCGCTGATCTCCGTGATCTCCTCCTCTCCCACATGGGATTTCAGCCAGTGAATAAACCGGGTTACCGCCACCCCGTCCTTCACATGGACCGATCTTATATGGGTGATCTCCCGTTCTGACTTCACCGCCTTGAGCAGGGCGATGGGACTGGGTTTATTTATCTTTTCCACGCCCTTGGCGACAGCCTTTAACAGCCTGTAGCTGACCCGCTTTTCATCCACAAGGATTCTCTGTCCCGTGGGCAGGGAGGCCGCCATATCCTCTATGCTCTCGTAGGGCAGGAGGGTCACTCCCGCCTTCGTAAGCTCATTGCAGATATTTTCAGAGAAAGCGCTCTTCTGCGCACATAGCAGGGCGCGTCTCTTCGTGATCAGCATATAGGCAAGAAAAACGGGAGTATGCTTCACATCGCCGCCCCGCAGATTTAAGAGCCATGCCGTCTCGTCAAGTGCCGTCACAAGCAGGGCGTCCGCACCCTCTTTCTCCATCTCCTGCCGCACCCTCGCAAGTTTCTCCTCTCTGGAAAGTCCCGCATAAGATATCTCCAACTCCCACACCGGTTCCGCTGACATGGGCGGCCTGTCCTCCCAAATCCGGTCAACCAGATCCCGTTTCCCGTAAAAAGTGACCTGCTTCGCCGCCGTCTTCTCCTTGAGTTCCTCCACAAATGCGCCTGTCACGGTTCGCCCGTCAAACCCGACTACCGCTCCCTTTCCGAGATGTTCTCCCAAAAACTCCGGAAGCGTGGGAACCTCCGGCTGTCCGCTCTTCATCAGTTCAATGCCGCTGCCCGCAAGCTGGTCCTGTGCCTGTAAGAAATATCTGCCGTCCGTCCACAAAAAAGCCCCCTCCTGCATCACCAGCAGCGTGCCCGCAGACCCCGTAAACCCGGACATATACTCCCTCGCCTTAAAATAATCCCCCACATACTCGGAACAATGAAAATCCTCCGTGGGAACAATGTATGCCGAAAGATTCTTTTTCCGCATCTCCCCCCGAAGCGCCTGCAGTTTTTCCATCGTATTCATACCCACCTCATTTCCGCGCTCTGCACAGCGCATGTTTTTCGCTTTATATCAGTCTCCGCCCGCTTATTCTACCCGGCGGATCAACGATTTCTCCAATACGCCCACAACATCTCTCAGTCAAAACGCCTTTAGAAATACCTTCCGCGTCTTTCACGCTCTCGGCACCACCGCGTAGAACTCGATTACCTCTTCGCTCTCGTTGCGCAGACTGTGGCTGTGTCCCTTCGGGCAGTAATGGCAGCTCCCCGCGGGCAGAATTTCCTTCTCACCATCGCTTAGAACCACGCCTGTTCCCTTCAACATAAAAACAACTTCACTGTCCGTCTCATGGGTATGTAGGCCGATACTTGCGCCCGGCTCTAAGGACGCACGCATAATTTTGCATGCTTCGTCCGTGTAGATATGCGTCCGAAACGCTTTCTCCCCGCCCTTAAAATTGGGGATCACCTGTTCCTCGATTGTGTCAAAATTTAAAATCATAAGTGCCTCCGTTCCGAAATATCACGATTTCGTTATTGTAAATACATTATAATATTCCACCCGCCAATGCGCAAGCGGGAAATCCTTTTCCTGTCACTATTTCCATCCTGCCAGATTGGCGGCACAGACTGGCAGACAGAAATATTATGTTTGACAAAAGTCCGGCACAGTGATAGAATACTCCTATCTTAAAAGAGAGAGGTGAAAGGATGAAGAAATAATCTACTTTTGATTGCATGAAGGTTATCGCTGTACGGACATTTTGTTC
>CARUOB010000009.1:48471-59586 GCA_949076555.1 uncultured Lachnospiraceae bacterium | reverse complement strand
TGTTCTCACCGCCGCTCTTTTTGTGTGCGCAGCTTTTTGATGCATTTCGCCAAGCCGCACTTCCCATAGAGACGGCTACGCATGTGAGAGAACTTTCCGGCGGCGGAGGGTTCTTTTTTGTTGCCGACATATGCAGCATCCAGAACGCGCCTCCGTCTCTGGCGCACATTTGCGAAGGGAGAGATGTATATGTCACAAATAAATGTTACGAATCTGACGTTTTCCTACGAGGGGAGCTTTGACGATATCTTTGAAAACGTCTCCTTTTCCATTGATACTGACTGGAAACTGGGTTTTATCGGCAGAAACGGCAAGGGCAAAACGACTTTCCTGCGCCTGCTGACAGGAAACTATTCTTATCAGGGTTCCATCAGCGCGTCCGCCGCCTTTGATTACTTTCCTTATGCCGTCACGAAAACGCAGGCGCAGCTTCCCGCCTCCGCTTTTTTGGAAGAGTTAAAAGGAGGATGTGAGGAGTGGCGGGTAATCTGCGAACTGGCACAGCTTAACGAGGATGCGGAAATTCTTTACCGTCCTTTTGAAACATTGAGTTTCGGAGAGCAGACGAAGATTCTTCTGGCCATTCTGTTCTCCGGTGAAAATGATTTTCTGCTGATCGACGAGCCGACAAACCATCTGGATCAGGGCGCAAGAGAAATCGTGAAACACTACCTAGCTTCCAAGAAAGGCTTTATTCTCGTATCCCATGACAGAGATCTGCTGGACGCATGCGTCGACCATGTCCTCGTACTAAACAGACAGACCATTGAAGTGTTAAGCGGCAATTTCAGCATATGGTGGGAAAACAAACAGCGGAAAGACCAGTTCGTCATCGCGGAAAATGAAAAGCATTTAAAAGAAATTGGAAAACTGCGGCAGGCAGCCAGACGCACCGCGGAGTGGGCGGACAAAAACGAAGCCACCAAGATCGGCTATGATCCCATCAAAGAGCATGACCGCTGCATGGGCACAAGGGCTTATATCGGCGCAAAAACCAAGAAAATGCAGAGCCGGGTCACCCAGATGTCCAAAAGAATTGACCGGGAGATCGAGGAGAAGGAAGGACTCCTTCAGGATTTGGAAAAGACCGTGGATCTAAGGCTGACGCCACTCTCCCACCACAAAGACAGGCTTGTGGCTATCCGGGATTATCGTCTGCAGTATGCAGGTTCACCGCATCCCGTTTTTACCGACGTAACCTTTGAAATACAGCGGGGAGACCGCGTCGCGCTGCACGGCGGAAACGGATGCGGAAAGTCGACTCTCATAAAAGTGATTCTGGAAAGAGCGGGATTTCAGAATTTTGGTATGCTGTTCGCAGAGGAAGGCATCTGCGAGACCGCTTCGGGACTTGTGATCTCCTACGTCAGCCAGGATACTTCCGGCCTGACAGGCAGCATTGCCGATCTTTGTAAAAAGCGGAATCTGGATCAAAGCCTGTTCTGCGCCATCCTGCGGCAGCTTGACTTTGAACGGGTGCAGTTTGCCAAAAACATGGAAGACTACTCGGAAGGGCAAAAGAAAAAGGTACTGCTGGCGGCAAGTCTGCTGACTCCCGCACACCTATACATCTGGGATGAACCCTTAAACTATATCGACGTTTTCTCCCGGATGCAGATCGAGAAACTGCTTTTGGAATATGCGCCAACGCTTCTCTTTGTGGAGCATGACGTGCGGTTTCGGGAGACGGTGGCGACGAAGGTCGTGGAACTGTTTCATTGACTTCTCACATGATCGCTGGCCGGTAGGCAGCCTTCGGCTCCCGTCCGGATACATGTAACACCGCTTCCTGTAACGTATCAAAGGGACGGCTCTCAAAAACCGTCCCTTTTCCTATCCTCGCAAACCGTAGCGCGCTAAAAACCGCGAAAAGGCGGCAGCCGATCAGCAACAAGATTGCCACACGCCTCGAAATCAGCGAAGAAATCATAATCGCACGTCAAACGGCATATACCCCTCGGGTATTCCCGCCGCGTTCGCGGCCTCCTGTTCCGCCGCCTCTGCCGCGGCAGCCGCCTTGGCAACTTCTTTATCAGAAAGCGCCGCATTCTCAGGCAGTGCTTCCGCAAGCTCCTCTGTTGTCTCCTCTAACAGTTCCTCGGTCAGCTCCTCGACCACTTCCTCGAGTTCTTCCATAGCCTCCTCGAGCTCGCCGCCATCCTCGATGCCAAGCGCTTCCTCGGCCATTTCTTCCAGACGCTCTTCCGGTGTCTTGGGTTTCGAGTCCTCGACCGCCTCCGCAATCTTTTCGCCCTGCTCCGTGGACTCATCCAGTATGTGGAACATCTGCTCCTGATTGTAAGCCGCCTTTATGGATGAAATCTGATCCTCGTAGGACTGGAACATTTTCAGCTTTTCAGCGATCTCCTCCACACTTTCACAGGAGACATTTTTCAAATTTTCTTTCTGCTTCTCGAAAAAATCCACCTGCTTTTGCGTCTCTTCCTGCCGCTCCAGCCTGTCCTGTGTGCTCTTTAACATTCCCGCGGTGTTCATTCTGCGCAAAATACTGCTGGTCTGATCCCATGAAATATTCATAAACAATAACCGCCTTTCTCTATGAAATGTGACTGCATATCCTAAATTCTCTCTGTTGTTTTTTATTTCGGTATATCCTTCCTTTTTCTAAAGTTCTTCCGTTGCTAACAGCCCTATTTTTGTCATAGATGGAAAAGACAGCCGGAAATAAAATGATACAAAAATCATTTGACATATTTTACGTCATTTCATATAATACTATCAAAGACGGAATCATCTATCGTCGAAAATATTGTTCGCACACCGTTTGCGACTCATAAGTGTACGGTTCGAAAATATTGTTCGCTTACCGGAAGCGTCTAATAAATGTCCGGCTTGAAAATTCCAGCCTTATCGCTCATGTGATAAGGCTATTTTTTAGTAGGAGAAATATTATGAGCTATATGGAAGGATACGTTTATCATATTAAAGACGAATACTTTAAAAAAGCAAATGATCCAAATCTTATGCAAAATAAAGAAAATGGCAATTATCGTCCAACATTCTATTGTATGCGAGACGAAAAAACCGACCTGCTCTGGCTTATTCCACTCAGCAGTCGTGTTGAAAAATATCTTGAACACATACATACCCGAAATAATAACCCTGTTCCCGTGAAGTTCTCAATACAATCCGAGGTACGGACAAAAATGAAACGAATATTACAGCTTCACGCGCGTGGAAAGAAAATTGTCTTCTCTGATATCTCAAAACTTCAAGCTCTCATGTTGGATGAATCCTCACCAGCGAATAAATGATCCCCGCCTATACAAGTACTTTTTATTACTGAAATAGAAAAATTATATGTCACAAAAGTCCCGCAGCGTTGTCTAATACTATAGGAGGTAAAATTCATGGACAAAAATACAGAAGAATTATTTGCTTTGGTGGAAAAAGCCACCGCCGGAGACCGGGAGGCTCTGGAAACCGTTATCTCAAGCGTGCAGGATTTGGTCTTTAACTTATCCCTGCGCATGCTCGGCACCTTTGCCGATGCGGAGGACGCGACGCAGGATATCCTGTTGAAGGTCATCACCCATCTTTCTTCCTTCAAAAAAGAAAGCGCCTTTTCGACATGGGTGTTCCGCATTGCGGCAAACCATCTGAAAAACTACAAAAAGCATATGTTTGCCAAACATCCGCTCAGTTTCGAGTTTTACGGGGAGGATATCAAAAACGGCAGCATCCACGACGTGCCGGATCTGACGCAGAATGTGGAAAAGACTGTTCTGGCGGAAGAGCTGAAATTGTCCTGCACCAATGTGATGCTGCAATGTCTCGATACGGACAGCCGCCTGGTTTTCGTGCTTGGGACCATGTTTCAGGCTGACAGCCGCATAGCCGGAGAAATTTTAGAGATTACACCGGAAGCGTACCGACAGCGGCTCTCCCGTGTCCGCAAAAAGATGGCGGATTTTCTAAGCGAGTACTGCGGCGAGTACGGAAATGGGACATGCCGGTGCGCAAACCGGATCAATTATGCGATTCAAAATCACAGAATCCACCCCTCCCATCAAGACTACACCACCGCGCAAGAGATTGCGAGACAGACCATACTCGACGTGAAGGAAGCCATGGAAGAGATCGATGATCTGGCACAGCATTTTTCCTTTGCCAGACTCTATGCGACCCCGGAGCAGACCAGACAGTTTATGAGAGATTTTCTTTCCTCAACCTCTTTGTCGGTCGTAAAAAACGCATAACGTGAAAATAACGCACACGAAAAAAGTTCCGGCACAGAAGAAGCATGAAAGCCCGCATTACAATGTGACAAAGCAACTTTCTCATTTTATCTGTGCCCGGAAGAAATGGAGGAAATGATGAGCACGGAACTGATCTTCAAATACTTAACTGCATTAAAAGAAAACAACAACCGGGAATGGTATCATCAGCACAAGACAGACTACAAGGAGGCAAACGCACAGTTTGAAACGCTGGTACAGGAATTGATTCTGGCAATCGGCCAAACAGACAGCAGCATCCTCCAAAATGTGCCAAAAGACCTTACCTTCAAGCTGGTGCGGGACACCCGTTTCAGCCACGACAAATCACCCTACAATCCCGCCTTCCGCGCCCATATCGGCGCCATGGGGAAGCTGCCTGTTCCGGTCGGATATTATCTGATGATAAAACCCGGCAATGCATCTTTTTTAGGCGGCGGGCTTTTTGCCGATATGTTTAAGGACGCCACTGCCATGGTGCGGGACTATATCGCAAAGCATCCCGACGAGTGGGAGCAGATCATTCACGCGGACGCTTTTACGAAATATTTTACGGTACAGGGAACGGCTCTCAAAAATGTGCCCGCCGGTTATGACAAAGAGCACCCACAGGCCGAATATCTGAAATATAAAAGCTGGTATCTCGAATACCCGGTTAACGATCAGGATCTCCTTGATATCGGCACATTCCTGCCAAAAATGGTACAGATTTTTGAGGCCATGAAACCTTTTAATGATTATTTAAACCGCGCGCTCGCGGACTTCAAGATGCCGGCAAGATAATGTCGGCATTCTCTATCCCCGCACATTCTTTATCACCGCAAGTCTTTTCCTCGACAAACGTCGAAATGTATATTATAATTAGAATAATTCTAATTTTAGACATCTGTTCTTTCCAAAAACAAAGGAGGATTTTGCAATGATTTACAAATGCAGTATTTGTGGATACGAATACGACGAAGAAAAGGAAGGCAAACCCTTCTCCGAGCTGACGGAATGCCCCATCTGTAAGCAGCCGCCGGAGAAATTTCATGCACTGGAAGAAAAAAAGCCTGCTGCCTGTCCGGAAGCGGCAGCTCTCTCCACGCAGAAAGCCGCCGGGAATATGGACTTAAACTACCCTGTAGAGACACGAAAGACCGACAGTGATTACCGCTATATGAAGGAGATCCACGAGATGGCCGTCACCGGAAAATCTGCGATAGAGGCCATGGGCACACAGATGAAAATGCCGGGCTGGGACGATGTGTTGATTCTGGGCGCGCAGTTAAACCCGATGCCTTTAAACGAGCATGACGAAGTGTCCTTACAGACCGTGATAGGCAAAGGCGCGAAAAAACCAATGACGCTCGCCATGCCAGTCTATATCTCCCACATGTCCTTCGGCGCCCTCTCCCGGGAGACCAAAATCGCGATGGCTAAGGGAAGCGCCGCTGTGGAAACCGCCATGTGCAGCGGGGAAGGCGGCATTCTCCCGGAAGAAAAGGAGGCGGCCTGCAAGTACATATTTGAGTACGTCCCGAATCAGTACAGCGTTACCGATGAAAACCTGAAAACCGCAGACGCCATTGAAATCAAAATCGGACAGGGCACGAAGCCCGGCATGGGCGGCCATCTGCCGGGCAGCAAGGTAACTCCGGAAATCGCGAAAATCAGAAACAAGCCGCTGGGTGAAGACGTGATCAGCCCCTCCAAATTTCCCGGCATAGAAAGTGCGGATGATTTAAAGAAACTGGTGGAGGAACTGCGCGCCAGAAGCGAAGGACGGCCCATCGGCATCAAAATCGCCGCCGGACGCATCGAGAGAGATCTGGAATTTTGTGTTTACGCCAGCCCTGATTTCATCACCATAGACGGCAGAGGCGGCGCAACGGGCGCATCCCCCGCCATCGTTCGGGATTCCACCAGCGTGCCGACCCTCTATGCGCTTTACCGCGCCAGAAAATATCTGGACTCTGTGGGCGCGAAAGTCGATCTGGTCATCACAGGAGGACTCCGGGTATCCTCCGATTTTGCCAAAGCGATCGCCATGGGTGCGGACGCCGTCGCGGTGGCTTCCGCGGCAATGGTGGCCGCCGCATGCCAGCAATACCGTATCTGCGGCAGCGGCATGTGCCCGGTCGGCGTGGCCACGCAGGATGAAAAGCTGCGGGAAAGACTGCACATCGACGCCGCAGCAAAGCGGGTGGAAAATTACCTGCGTTGTTCCGCTGAGGAGTTAAAAACCTTTGCACGGATCACCGGCCATACAGACATTCACGGTCTATCGGTGGATGACCTGTGTACAATCAGCCGGGAAATCTCGGAGCATACCAATATTCCCCATGCGGGCGAGGCAAGATAATCTCCGTCGACTCTCTTTTTGTTTTACCTGAAACGTTTTGTTAAGGGCTTTTCAATCAAATCCTCCATGTCAGAGCAGTTTACTGCGATGACACGCGATGAGAAATTCGCGCAGGCGATTTCTCATCTGCGATCAAGGCAATTTTGAGGCTTTGACTCATAATTGCTGTCTAAGCAGAGCTTAGACGTTGAAAAATCAGTGCATCAGCATGATTTTTCAATCTATTCACTTACATCACCAGACAAAAAATAGAGCCGGGAACCTGTCTTTCGGGATTCCCGGCTCTATAACTCTGCCTATGCATTCCTATCATTAAAACACTTTGTGAGAAAATCGTCATCAAGCAGGCGAAAACCTCTTAACCTCTGTAGATCTTCCTGATGTTTCCGGTCTATCTGTTCTGTTACCGTCAGTCTTCCCACCTGCTGCCCTCCTTTAGATCGTCACCAGCTCATACTGATCCGTTCCCAGCCCAAGCTTTACCGCATGGGAAATGCAGGACTTCCACTCCGTATCCGGGTGGGTCATAAAGAAGTGGTCATGTCCCTCCTCATTGCCGTGCTTGTGCAGATTTTCACCAAGCACACTCTCCTCCACCGGCGCCATCTTGTTGCACAGATCGGCACATGCCTGATCTAACGCCACCGGGTCGAAGGACGCCAGCATTCCCACATTGGGAATAATCGGAATATCATTTTCCGCATGGCAGTCACAGTTGGGCGACACATCGCAGATCAGGGAAACGTGGAAGCACGGTTTATCTTTGCAGACCGCCCACGCATACTCCGCCATCTTGTAATTTAACATGGCGATGGAATCCTCAAAACTTGCGGAAATCGCATCTTTCGGGCAAACCGCCAGACAGCGGCCGCAGCCCACGCATTTGTCATGATCGATATGCGCCTTGCCGTTCTCAATCACAGGCGCGCCATGGGCACAGATCCGGTCACAGGCGCCACAGCCCACACAGAGGGACTGATCCACCTCCGGCTTGCCGTCGCAGTGCTGCTCCATCTTTCCCGCTCTGGAGCCGCATCCCATACCGATATTTTTGAGTGCTCCGCCAAACCCTGCCATCTCATGACCCTTAAAATGGGTCAGGGAAATAAATACATCCGCGTCCATGATCGCATGACCGATCTTAGCCTCTTTCACATACTCTCCGTCGATGGGCACCAGCGTCTCATCCGTTCCCTTAAGACCGTCTCCGATAATCACATGGCATCCCGTCTGGTAGGGGGAAAACCCGTTTACATAGGCCGTCTCCAAATGATCCAGCGCATTCTTCCTGCTTCCCACATAGAGGGTGTTACAATCTGTCAGATAGGGCTTACCCCCAAGCTCCTTCACATAGTCAGCCACCACTCTCGCATAGTTCGGGCGCAGAAACGCCAGATTCCCGTACTCTCCAAAATGAATCTTGATGGCCGTGTACTTGTCTGCAAAGTCGATGTTCTCAAAACCTGCCGTCTTCATCAACCGATGAAGTTTCTGCAATAAATTCTCGTGTTCCGTTGCCTTAAAAGATGTAAAATATACCTTTGCCTGTTCCATGGGTGAATACCTCCTCTTTCTTAATCGTTTCCGGCTAAATGCAAACTGAGAATGCACGTACTTTTGGCATTCTCCTGTGTGAGACGCAGTGCTTCTTAGCAAAGCAGCCTATGCTGCTGCATTTTAGAAGCCCTTCTCACACTAGTCAAATCTTTTAAAACGTTCAATCATGATCGCATACTGCTCTTTAATTTTGAGATACAGTCCTATGGTGCTCTCCTTCTCCTTTTCAAACTCCGCGATAATGCTGTCATAGTTCTTTTCAAGGGTGGCCACTACATTGCCGTTAATCTTTCCTCTGTCCGCGTCGGAATTTAAAATGTCGAGAATTTTTTCCTTGCTGAAAGCCTCCTTGTAGCTGCGTTTGCCGTAGAGCGCACTCAGAATATCCGCCACCGCAATGATCTGCTGAGGCAGCGTCATATCCGATGCCGAGAGTCCTTTGTGATAACCGGTCCCGTCCAGCTTTTCGTGATGCCTGACCGCAATCTGCAAAACGTCATCATCCACAACGCCCTCCAGAATCATTTCCGTGATCCGCACATGCGCCTTCATCACCTTCATTTCGTCGTCGCTCAGCCTTCCCGTGGATTCCAAAATATGTAAGGGAATCGCGATCTTGCCCAGATCGTGGAGCAGCGCGCCATAGTGGAGATCCCTGAGATCCTTTCCTGAGACGCGGATTAATCTGCCGAGCTGTTCCGCAAAGTTTACCGTAGCCAGCGTGTGGATCACCGTATGCTCGCTTCTAAAATCGATGGTGTAAACCAGCATCTCCAGAAAGCCTTTCTTATACTGCTCGGAAAAAGCCCGCTTCGCCAAAAGCACATCCAGCTCCTCACGGTACTTGCCGCTCACCAGATTTTCCGTAATCCCGTAACATTTCTCCGCTTTCTGGAAAAGTTCCATCGCCGCACCGGAAAATTTGATATTGCGGTACTTTGAAAAATAATCCGGCTCCAGCTTCTCGTCCTTCAGGTGCAGAACCGTATCCATCTTATCCGCCAGATTCAAAAGCTCGGTCACATGCAAATACCGGCTCTGGATCATGCCATAACGGTTATAATCCAAATGATGATAAAGTATGATTTCCGCCCGGTCTCCGATCGGCGACAGATATTTCAAAAAAAGGAAGCCGTAAATAGAGTGCATCCAGAGATTTTTCGTCTCAAAATCCGCCACCTTCTTGACATTTTCCTCCTTATAAATACCAATGTCATGCAAAATGCCAAGCATGGTGTAATCCACCAGCTCTTGTTCCGTGTAGTTCTGCTCGGTGTAAGTATTTTCATACTCCATCATTTTATATAAGAGATACCCCGTGATCTCCCCGTGATTCATAATCTTATCGTTAATGATGCCGAGAGTTTTTCGGATGATCTGATAGACATCCTTACTGCCAATAACACTCATTTCCGTTTACCCCTTCATACGTATAAAGGTATTCTATCATTAATTTATGATTTTGTCCTCTTTTTTTTCTCCTTCCCGTATTCCGTTTTTTTGACCCGTATATTTCCATCTTTCCGCGCTTGCCAAACATACGTTCTTGCGCTATACTATGATCATAAGAAAAAACAACGAAACGCGGACACGATGTACGATCGCAAAAAGGAGCCTGACATGAACCGCACCTATCTGTGCATTGATTTAAAATCTTTCTACGCCTCGGTGGAATGTGTAGCGCGGGGCCTGGACCCCATGACCACAAACTTAGTTGTGGCAGATCCGGACAGGACGGAGAAAACCATCTGCCTTGCCATCACGCCCGCCATGAAAGCGCTTGGAATCAAAAACCGCTGCCGCATTTTCGAAATTCCGAAAGCAATAGCGTATATCACAGCGCCGCCCCGTATGCAAAAGTATGTGGACATCTCCGCGGATATTTATGCCATCTACCTGAAGTATATTTCCAAAGAGGACATTCATGTCTACTCCATCGACGAGGCGTTCATGGATGTGACGGATTATCTCACGCTCTACCGGCTTTCCGCCAAACAGCTCGGTCTGCAGATCATGCAGGATATCTATGAGCATACCGGCATCCGTGCCTCCTGCGGCATAGGTTCTAACCTGTATCTGGCCAAAATTGCACTGGATATCACCGCCAAACACGCCGAAGACTTTATCGGCGAACTCACGCAGGAGAGCTATCGAAAAACACTCTGGACCCACAAACCCCTCACGGACTTCTGGCGCGTCGGTGCAGGCACAGCCAGGCGGCTCGACACTTTCGGCATCCGCACTATGGGGGATGTGGCCGCCGCAGACGAAGATCTTTTATATAAGCTGTTCGGGGTGGACGCGGAGCTTCTGATCGACCACGCCTGGGGGCTTGAACCTGTCACCATTGCGGACATCAAAAACTATCGTCCCCGCACCAACTGTCTCACCAGCGGGCAAGTGCTTGGCAGCGATTATCCCTTTGACAGAGGACTCCTCATTGTCAAGGAAATGATGGATCTTTTGTGTCTGGATCTGGTGGAAAAAAATCTGGTCACCCGCTCCGTCACCCTGCATGTCGGCTACTCCAACCGCCAGAATGCGCCGTCCGCCCACGGCACGGCTGACTTACAGACCGACACCAACTCGGACCTCATTCTGATTCCCGCTGTGGCCGCCCTCTACGAGAGAATCGTGAATCCCGAATTGACGATCCATCGCGTCAACCTGACGTGCAATCATGTGATGCCGGAAGAATATCATCAGTACAATTTCTTCGTGGACGCCGAGGAACTTGAAAAAAACCGTAAAATACAGAAAGCCGTTATCAGCATAAAAAGTAAATTCGGAAAGGACGCTATCCTGAAAGGCATGAATCTGCAGGAAGGCGCCACCACCAGAGAACGGAATCACCAGATCGGAGGACATAAAAGTGGCGGGTAAACCGAAAAATAAAATGCCTATAGAAGAAAGAGCCAAACAGTTCATGCCCTTTGCGGCACTGCGCGGACTGCCGGACGCCCTCGCGGCGAAAGA
>CARUOB010000009.1:11840-48461 GCA_949076555.1 uncultured Lachnospiraceae bacterium | reverse complement strand
CATCAAAATAACCGGTCTGGTCGCCCGGATCGACGAGACCAGCCGGTTATTGCAGATCGTGAACACAAAGATCCGGTTTGCGGATATTTTGCAGGTGGAAGTGGAACCCGGGCGTTAAAGCGCCGAACCATTTATACGCAAAATAAAGACGGATACTTTTCTTAATTGCCGATGTATTTAAAATATTTAAAGTAATCTACGGTCTCCTGATAATCTGCTTCGTCTGCAAAAATATGTGCCGCCTTTCCCACCTCCAAGGCAAAGTCGACGTACTCATTTCCAGGGCTAAGGACGATATTGTCCAAAACACACGTCTTTTCGGGATACTGCAGATCTCCGACCGCATCCGCAATCAGCATTCTTCCTGCACAGATACCGCCAACAATTTTCTGATCCTCTATACACTTGTTGATGACTTCAAATAACAGTTCCTTATTTTGAATATTGCTGATTTCACCGCCACAGATGAGAAACACATCCACACTTTCTGCTTGCATTTGGGAAAGATCCCTGTCTTTTTGAATCTTGATCCCTTCATTCGTGCATATGACCTGATGCTGCTCCTCCGCAACGATATAAACACTGCCCTTCGTCTTCATAAAATAGGCAGCAAGCGTCACCTCAAAGAATGAAGTTTCGGGATATAAGAAAATATAGGTATTCATTCGCTTCTCCTTGTCTCTTGGTCAGTGCATTTATTTTACATCTTTCCCCGGAATAAGACAACATAAATGCGGATACATCGAAACAGGCCGCCAAACGGCGGCCCATATATATACAGCTAAAAAATACGGATCAATTCACTTCCAGCAAATCTCCTCTGACATAACACACTTTCACAGAAGCATCTATCTTCTGCGGAAGCGACTCCCGGTCCAGAAGATACCACATCTGCCCATCGGCTGCTTCCTTCTTGCCGAGAACGTTGACCGTCTCTCCCTCTCCCAGCAGGCCGACCACTTGAAACTCTTCCCCCGCGCCCTCTCTGATCCTGCACACAGGCATGCACACGGTCATCTTCCGGGGAAATTCTACGTCAACCTCCGCCTTGTCCGCCGTCAAATTCACGTCCTCTCCCATATCTCCAAACAGCTCTGCGACTTCCGCCTCCGTCATATAGGCAACCCCCGTGATCTTTCCGTCTGCCGCGCGTTCAATCTTGATATCGACCGTGCCCGCCGGGTTCATGTCCAGCGTATAGAAAGACCGATCCGGCATACGGATATCCAGAAAAATATGAACAAGCTGTTCCTCATAATAACAATTCTTCCCGTTCCATGTAACGCCAACCAAACGGTACGCCTCCTTCTGCTCCGCTTCCAGCGCTTTTTCCAGCTCATCCTTCTCCTCTCCACGGTTCAGTTTATCGTAAAGCATCGATTGAAAGTTCCACTTTTGATCCGAGAGCGCCTGCTCCAGCCATCCCTCCAGCGCCTCTTCGCTCATCATCTCATCGGCCAGAATGGAGAAAAAGGCGACATCATCCTCCTCGTAGAATCTTTGCGCAAAGGTCTGTATCAGCGGACTGTCCCCATCAAGCCGCCACACGCAGACAGAGAAAAACTGATGATTCCTGTCAGCATAAATCCTGTCAAGCCACATTTCCTGCGCCCTTTCATCCAGTTCACCGAAGGCGATATAGAACAGGGGCAGGCTGTGCTCCTCATAATACCTTTCGGCCTCCGCCCCTGACGCTTCATTGCTTGCTTTTGACTTTTCCTGCGCTGAGGCTTTCGGCTCCGCAGCCGAAGACGGATACACACCGATAAAAAATGCCCCCAAAGCGACACACGCAGTCAGCCCCACCGTTATCAGCCCCTTCGCTTTCGTATGTTTCTTACAATTCATAATCGCACCCAGCCTTTCTCTCAACAATTCCTTGTTGGCGCTCATATTTACGGCGGCAAGCGGCTCCCTGTATGTGCTGCCTGCTGCCATGGCGTTAAGCAGCGTTTTCCCGTAGTCAGCCGCAGAATCGTACCCCATCTTTGCAACCACCGCCTCATCGCAGGCAAACTCACACGCCCTGTCAATTTCCCGGCTCATCATGTGGACAAAGGGATTAAACCAATGCAGGCAGACCACAGCCTGCACCAACCATTTATACAAAATATCCCGCCGTCTGTAATGGGTCAGCTCATGCATCGCAATCCAGCAAAATTCCCTCTCAGAGACATCCGCGCTTGGCAAAACGATGCTTGGATGAAAATAACCGACTAACATTGGCGAAGCGACAAGCGGATTCACACACAGTTCCACCGCCTTGTTGATCCCGCACTTATGTGCCGCCACCGCAAGCTGATCCAGAAGGGCAAGATCGCCGACCGGTTCCGCTCCTGCTTTCACATATTTTATATAACTCTGGTACATACTGATTTTTCTTATCAACATGCCAAGCGCTGCCGCCAGCCAGATCACCCAGAGATATTTCCCTGCAAGGGCTGCTGCCTCCGGCTTCGCCCGCGCAGTGTCCTGTACCATGTATCCTTGCGTGTTCTGCCCGGGACTCCGCTCCGTGCCTTCCTCCAAATGCTGCCCTGCACGTTTCGCAGCATCCTCAACGTCCTGACCGCCTGGCCGCTCTCTCTGCACCATTTGTGTCCCCTGCGCCATCATGCGATCCGCCGCCCGGTACGCCTGCCCCATCAGACTTACCTCCGGTCCGAAGGGAAGTAAAAGGCGCATCACCACGATCATCCAGATATAATACTGCCACTGCCTGCCGAGTCTTCCTCTCAGAAGTCTGATACCACAAAGCAGAACCGCAATCAGAATCGCTCCTGACAAAGACATGGATAAAACCGTCTTAAAAATCTGCGTCATACTTTCCTCCTTTCCTCCAAAAGCGCTTTCAGCTCCTCGTACTCCTCCTTTGTGAGGTGATCCCCTGTGATCAGATTGGTGACCAGCCCCCTGACGCTCCCCTCGTAGACTTTGTCTATAAAATGACGTGTCTGGGCTGTCTGATATGCCGTCTCCGAAATAAGGGGCTCATATTCATTGTGCCGCCCGATTTTCGTGGCGCTCAGATACCCCTTGCCGACAAGCCGGGATAACAGGACGATCAGCGTATTTTTCTGGCAGGGCTTCCCCTGCGCCGCCATCGCCTCCATCAGATAGGAAAACCGGGTCGTCTCCTCCGGATTCCCCCAGATCATTTTCATAATTTCCAGTTCCGCGTCGGATATCTTCTGCTGCATCTGTGTCTTCTCCTTTTATGTATAACATTTTGTTATGCTTTTAATATAACGCATTGTTATACTAATGTCAACAGAAAACAACAGCTCTGATTATAATTCCTTGCAAACCAAATACATTCCCTTTATAATAACAGTGCGAGGTGATACCATGGAATTAAAATTCAGTGCAACGCTGTTACAAAACGGAAATATGGATGCCGCATATGTGGAAGTGCCATATGATATCAAAGAACTTTTCGGCAAAGGCCGTCTGCTTGTAAACGCCACATTCGACGGTGTTCCCTATCGGGGACAGGTGGTAAAAATGGGCACCCCCTGCTATATCATCGGCGTTACCAAGCAGATTCGCAGACAGATTGGCAAGAGCTTTGGCGACGTTGTGGAGGTAGTGATGCAGGAGAGGGAAAGCGAAAAGAAACCGATGTGGAAATGTCCCAAATGCGGGAGGGAGTTTAAGAAAAAAGACCAGAGTCATTACTGTGGCGAAAAGCCAAAGACGATCGACGAATATATTCTTAGTCAGGATGTAGACAAACAGGAAGCGCTCCGGTATATCCGCCAAATTCTCCGCGATGCCCTGCCGGAAGCGGAGGAACGTATCTCATGGAATATGCCAACCTTTTGGAAAAAGCATAATATTCTTCATTTTGCCGCATCCAAAGGACACATCGGATTGTATCCCGGCCCCGAAGCCGTATCGCATTTCGCGAAGGAGCTTCAGGGCTACAAAACCGATAAGGGAACGATCCGCATCCCCTATGACAAAATCGATGCCGCACTGATTGAAAAAATTGCAAAGTGGTGCCTGGAAACCGGAAACCATGCGTAACTGGTTCTTTCCAAAAAATATCATGGCCTATACTCATGCAGTATATCTATGATATTTTTTTTGTACAAATTGCTATCCAGCACGTCTCCGTTTGATGAAAAGCTGATCGCTCTGATATCTCTTGGGTTTTCTTCATAGGGATCTGCATATTCCGTTTTTTCTTCAAAGTATTCGCTCAAATACTTAGCCGCATTTCCGCTTTGAAAGATCACATTGCCCGAACCAGCCGGAATTTTCAGATCGTCAAATGCTCCGATAATTTCCCTTGTTTTCTCATTGTAAGGGTTGTGGTCGTCTTCGCTGACCAGCCAGGCCGGACTTAAATATATTTCCACCCCGGTCTCTTTGACGCACGCCGCAAAATAAATAACCGGCTCTAACGGTATTGTCTCCTGATGAAACGCATCGACCGACAAAAGTATCCTGTTCACGCCGTTTGCCGCAAGCGCCTGCGCGACTTCTTTGATCCGCTGACGGTCCTTTGAAAAAAATCCGTTTGTAATTAAATCCCTTTTCGGTATTCCCATTTCCTTCGCCGCTCTATGTATTTTACAGACCACATCCGGATAAAGAAGCGGTTCTCCGCCAAAGGTCATCAACGACTCAATCTTATAGTTTTTGCAGACATCATAGACGGCGTTTGCCGCAGCATCCGCATCAATATGTCCTGTACCGGAATCGTGGTCGCCTTCCGAACAATGTTTGCATCTTCCTGTGCAGGCCATCGTAACAACAAATTCTATTCTGTTTAAATTCTTCACATATTCATTCATGACAAACTCTCTTCCTTTTCCCGCTGCATCATTTTTTCGTTCCTATGTATCTTGTAACCGTCCTACCGCGCTTTCTGACCACCAAGCAGCCTCCCCGTCCGTTCAGCCATCTCCTCATCCGCCACAGGCAGCCCCATGTCCGCCAGCACCTTGGCTACAAATTTACATTTATGTAAAATCTCCCCCGCATCTGCCGGGAACACCGAGGGCATCAGCCAGAAATTGACAAGCGGAAGTAATTCCGAAAGTTCTTTCGCGTACTCGGTTCGTATAGAGCCGTCGCGCCTGCCCTCCTCGATCAATTCAAACCACAATGGCGTCAGTACCCGCCTGTTAGCCTCCACCGCCGCTGCCAGAATGCGCGGATCTTTTAAAATGGGAACCGCCTGCGCATTGACTGCCTCCCGCTCCCCGTCCGCCCTGTCCATGGCAAGCACTTCCCTGATTTTCTGCAGACCGTTTAAGTCAGTGCGCGTCCTTACCGCCTCGAAAGGATTGTTCTCCAAAAACATACGGTCACCCAATGCCTGCATCACCTTTTCCTTACTCTCAAAAAAGCGATAAAACATCCCCTTCGCTCCCCCGGCCCGCTCCATAATATCCGCCACGGAAGTCTCCTCGTAACCCTTTGATAAAAACAAAAATTTCGCAGCCTCCAAAATCTCTTTTTCCCACTGTTCCGGCTGCTTTTTTACCGGTCTTGCCACAATGAATGATCTCCTTATGCAAGTTATTGACTTATGGACAATAATTATTGTATATCCCTTTAATTAATCTGTCAATGAAAAGATCCCTTGCACCATTCCCTTCCGACTTTTAAGGCTGTTTTTGCAGTCATGCCAAAAGTATTTTACGACTTAAAAGTCATATCAAAGGCCGGTGCCATTCGCTCCATCTCATTCCTATGCAAACCATATTTTTTCGCCAGTCTTTTCCAGTTATTTTCCACAATATCTTTTATTTCATCAACTGATTCCTCTGCCTGTTTCTTCGGCAGTTCATACATTTTGGAAGCTGAAACCGCCAAATCAAAATCGATCAAATTGTTGTCTTCATCCACATTCAATGACAAAACATCTCCATCCGCATTGGGATTCACATCATACATTGGCGACAGCGTCCATCCTTCTCCTGACAATAAAAAACCATGATTTCTTAAATGATCATCTGTATTAGAAACAGCCATATTGAAAACAATGCGCCGCCACAACTCCTGCAAATCCTTTTTCGGCGTCGCTCCGTACTGTCTGATAAAGGAGGCGATTTCAAGATAGCCGGAACCATCTGTCGCATCCGCACCATCCGTCTTTCCTAACAAAGTCATGGCAGATGCAAAATGAATCCTCTGCCTGCCCTTTCTGTCAAACCGCTTCGTTAAAAAAGTACTTCCAATCTTAGAAAAATTCTCTAATTTAGCTTCTGGAACATACAAGCCACACAGCACAGCAAGATCATGCACTACCATTTCCCATGCGCCAACATTCTCGTCGTCCTGTTTCGAAGGAAACTTGGCAATCCACAAGGAGCCATCCGGCGCCACAACAGATGCCTTAGGTCTTGCTCCTCCCAGAGAAGAACCCGGTGCCAACAATTGTCTGAGCCATTTTTCATCCATTCCATCCTCGTTCTTTTCAAATTCCAAAGAGGCCGCCTCCAGCTCCCTCAACGTTGTCCATGGGGGAGTTGCCAGTTCTTTATCATTTGCCACAAACACCCCATCCTCAGAGACAGCAAACCGCAGCGCACCCATTCTTGTCTCATCATAAACGCCCAACAAAAAATCAATATCTGTCAACCGCCGCGGTTTTCTGTTTTCCCTTTTTGCAAGCACTGCCTCCCGTCTCTTCATCAAAAGACGTCCCCATCTATCCGGACATGAGTCTGCAAATACACCAAACATCGATTTATTCAGAGGTACATACTGCCTGCCTTTATACAAAGATAAATCCGGATCAAAAACAAAGCTGCACGCCGAATCAGAAATCCATTTTTCATCATATTCAAATGAAATGATTTCCTTTCCTTTTCCGCCATCTATATATAAAATTCCTACTTTCTCAGGCTGAACCCCTCTCCAATTTTCATAAACAAATATTTTATCGACACTCGCCATATTTATTTGCTCCTCTTCGCCCTTCGCCTGGAAGGAAGATTTAAATCCTGCAGCTTTCTCCCAAATTCATCGTCTCTGGCTATCAGTTCAAACTCTTTATCCATTCCTCCCAATGCATGTAAAACCGCCGCATATGTCCCAATCGCTACTGTCGGTGTTCCTTTTTCTACGGCCCACAATGTGGCTCTGCTGATTCCGGCCCTCTCCGCCACGAGTTCTGTGGCAAGATTACGTCTCAATCTTGCCATTTTTATCTGATGCCCCATTGTCTCCAAAATTTTTTGTGTATCCGGCATAATTGCAGCGGCTTTCTTACTCATAATAATCCCCGTTTCAAGACATCTACGCAACACATAATTAAAAATAAATTTTCTCTATATGCACTCATTTTATGTTTAATATATTAAACCAATATCAAGTTTATGTCAATCTTATCAAACATAACAAGTCACTATAAAAGCACCTCCTTATTGGCAAAGGACCGCCGCGCTCCTCCGGCAATTCCTCCGCCCCCTCCCCCTACATACCGATCGTCTCCACCACCGACATCGCGCGAAGGCGCCGTATGGGTCCGGTCATCGCTGCCACCGCGGAAACGCTCATCACCGCCACGATCACAAGACATTCCCAAAGCGGCAGACTCCACACATCGCCCCACCTTTCGGTAATGGCCTGCCGGTACAGATAATAGTTGAGCGGCAGTCCGAGCAAAAGCCCTTCCGCCAGCCCGTCGGCCAGATAGGTAAACGTCTCCGCCGCGATCATGGTTTGTAACTGCCTGACGCTGATGCCTATCGCCCTCATAGCGCCGTACTGCCGCATTCTTGCCGACACGCTCAATGCCATGCTGTTTACAATATTGAACGCCGCTATCAGCGCAACCACAGCCAGAAACCCATAAACAAACAGGGCAAAGGAGAAATAGACTGCCCGCGCCTCTTCCACGTTGACCGTGCCCGGCGCGTCAGGCCGAAGCCCCACAAGTGCATGTTCCATAAAATCAACCCCTATGCCAAATTCCAGAAACAAAATGATACTGAAAGCAAAAGAGGAAGTTAATAAAAGCAGATGTTTCCTGCTGCCCGCCGCGTGATGCAGCCCCAATGCCGTCTCCACACGCATCCGTCCCGTATGCGCCGCCCGCTTTGCGGCAAACACCGTATCGGCATTTCCCGAAACCGCCGTCATAGGAGAGACCGCGGATGCTTTCCGCGCCAGTGTCCGGCTCGCCACAAGCACCGTCAAAAGCCCGATCACAATACCGAAAAACAAACCCGGCAGACTGACGCTAAATCCCGGCATCTGCGCAAACCATTTTGGCATCAATACCTGTAACATCCGGCACAGCGCCCACACCGTCACGACACTTGTGAGAAGCCCAAGCGGTATCGCCTTCAGGCACCAGAAAAGCGCCTCTGTGCGCACATAGCGCCGCACCTGTTTCCCTGTCGCGCCCAGACACCGCATCATTCCGAAAAACGCCGTCCGCTGCGCCACACTGCTGTTCATACTGCCCAGAATCATCATCATGCCGGAAACGGCTACCAGCGCCGCCAGCACAAACGCGATCACGTACAGCATCCAGATATACTGATCGCTGCTTTGCATCATGGCGCCCATCAGTTTCGCGTTTTCACTGACCTTGTCTCCGGCAATATCCATCTGTCCGCATATATCCTCGACTGCCTTCCTGATCCTGCACCGGGGTACAAATCCCACGTAGCAGACAAAATCCTCCGAAACCGCCGCATCGGGAAAACAGGTCAGATACGTATCCGTACTCGTAAAAATCCCGAAAGCCTCCTCCTTTAACAGCATGGAGGTGTCCTGCACAAAACCGCTGATTCTAAAAGACAAAAAGCCATCAGGCGTCGACACCTCCACCTCGTCTCCCAAGGAAACCCCTGCCTTGTCCCTCATACTTTCCGTTACAAGCGCCTATCCTGCCCCTTCCGGAAAGGTACCGTCCAACAGACAGGCGCCCGGAAAGAGCGCAAAAAACGTCTCGTCAAATCCGCACATAATTGTCTGCACGCCTTCCACCTCATAACCGTTGTCAAGCGTATAGTTCATGACCGCATAGCGGGTGAGCGCCGCCACCTCCGGTCGCGCGGCAAGCAGCGACGTCTGTTCCTCATTAAGCTCACGAAACATCACATGCCACGCGCCATCCGTCATAATTGCCAGATTTTTCTGGCTCAGTAAAAACATATCCGCCATGCCGAAAATCGTGGCGATCAAAAAGACGGAGATCACAATACACCATCTTGTCATGCGTGTCTGCCTGCGGTTTATTTTTGCCGAAACAGGGATCAGATCAAGATAATTTTTCATCCACATTCCCTCCCAGATCCTTTAAAATACCGTCGCTCACCTGCATCACCCGGTCTACCGATGTGATCAGATTTGGGTTGTGCGTGATCATCAGAATGGTCTGCTGGAACTGTCCTGAAGCCTTCGTCAAAAGTTCCATCACATCCTGACTGTTTTTCCTGTCCAGATTCCCCGTCGGTTCGTCCGCCAAAATCAGTTTCGGTCTTGTGATAAGCGCCCTTCCAATCGCCACTCTCTGCTGCTGCCCGCCGGATAACTGTCCCGGCAGATGCTTTCGTCTTTCCTCCAGTCCCAGCACTTCCAGAATCTCATCCACCTTTCGAAAATCCGGCTTCTTATAGTCCAGTAACAGAGGAAAAATAATATTCTGCTCCACGTCAAGTTCCGGGATCAGATGAAAAGATTGAAAGATAAAACCGATATTGCGGCGTCTGAAAATGGTGCGCTGCTCCTCCGTCATGGCAAACAAATTCTGCCCGTCTATCAGAATCTTTCCTTTTGTCGGCTCGTCCAGCGCGCCGATACAGTTTAGGAGCGTGCTTTTCCCGGAACCGGACTCCCCGATCACCGCCGCAAACTCCCCTTTTTGCAAAGTGAACGAGACATGTTTTAGTGCCTCCACTTTCGCTTCGCCTTTTCCGTAAGTCTTACACAGATCATTTACTTCCATAATATCCATTGTATCGCTGCCTCCTTTATGACAAGGATAACAGGGACAGCTTACAGCCCTGTGAATACAACCTTACAAATCTGTAAGAAAAGAAAGGGTAAACTCTGCCCCCTCTCCCGGTCTGCTGCTCACCGAGATCATACCGCCCTGTCCTTCCACAATGGATTTGACAAGGGAAAGCCCCAGACCGATCCCCTGTCTGCCTCCATCCTTTTTGCCGCGGTAAAACCGTTTGCACACATGATGGATATCCTCCTGTGCAATGCCGCATCCATCGTCCGCCACCGACAGACACAGCATCGTCGGGGAGCAGTCCCACGACACCGTAATCGTGCCGTTCTCTTCCGTATGATCCAACGCGTTCTTAATCAGATTGGCCACCGCCTCCCTCGTCCATTCCCTGTCGCAAAAAAGCCGCTGCATCGGATCTCCTTTTATGACAAGCCTCTTTTTCTCCCGCTGCGCTCTCACCGTCAAATCCGCAGCCGCACTCTCAACCAGTCCGGCCGCATACTGCCATTCCCTGTGAAAATCAATGCTTCCCGCATCAATGCGGCTGACCTTAAGAAGCGTCTGCACAAGCTGTTCGATCCGATCAAGCGACTGCATGGTCTTTGCGGAGAACCGTTCCACCGTCTCCTTGTGATCCGGCTCCTGCGCGATAATCTCCGTGTACATATGCAGCGCCGCCAGCGGCGTCTTTAGCTGATGGGAAATATCAGAAATCATGTCTTTCAAAAACACTTTCATATGCTGCTCTTTCCCGCTCTGCGACCGCAGCGCCACAGCCAGTTCCTCCACGGCGGAAAACAACTGGAAAATACTTCCGTCTTGATTCTGCGGCAAGTGCCTCTCAAAATTCCCGTCCGCATATTGCGTAATGATACTTTCCGCATACCGGTACAGCTTTTCCCGTTTCCGCAAGAAGGAAACGGTCACACACGCCAAAACGGCGGACAGAATGACCGCCACACCTGCTGCCATCTTTGCAAACAGCCTCACCGATCTGTCCACAGCCGGAAAAAGCCTGAAGGAAGCGGCATCGGTATGCCCCATCTGCCGCATCAGGTTCTCCCCCTCCCCGGTAACCGCTTCACTTCGCATGACGTCAGCGATCATCGTCTTTGAAACGCCCTGTTCCATCAACGCTGAAACCATGGTCCGTTCCCGCGCAAAAAGGATATGCTGCGTCTCCTTTCCGTGCATCCACGACAGAACCAAGGTCCATATGATAAAAGCACCCATCATACAAAACAGGCCTATAAAGTAATACCGTATGCTTTTTTCCTGCATCATATTCATATCAGTCCACCTTACGAAAGAGTACCGCATAGTCTCACGAAGCGTCATACTTCCTCATTTTCTATCGTCCATCTATACCCGAATCCCCGCACCGTCAGAAATGTTTCGGATTGGACGGTTCCTCCTCTATCTTCTCCCGCAGCCTGCGGATATAGACGGACAGCGTATTGTCATCCACGCCGTTTCCGTCAGGCAGGGTGACGTCCAGTAAGAGAAGGCTGTATTCCCGCCGTTCCAGACAGGCATACGCCGTTTTCACCGTCTGCGCCACGTCCACAAGGTATCCCTCCCGCCCCAGAGAATATGTCAGCCCGTCAATCAGATCTGTATCGTCTTCCAGTAAGAGTATGGTGTGTTCCATAGTGTATGCTCCTTATTTTCACAAAGTTTACCTTTATTTTGTGCAAAATATGTCTTTTCGTCAATAGAAAAAAGCGGACACCTCAACGTTGTACGCAGAAATGTCCGCTTCACACTGCCATCTGCCTGGTTCTTTCAACCGCAGATTTTCTTTTCCATACGCTTTTTACAGGTCTTATTCTTTATAAATTCTAGCAATACTTTTACAAGCCCTATGAACCAGAATCCACGAAGTTCCATTACGATGCCATCCACCATCCCCATGCTCACCATGCCGTTTGTCATTTTGGCAAGCGCGCGGAGCGGCATGTTGTAGATAAAAAGCAGATTCAGATCCGGATTCCCCCGCTTTAAGCTGTTTTTCATCAGTTTTGTCAGGACACCGCATATCAGCCAGCCCAGAGGACTTTTCCCGTATTTCATTTCTCCGAAAGTCATCTGTCTGTCAATCGCGATACGGGTTTTTGGAAGCTCACGCCCGATCAAAGCCGCAAATTCCTGATCCGGCACCTGTTGGATCTCTCCCGTCTGATAGTGGGTAAGGTCTTTTCCCCCACCGGCATCCACAGTTTTTGTACCCTCTATAAATATCGTTCCTGTAAGTTCCATCGTTTCACTGGAAGAACCAATCTGAATCAGATAATCACCGGTCTCGATTTCCCATGCTTCACTCTGGTTGTCCCAATACCGAAAGGCTTTGTCATCCAGCGAAATCTCCACCTGTCTGCTCTCACCGGCCTCCAGCGCTACTTTGATAAACCCCTTCAATTCTTTCGCCGCTTTGAAAACACCACCGCTCCTGTCCTTTGGCGAAACATAAATCTGGGCAACCTCCGCCCCTTCCCTCTTTCCGGTATTCGTCACGGTAAATACCGCCCGGTCTTTTTCCACACGCAGACCGCTGTAGGTAAAGTTCGTGTAACTTAAACCAAATCCGAATGGAAATGCTGTCTTTTTCCCCTGCTTCTGATAATAGCGGTATCCCACGTATATGCTTTCCCGATATTCCACATTCCGGCCGCCTGTCGCGAAATAATTTTTAGCAGGGGTATCCTCGTGACGCTCCGGCCAGGTTTCCGCCAGCTTACCGCAGGGATTGACCTTGCCGGTGATGGCATCCACAACCGCCTGCGCGCCTGCCTCTCCTCCAAGGCCTGCATAGAGCAGCGCTTTACAGTCCGTGCGCCATCCGGTCTCCACCACACTGCCTGAAAACAGGACTACAACAATATGACTGTTGACTGCGGCCACCGCCTTTAAAAGATCGATCTGGGGTTTTGCCAGTCTCATATGCCGTCTGTCAATCCCTTCACTCTCCTGCACTTCATCCAAACCGATACACATAATCACGGCTTCGGCGCTGCCTGCCAATTCAACCGCCTCTTTTTGTAATGCGTCGTCCGGTTTTCCCAGTCTGTCAAATCCTTTCGCATATCCTGTCAGGATCAGGCCGCTGTCCTTCATACATTCCAGCACACTTGTCGGGTGAAGCACGTTGACCTGACTGGAACCTGCTCCCTGATAACGGGGTGTCCCGGCAAAGTCCCCGATCAGCGCTGTCTTCGTCCCTTTAGCAAGCGGAAGGATTTCCTCTTTATTCTGAAGCAGTGTAAGGCTCTCTGCCGCAGCACGGTAGGCCAGTTTGTGATGTTTCTCCCAGAGAACTACCTCTGACTCCTCCGGTTTTTTTCTGCCTTCTTTCGCAAAGTCAATCAGGGAAAGAAGTTCCGCCACCCGCTCATCAATTTCCTTCTCCGATATTTCGCCGTTTTGTGCCGCCGCGATCAATTCCCGCACGGAATCCCATCCGGGGCATGGCATTTCCAGCGTGGAGCCCGCCTTCACCCCCTGTACATGGTCATTGGAGCAGCCCCAGTCGGTGACGACCGCGCCCCGATAGCCCCACTCTCTTCTGAGAATGTCTACAAGCAAGTGCCTGTTTTCATTCGCATATACGCCATTGATCAGATTATAACTGCTCATGATCGTCTGCGGTTTTCCCTCTTTTACCACGATCTCGAATCCGGTCAGATAAAGTTCCCGCAATGTGCGTTCATCAAGAATGCTGTTTGACACCATGCGCCCCGTTTCCTGATTATTCACAGCAAAATGTTTCGGACAGGCCGCCACCCCCCTCTTCTGGATTCCACGAACATATGCCGCCGCCATTTTCCCCGAAAGATAAGGGTCTTCCGAAAAATATTCAAAATTTCTGCCGCACAGCGGACTTCTCTTAATATTGAGCCCCGGCCCCAAAACAACGTCAACATTCTGCTCCAGAGCCTCCTCCGCAAGCGCTTCCCCAATCTCTTCTCCCAGCTTCTCATCCCAACTGCATGCCATAATTGACGCTGTCGGATAACAGATCGCAGGCTCACTCGGATTTAATCCCAGATGGTCGGAAGCGCCCGCCTGTTTGCGCAGTCCGTGAGGACCATCCGTCAGCCACAGCGACGGAATCCTCGCTTTTTTCAGTTCACGGGTTTTGAAAACATCCGCCCCGGAAAGCAGGGCGCATTTTTGTTCTAAAGTCAATTCCCGCATTTTTCCAATACATTTCATCCCTGCTTTTCCTCGCCCTCCGGAAATATAATTTTGTAAATCGGGAAATAAATCACCATCTGCACGCCGCCGTTAATGACTGTAATCAAAATATTATAGACAGCAGGCGGAAAAAATCTCCGGCAGACAGGCACATACAATCCCATCAGAAAACTGCACGTCACCGTAATCAACACGAAGGCAATCGCGTACCACATGATCTGATAATAGATATTTCCCTCTGAGTGAAACGTGATATTTCTCTGCATCGGGAAATTGATGCACTGCGCCAGAAACAAGGTGATCGCAAAAGCCGCGAAATATCCCATGCCTCCCGTTGCATCCCCGGTCACGGGATAATTAAATACATAGGTATCCACCAGTCCAAACGCAAGGTGGACCAGTTGGCAGGGCATTTCACACCAATCTGTAAACCGATAAAAAACGCCCGGCAAAAAAGTGAGAATCAGGTATTGAAATAACGTCACCAGCATAGAAAAAGCATAGAATTTAATAAACTGCGCAATTAACTTATGTTTCGGGGCAAAACTCTGCCACCACTCTTTTATCTTTTCCATAAGTCTCTCTCCTACAAAATGGGAATTTCAATTTCAGTTCTGCATTCTCCGCCTGCCGCTTTCAGGCAAATTTTTTCTCCGTCTCCGGCCCGCAGAATGGCCAGCGCTTCCCCATAATACGGAGCCGTTTTTTCGGTAAGGCTCCCTCTCTCATTATAAGGGCAGGCATTGCCAAGCGCCAAAAGTTCGGCGCCCTCCGCCTTCACCCGTATCATATCTGTGACAAGCGGCTTACCGGTTCCCTGCCGGTCCGCATAACGCAGCCGGATATAGCACAAGTGCCCCGCCCTCGCTTCTTTCTCCTCCGGTTCTGCCAGAAGCACCGTTTCCGGCTCTGCCGTCCGCAGACATATTCTTCCCTTCTCCCTGCCCTCGGCATCGTAAGAAACCGCTTCGATCTTCCCGTTCTCATAGATACAGGAAAATCTCGCGATACAGTTTCCCTCCAGTCGTTTTTCGCCTGCTTCCTTACCGTTAATAAATATTTTTACATGATGGGCACGGGCATAGACTTCCACATTGGCCTTACGCCCCTCACATCCCCGCCAGCTCCAGCTTTCCAGCGCATTGGACATTTTCCATGCGGAGGGGCTGTGCCTGTCGCCTGTATGGTTCACCGGACATACCCCGATAAAAGGCCCTTTTTCTTTTTCCAGCGCAACCTTTGTATAGAGCATCTCACATAGCGGTTTCCCTGTCAGGTCGATTCGTCCGGAACCTGCAGACACCCATCCGCATCCGCCGTCAAAGCGCGCCGCATAATCCGCATATTCCCAGGAACCGACCATCACTTCTCCCAGATAATCCATTCCCGCCCAGACAAAATCGCCTATGATACGGGGATTTTCCTTTGCCATCTCCCGGAACAAGTACGCATCTTTACAGAAAGTCTCCGTTCCCAAAATCAGTCTTTCCGGATATTTTTTCAAATCATGCCTATAACGGTAAATGCCGTAATTATATCCTGCAATATCCATATTGGCAAAAGCATCCCTCGTTTTCACATCGCAGCCGTGCAGTGTGGCTCCCCGTTTCATAAACTCATCGCCCAAAAGTCCCGCCAAGTTATTAAAAAACTGGCTCCCGACAGCCTTTTTCTTTTTCGGAGTGCTCCGTCCGTCTGTCTGCATCTTCTGCCTCGTCAGTGCCTTCTCGGCTTTTGCAGCCTCCTTTTTTGCTTTCTTGTCACTGTAGACACCAAAACCTATGGAGCTTAAAAAATTGAAAAAAATATTGATCCCGCATGTCACCGGACGACTGTCATCCAGCGTGTGCAGGAAATCCGTCATCTCTCCTGTCAGCCGGATTCCCCTTGCCTGCGCCGTCTCACTGACTTCATTTCCCGTAGAATACATAATCACGCAAGGATGGTTGTAGTCTTTGTCAACCATATCCTCCAGATCCCTGCGCCACCATTTGTCAAAATAAGTGACATAATCATATTCTGTCTTGTGGATATACCAATGGTCTATGTACTCGTCCATCACTAACATGCCCTGCCTGTCACAGGCGTCAAGCAGTGTTTTCGAGCAGGGATTGTGGGCGCTGCGCAAAGCATTATACCCGTTTTCTTTCAATATCCGTACTTTGCGCTCCACCGCATCCGGATCGCATACCGCCCCTAACAGGCCGTTATCGTGGTGTATGCAGGCCCCCTGCAATATCGTACGTCTCCCGTTGATGCAAAAACCGTTTTGATCCCAGCTTATAGTGCGGATTCCAAACGTTTCCACACACACATCCCTGCCAAATGCCGCCTTACACGTATACAGTTTCGGCGTATCCACATTCCATAACTGTGCTCCCGGAATATCAAACACCATAACCGTCTCTTTGCCACCGGATGTCTTCTCCTGCTCCAGTATCTTTTTCCCGTCCGGGTCAAAGATCTCTGCCCTCACGCCGTCTGGCATACTGGTGCGCACACTAACTTCTATCTGTGCCGTCCCAGAAGCCGAAACGGACATTGTGCGGATGCGCACGCCGTTTACCGGAATATGTGCCGCCTCTCCGACCCACAAATTGACCGGCCGATAGATGCCTGCCCCCGAATACCACCGGCTGTTCGGCTGATCCGCGTTGCGCGCAATCACACGAATCGGGATATCCTTTCCCGTTTCCAGATAAGGCGTCAGATCCACATAAAAGTTCGTGTAACCGTAAGGCCGGAATGCCGCCTGTTTGTCACCGATCCAGACTTCCGCTTTCCGATATACCCCCTCGAACTCCAGAATCACGGTTTTCCCCTGATAGGACTCATCCGGCAGAAAATGTTTTTCATATTCGTAGTCAAACCCTTCGTACCAGCCTGTATTGGTTCCGCCTGCCGCCGTTTCCGTGCGCTTCTCGGCGAACATGGCGTCATGGGGCAGCGTAACCGACGCCGCCCCCTCTTCATTGACATGCCTGCATGTCCATCCTGTATGAAACGGAACTTTCCTCATCCTTCCACTCCTCTATGCTTTCTTCTGAAATCCGTCCGCAATCAGCATAATCAATGAGATCAGATAAAATACCACGCCCACTATAGAAACGTGCAGCGCTGTCGCTTCCGCCTCCGGATAATTTACCGGAATAAAATATACATCTGCCGCCAGACTCACTCTTCCCATCACGAAAAAGTAAAAACTTACGAGCAGCATGACAAATCCTGCCGCCATCATCAAATCAGTCGTAAGCGGTGATAGTTTCTCATCCATAATTACCGCCGCCAAAAGCAGCAGCATACATACCACCGTACAGATAACCGGCCACGGATTAACCGCGGAAACTGCCAGATATCCGGTCACGGAAGTTACGATATAAATAATCATCCCAACAAGTGCGGCAGCCACAGCGATAAGTGTAATAATTTTAGCCCCCGTTATTTTCATTTTCATCATAGTTTTCATGCTCCTTTCCCGGTTTTCGGCGCTGTCTCTTTTCGTCTGCCCATTCCATAGCAGACACCGCAAAATACCATAGTCAGTCCGAATACCGCAATGCACACAATGTAAAGGATACGCCACCATGTCATGACATTTACCGTATGTGTCGTCGAATTCACGCCGTTCATAGCCGCACTGCGCGACAAAGCATAGAGCAGATAATGAATATCTTCCTTGATCGCCTGCGCCATCTGCCTGTCGCCGCGTAGCGCCTCACTGTTCCAGTAGGTGATCTCCTCGGAAACGCCAAATCCGCAAAATGCCGTTGTACCCGCCATGATCGACTCCTTGGGAGATGCTTTTAACGCTACGCCCGTGAAATCCGTTACATTATAGCCATTGAAATCCCACTCGTTGCGCATGATCTGTACCTGAACGCCTCTGTTTGCGCTGGGCGGCACTGCACCGATCCTGTTATAAGAAGACATCACGCCAAGCGCGCCCTCCGTATATGTATCTGTCCGGCTTTCATCCTCCCGGAATGCCGCCGGTTTGCCGTTCGCCTCAAAAGCCTGCTGTAAGCCGCGAAGCTCCAGCTCACGCGCCTTCTGTTCATTCATAAATATGGCAATACCCGATCGGTTGATCTCCTGATCGTTAAATGCCGCATGTTTGATATTGACAAGCGTTCCCTTTGACTGTGCACCCTGCACAACCGCGCTTCCGATATACCCTGTAAGAATCGGATCTTCCGAATAGTATTCCGCGCCACGGCTGTTGTACGCATGACGATGAATGTTCATGCCCGGTCCGATGATAATGGGAAGATTCAATACCAGCGTGCTCTCACCTAACGTCACCTCGCCGTTTTCATAGGCCAGTTCTTTGTTCCAGCTATAAGCGATGTTCTGCGGCGTAGGACCTACACGTGTTCCATAATCATATTCCGCCGCATCCGCGTAAGGTACGCCCTGATATCCGCCCTCCGTCAGATAATGGGAGTCGGAACCGTTGGGGCCGTCATCCGCCGCATACTGCGGAAGTCCCACCGACTCAATCGCCGCAATATTGTGAAAAGCATTCGCCGCAAAGTTTAAAAATTCATCGATTGTAACCTTGCTTGTCAGTTCATCCCAACGGGGATCGTCAAAATCGGCACCCTTCAGATCATTGATGGTCAATTTGCTGCTCGTGTCACCGAATACAATATCCGAAGTGTCCTCTCCGGTCTTTAACTCTATGAAATCATTATTCAACAATCTGGAAAGCTCTTCGTTTGCCGAAAGTCCCTCATATGTTTTCGGGAAGGTTCCGTTCCAGTCGCTTCTGGAAAGATAAGTAACCGTGTCCGGTATAAACACATTCAGGTCTGTCGCATAATCCCCTTCCGAAAGAGCATTGGTAATCTGTACCCCTGCCTTGCTGATCGAGAATGTATCCGCATCCACTTCTCCATCCCAATTCCACTTATAGCTTTTGTCCGCGTTACCTTCCGCCGTCATACCGTCAGCCACAGTTTTACCCTGTGCCGAAAGAATATTATTTAACGCGTCATGGGCATCGTCACCGATGGAAAAATAGTAATCGCCCGGATCTACAATAAATGTTTTCGCGTTCTGCGAGTCGTAGCTTGCAAGGTTTGCCATATCCACTTCCATGGTAATAGTCTGGCTTTCCCCCGGCGCAAGCAGATTCGTCTTCTCAAAATCCATCAATTGTACAGCCGCCTTCTCGATATGATACTGCCTGTCATAATCCGTATAGGGCGCCTGCGCGTAAAGCTGTACCAATGCTCTGCCTGCCACATCCCCGCTGTTTTTCGTTGTCACACTTACTGTTGCCGTCTTCTTGTCCTTGGAAATCTCTACTTTATCCAATGTCTGCTCAAAATTCGTGTAGGACAGGCCATGGCCAAACGGATATACCACCTCGTTGGCATACTCCCACGTACCGTCCGCCTGTGCCGCCGTTCCGTCCGCATTGGCATATGTTCCCGCCGCCGCCTCACTGCCGCCGTTTCCGAGCACGATATCCGCATAACGCGTCTCATAATAACGATATCCCGTGTAAATGCCCTCGGCCTCCACCAGATAAGAATTTACGTTTGCCGCCTCGGAGAAATCCGCTGCATTGGCCCACGGAATATTTCCATAATTTTTCATTGCAGGCGCAAGCGCGCTGTTCTTTGCAAAGTTGTCTCCCAGATGCCCGGAAGGGGATACCGTACCGTTGAGTACATCCGCCACGCCGTAAAAACCATAAGCCCCCGGATACCCGATCCAGAGAATGGCGTCAATGTCAGGGTCCTCCTCCAGATTCGCGATTTCCATCTGGTTGGTGGCATTCACCAGCACGATCACCTTATCGAAGTTCGCCTTCGCTTCCTCGATCATCGCCATCTCTTCCCTGCTTAAACTCAGGATATTGCCGGTCACGGTTTCCACACCGGACGCGCGTCCTTCTTCCCCCGGATAATACCCATTTCCGTTCTCGCCGCCGATTCGTCCGACTACTACGATCGCCGCGTCATTGTAAGAAGCATAGTCCTTATCAAAATCGGGATTCAATTTGCGAAGCTCGTCCAGCGTCAGTTCATTCGGATCGTCATAGGCGCTGAGCGCCTCATAGGCCGGAAGAATACCGCCGCCAAACTGCGGCACCGTCCACTCCTTGTCCGCAAAAAACGCCGCATAGGCATTCAGCATGGACGGATTGATCTGAAATCCTCTCTCCGCAAACGCGTCAAAAATCTGTACTGTCGATTTACCGTCCGGAACACTGCCACCGTTGTTTCCGTATACCGGCGCATAGCTTCTCACACCGAACATCGTAATCTTCGCCGTATCGGAAATCGGAAGGGCGTTATTTTCATTTTTCAACAATGTATATGTCTCCTGCGATGTCCGTACTGCCAGTTCCCGGAACCCTTCATAGGCTTCCTTCGCCGTCTTAAATTTGGACTGGTAAGTCCATGCGCTCTCGCCGTCCTCCGACTCCTCCGTCACGGTCTTCTGGCTGCGCGTTCCCACAAACGCGTCAACCGATGTGCGGTAAATCTCCAATATGTTAGCCGCCATAACTGAAATGGTTAGAAACAGCGCACATACAAAAGACATACCACGCCAAACGTTAGTTTTTTTGAACATGTCTTTCTCCTCCATCCTTCTTTTTTATGCAGCCACCATATCAGTTTTCTTTTTGCGCGACAAGAAATCTTTCCCAAACTGTAATTTTTCAAACCTAAAATGCTGCTACCCGAAAATGGGAAACAAAATATTTAATGTAAAAACACCGTCCTGTGCTCTGACTGAAAAGTGCCCCTGATACTTCTCCACAATCATGCGGATACTCTTCATGCCAAAACCGTGATACCTCTTATCCTCCTTCGTTGTCTGGGGCAGATCCTTCGCAAAAGTAAGCATCCCCTCATAATAATTTTCAAAATGGACTACTAACATGCCCTTTTCTTTTCGCACCCTTACACTGATATAACGCCGTTCATCGTCCGCCAGTTTCTCTACTGCTTCGATGGCGTTATCCACCGCATTGCCGAAGAGAGAATAAATATCCGACTGCTTCATAAAGGAAAGCCATTCTCCCTCTGTCATACAGTCAAGCCTGATATTTTTGCTCTCACACACCATCAGCTTCTCTACCATGAGCACGTCCAGCGCCTCATTGCCGGTCTTAAACGCCATATCATAAATATTGACCGCCCGTTCCAGTTCCCGTATCTCTTCCTGCGGCACCCGGTTTCCGAGCATGGCAATCTGATTTTTAATATCGTGGCATTTGATATTGATTAGTTCTATGTTCTCTTTCGAACTCTCCATCTGCTGCTTCTGCTGATATAAAATATGCTTTAGTATTTCGCCGTTATGCTGCTCGTTCTCCCTTCTCGTGATCTCACACTGTAAGGCAAGCAGGAACAGACAGCTTATCATATCAAACAGGCTGTATATGATATAAACCCGAAAATCACTGCCCGCACTGAATTTATCAAACAGATTTTGCAGCACATTTGTACAAATCTGCATCCCGACTAACAGAGAAAGAACCGTCTGGGAACCGGTCATGTACTTTACATCTTTCTTCCGCAGCACTCTGCCAAAAGTCAGATAACAGATCAATACAAAAACGACAGAGAGAACCGGATAGCCGAGGATCACGTACCTGTCCGGCAGTTTCAAATACAGACTGCCCACCGTCAGAATCGTCCGCGACATGCGGAATGAAAGATGCTGCGCGGCTCCCGCCGCCGTCACGTAAAAGACCGCCTGTCGAAGCGGCCCCTCAAAGCAGTTTTTTACGGCGCCCACACACATAAAGAAAAACAGGATTGTCCGTATGCTTTTCATCCACTCGTTATCAAAGGGAATCCATGTCCATAACATGGACACAAGAAGAAGTACCGCTCCGGCAAGACATGCCCGCAAAAAGAAGCGCGGCCTTTTATCCATCCAGCCACAGAAGAAAAAGACCGCTATCAAAATTTCAAATACATATCCGTTCGTCTCAAAAAAATTATATATGATTGTCATAGCACATTCTCATTTCCCATCGTTTCTGCCAGTTCACTCATGAACGCTTTCTTGCGCGGCCTGCTGATTTGCAGTTCTTCCCCATGGGCCATCACAAGCGTGTAACCCTGCACCGCGGCGATATGCCTCTGGTTGACCAGATAACATTTATTGCAGCGCAAAAATCCTTTGTCTCTCAGCCTGACTTCCAATTCATGAAGCGTCCCGTTCCCGGTTAGCTCTCCTGTTTCCGTATGGAAGATTAAGGTATGCCCGCGCACCTCGATATATCCGATCTCCTGCAGTTTCAACCGTACCATGCCGCTCTGGCGCTGCACCAAAATCGCTTCCTGGGATCTTTTCAGTCTGGATACCGCCCGGTGCAGCTTCAACCCAAAATCCCCGTAATGGACAGGCTTTACCAGATAATCCAGCGCATCCACCTCGTAACCTTTCACTGCAAACTGAGCCATATTCGTCACAAAGATTAATACCACCTGCTGATCAATTGCCCGCAATCGCTGTGCCGCTTCCATGCCATTGATAAAAGGCAGTTCGATATCCATAAAAACCATATCATAGATACGCCTGTAGCTGTCAAGGAATGCAAGCGCATCCTCAAAAACGGCAATGTCGAACGTTTCTCCGTTTTCCTCCGCATATCTTTCCAGATACCCTTGCAGCTTTTCCGTCGCCATACGATTATCTTCCACAATCGCAACCTTGAACATGATACAGCTCCTTCCTTAGAAACAAATTAACCCTATTATACCGTATCTGTTTTTGATATGTCAAAATCCCGTACCACCCATTCCTCTAAAAAACATCTCCGTTTCCCACAAAACAAAGAAGCGTTTCCCGGCTTTCCGCCCGCAAACGCCCCTCTGTTTTGCGCAGTATTATGACTATTTATCCGTAAAACTGGTCTTCTGCTTCCTGTATGTGTCCGTATCCTTCTGACGCAGTTCCCGCTCCACCTGCGCCAGCTTATTTTCCAATTCCTTCGTTTTCTTTTCGTCACCGGATACCGCGTCAAGCTGCTGCTTTAGTTTTTGCTTTTTCTGTTTCAACTCCCGGATTTCCCGCTCCACCTTGTCCGTATTCGCGACGCATCTCTCTTCTCCGTTGTCCGGTCCATCCCCATTTACATTCGGTGTTTTTTCATTACCGTCCCTGTCTGCGCCATCCGCCCTGCCTGCCTTTTTCGGATCGTTATAATAGATTTTTCTGCTGCCGTTCTCGTCCTGCCCTACATGGTACAGACCATTTGGTTTTTCACCGGACTTCTCGCTGCTGATATACTCGTCGTGCCGTGTCGGTTTCTGACCCGCCGCCTGATCCGCTTTTTGCCCGCTTTCGGCATTCTGCGCTTTCTGCTGCTCCGCCTGCATCCGGTCCGCATAAGCGTTTTTGTAGGTACTGCCGTTTCCTCTGACTTCCATTGCCATATGGTTTTCCTCCTTTTTCCCCGCAAAATCTCTGCGGAATCTCAAAATCCACGAACGAACTTCTCGCACTATGCATTTCGACATACAAAAAGAGGATTTAACCCATTTGCCGTGGGATGCTCTCTGTTTGCTGCGGAATGACAAACAGAACGCTTAAGAGAAAATCCATGCCCTCTGTTTTGATGCTCATCGCACCCTGATATGCCTCCGCTGCCGCCTTGATATTTGACAGGCCCGTCCCCCTTCCGGCCGCCGCCTTTCCCTGAAAACTGTTCTCAATTTCCATCAAAACAAAGTCCCCCTGCGTATGCCCGGTCACCCGGATATACTTTTCCGCGCCGCTTACATCGCGGCATGCCCGGATGGCATTATCCAGCCCATTGGACAGAACGATACAGATATCCACATCGCGGATCGGACACGGATACGGCAGAATCAGGGAACAGTCGACGTCAATTCCCATACTCTTCGCCATTCCCAATTTGTTTCCCAGAAGAATATCCGCCACCGGATTGCCCGTACCGCACGGGAAAGAAAGTTCCGCCGACAGATCCGCCATTTCTCCGATATAGGCAAGCGCCTCCTCCGGTTTCCCGTTTTGCAAAAGATCTTTCACCACCGTGATATGATTTTTAAAATCGTGCCGGAAGGATTTGGTCTTTTCATAACGCGCCCGCGCCTCTTCCACATACTGATTCAGAAAAGACTCCTCCTGCTCCAGCAAAGACACCTCCGCACTTAAATGAAAATTCTGTAAAAGCTTTTTGTAGGCAAACATCAGACAAAATAAACTCGCCATACCGAAAAGCTGTATCACAAGCATCCGGCCATGATTCGCCGCTTCGCCGCTGCCCCCGGCACCTATGACTGTTATATTTCTGTATATGACGGAACCGATATATTCATCCACAAAAAAGATCATCAGAACCGGAATCAGAATGATAAGCAAATACTGTTTCTCCACCGATTCACAGGACGATAAACTGCGGTACGCCGCGCTATAGCAGACAACCGCCATCACCAGTCCCACGATCCCAAGCATCACAGATACCAGTGCGGCAGCATCCTGCTGTAACGCGCAAATCTCCGGATACACAATCCCCGACAGGGAATTGACCGTGCCAAAACTAAGATGCATAATCTCCACCGTCAACGCGGCATACAAAATGACGGATTTCCAATCGGCACGACATACAAAAACTCCAATGATTATGAGAAACAGCGTGTAAATCAAATACTCTGCAATACTTCCCGCAGGCGCAGCAAACATCACAATACTGCCTGACGCCGCAAACAGCAAATAATAAAACAGCCTCCCCTTTTTATGCAAAAATCTGATAAAAAAGAAAAAGCCGGTCAACATCTGCATACTGCCAATGATATAGCTGTTAAAAATGCTGATATAATTTTCCATCTCACAGTCTCCATTCCTTCATATACTGCAAAATCACCTCGGAAAACGCTTTGCGCCGCAGTCTGGAAACCGGAATTTCCTTCCCGTTTTCCATATAAGCCGCGCCGTTTTTGCAGCTTCTCAGATACCGCATATTGATCAGATAACTTCTGTGGCACCGGAAAAAACGGCTGTCCAGCCTCTCCTCCAGCTTTTCAATCCGGTCGTAAAAGTCAACCACCTCCGACGACGTCAAGTGCAGATACACCTTTCTGTCAATAATCTCCGCAAAAACAATCTCATCAAAGGAAATAATGCTTCTCTCATACCCTTTTTGCACAAGCAGCTTTTCCTCATTGGCACTGTTCATGGAGGCGAGCAGTCTCTCCATTGTCCTTACAAACTTTTTCTCCTCAATCGGCTTCACCAGATAGTCATATGCCTGCACTTCAAAGGACTGAAAAACCATCTCTTTCAGTATCGTTATAAAAATAAGAAACCCTTTAAAATGCCGGCCGCGCAGTTTCCGCGCCGTCTCCATACCGTCCATCCCTCTCATTTGGATATCAAGAAAAAGAATATCTATGTTTTTATCATATTGCAGCAATTCTTCTCCACTCGAAAAACATACTATGTCCACCTCCATATTCTTTTCGCGAAACAAACCGGACACCAGCTTTTTCATTTGATCCGCTGTCTGTTTTTCATCGTCACAGATTGCAATCGTAATCATGATCCTCTCCTTCCGAAGGCTGAACTGTCACATTTTGTCCGCATCTGTTATATCACGTTCTGTTCCGGGAAGCAACGCAAATGCGGTAAGATGCGGTATGGATGATGCAGAATGTCTGCGACAGCCATTTGAAAACACAATGCGGTGCAATACAGGTACCGTTCATATTTTCCCTTTTTGCAAAATATATTGATTCTTCCGTCTAAATACCTTAATATGTTAGACATAATCATAGAAAAATTTCATTTACATACGACAGAGGAAAACCGCCATGAACGAATTTCACAGCGAGACAGAACGATTAGACTTTTTGAAAAAATATGGGCTGGCAGCCCCGACGAAAACCAGCCTTCCGCCATTTTATTACTATGCGCCCAATTCATCCGCACCCGTCGCCTGCGAAATCATAGGCTACGAAAAGGCCTTTGACAACTGGGCCATCGTGGTGATAAAAGCCGCGGATACCATTGTAAAAATACATTCCGGTTATCTGCTTGAAATGAAGTCACGCGGCACACCGCGCCAAAAAAGGGAGTATCAGACAGCCAGAAAAAAGAACGCTGCGCTGTCAACTTATGTGGTCTTCGATATCGAAACGACAGGACTCAGCTATGCCTCCGACAAAATCATTGAAATTGCGGCCATAAAACACAAGAAGGAGCAGACGGCAGAATTTCACGAATATGTCTATGTCGCTGACCATATCCCGGAAAAAATAACCCGGCTGACCGGCATAACAAATGAAACCCTGCAGGATGCGCCGCCAATAGATGTGGTTTTGCCAAAATTTCTATCCTTTATTGAAAACCACACTCTTGTCGGACATAACATAAAGTCCTTTGATCTGCCCTTTATCAATAAAGCCTGCTCGGATCTTGGACTTCCTTCCGTCAAAAACAGGGTCGTCGATACGCTGCCGCTTGCAAGGAAGAAACTTCCGAACCTTGGCAATCATAAGCAGACCACCCTCTGCAGCTATTTTGGCATAGATACCTCGAACGCCCACCGGGCCCTCTATGACTGCCACATGTGCGATCAGGTGTACCGTTCACTGGCGGGTGACATTGACGCATAACATTTCTTTCCGGTGCTGTAGGTGGATGCCGATATGTCCTATGCCCAGAATCGTGCCTGCAAGGAACATCCACACCACTTTCCCGTAGATGCCAAGCAGAAAAACGACAATTACGGGCAGCGTGGCGCCCGCCACCGGAACGCCCAGGAAACTGCTATAGAAATCCGCCAGTGTGCGCCTGCTGCGAAAATACCTTATCCACCAGATTTCATACATGACCATGACGGCAAATGCCACCGCAAGCCACCATGACCAATTCGTCCACTCGCGCAAATTAAAATCCGAAAAGATCAGGGCACAGCAAGTCGTCAGCGCTTCTTTTCTACCCTATTTTATCATAATGTGACCACATACGAACCACCTTTATTGTTCCTTCATATTTTACTTCATCAATACTTACCGGCTCATAATATACTTGATAGACTAATCTATGCTGAATATTAATTCTTCTGGAATAATAGCCATCCAAATTTCCCACCAATCCTTCATACGGTGGCGGATTTTGAAAAGGATTTTCGGCTATAATATGCAATAAAACTTTTGCTTTTCCATCAAGTCCAGCCCCTTTTAACAGTTGTTTGTCCTTGTCAGCCTGCTTACTGAATCTTATGATATACATTTACCACTCCTCATTTGGATCATATATCGAACACTCTTCTATCGGTTCTTTTCCCGCTTCGATAATGCTTTCCGACATGCCCGGTATAGAATTCAAATATAACGTTTCCTGAATAGCATTCCAATCTTCTTCTGAAATGAGAACGGCGTTTTTTCCCCGATTATTTGTGATTGTAATTGGCTGACTGCTATTGTTCACATCCGATAATATTTGATATATATTTTCTCTTGCTTTCGTTACGCTAATTGCGATCATATTACCATCTCCCTTCTTCTTATATTTTACCGTACGTTTTTGCGTACGTCAATATATTTCTCCTAGTATTGTTCTATAGTATAAGCATTTTCGACTACCAGATACAATCACTTCCTCCGACCGATAAGTAAAACAGAGAACCTGCCACTTCCCAAGCAGCCGGTTCTCTGTCCTTTTCTACATTCTGTTTGTCAACATATAAAAATTCTTAAAAATACCTGCCTGTCACACAAAGCACCATGTTTCCGGATCAGGATGATTTCCTACACAACCCCCTGCGCCTTCATCGCCTCGGCCACCTTCAAAAAGCCTGCAATGTTCGCGCCTGCCACGTAGTCGCCTTCCTTGCCGAACTTCTTGGAAGCCTCGTCCAGACTGTGGAAGATATTCACCATGATACCCTGCAGCTTGGAATCTACCTCTTCGAACGTCCAAGAAAGTCTCTCGGAGTTCTGGCTCATTTCCAGTGCGGAAGTCGCCACGCCGCCCGCGTTTGAAGCCTTGCCGGGGCAGAACAACACGCCGTTCTTCTGCAGATACTCCGTCGCCTCCATGGTAGTGGGCATGTTCGCACCCTCTGCCACCGCGAAGCAGCCGTTTGCCACAAGCATCTTCGCATCCTCTAAATCCAACTCGTTCTGCGTTGCGCACGGAAGAGCGATATCGCACTTCACACTCCACACGCCGTGCTCACCGTTCTTCTTCTCATGATACTCCGCGTTCGGCCGCATCGCCGCATACTCGGTCAGGCGCGCACGCTTCACTTCCTTCACTTCCTTAAGAGTCGCTACGTCGATGCCATCGGGATCATAAATCCAGCCCGTAGAGTCGGAACAGGTCACAGGCTTGCCGCCGAGCTGCTGTGCTTTCTGGATCGCGTAGATCGCCACATTGCCCGCACCGGACACTGCAATGGTCTTATCCTTGATATCCTTACCGTTGCACTTTAACATTTCCTCTGTCAGATAGAGCAGACCGTAACCGGTCGCCTCCGTTCTTGCAAGAGAACCGCCGTAAGTAAGGCCCTTACCTGTCAGCACGCCCTCATACAGGTTACGGATTCTCTTATACTGGCCGAACATAAAACCGATCTCACGGCCGCCCACACCGATATCTCCGGCAGGCACATCGGTATCTGCGCCGATATGTCTGCAAAGCTCTGTCATAAAGCTCTGGCAGAATGCCATCACTTCTCTATCGGATTTTCCCTTCGGGTCGAAATCGGAACCGCCCTTGCCGCCGCCGATCGGCAGGCCTGTCAGGGAATTTTTGAAAATCTGCTCAAAGCCCAGGAATTTGATGATGCCCAGGTTTACGGAAGGATGGAAACGCAAGCCTCCCTTGTAAGGACCGATCGCGCTGTTGAACTGCACGCGGAACCCGTTATTCACCTGCACTTGTCCCTTGTCATCCACCCACGGAACACGGAACTGCACGATTCTCTCCGGAACTGTCAGACGCTCTAAAAGCGCATCTTTTCTGTAAGCATCCTCATCAGCCTCGATCACAACGCGCAGAGACTCCAATACCTCTTTCACTGCCTGATGGAATTCAGGCTGAGCGGGATTCTTCGCTACAACTAACTCGTAAACCTCATCAACATATGACATGTTATGTCCTCCTTCTTGCTTGTATACATTACCACGTACAATTATAGTATGTCACATGGAAATTCACAAGACAATTTAGCGAATTAAAGTGTAAAAATTTCCTCTGCATTTTCAAAATATATTGTACAATAATACCAAAATACTTGTATACAAAGCAGTGGCAGTCACACATTCTCTCATGAAAACTACAATTTCCGAAGCGGCTTTACAGATACTCCTTAAGTTTCTCAATGCTCTTTTCCTCAAAATCCATCAGTTCCTTCGCCAATTCCACGGTCTCATCCGTGGCAAGCCCATTGTGTTTCAAGCTCTTATACATGCTGGTGATTCCCCTGTTGCTCCCCTGGATCATCATTTCCGCCAGATGCCCGGTACTGACATTGAAAGCCGTATTTGCGTGTATGCTGCCTTTCAGCATCATTTCACCGATCTGACTGCCGCGGTACCCTTCCCCATCCTGCCGTAGAATCTGGTCCAGCGCCCGGTTGTGGATATCCGCATAATGTAGGGACTGTCTGGACAGCGTTATAGAAAAATCATCGTTTCCGATCTTGTCCAAAATCGTGTCGATCGCCGTCATTCCCATCTGTGTGCTTTTTTGTATCTCCTTCAAAACCATCTCGTCGTCATGTTTCATGGATAGCGCTCCCTTCATTGTACCTATACACAAAAAATGGACAGGTAAGAATTTTCCTCTCACCTGTCCAGTCTTTCCGTTTTAATCGGTTTTTAAACAGCGCCTACTCCACATAATCCGACTTCACATAGGCGGTTTCCCCGTTATACTTTATTTTCGTCCAGCCATCAGCCTGTTTCATAATTACTTCAAAGGTTTCACCCATATAGGCAGTCGCTATCTTCTCTGAGTTTTCGCTCGCACCGCTTCGGATTCTGACGGTTTCCTTCACCCTGACTGTGCCGTTTGAAGCTGTGGAATCGCTGCTGTTATCAGTCTGTTCCGGAGAATCCTCTTCCTCCTCTTCCTCAGCCGGCTCCTCTGCGGATGCCGTCATCGTCTCGGAAGGCTCCAGAAAATCGCTCTTGATAAAGGCTTCGCCGCCGTCATACTTAATCTTGCTCCAGCCGTTGCCTTTCTCCTCCAGAAGTTCGAACTCGTCTCCCACAGCCGCCTTGCCAAGCTTATCCGCCGTCTCGCTGTCGGAAGTTCTTATATTAACCACATCTGTTGTCTTTACCTTGGTAACGACCTCTACAGGCGCTTCTTCCCCGGTTTCCTCAGGCGTTTCCTCCTCAGTCACTTCCTCTTCCGGCTCCTCGCTCTGCTCCGCGCGTGCCAGCGCTTCGCCCACGTTCTTGTCGATCTCCTCCCGCAGTTCTAAGAGAAAATCAGCCAGCTGCGGATCTTCCACCACCATTTTGTTGTAAGCCTCAGCCACCTTGTTATTCAGGTCTATCACATCAGCCTGAAGCTGGATTTCCCGCATGTAATGCAGTTCGTTATCGCTCTCGTCGCCGTCCTCATTGATGTAGAGCTCCCCGTCCTCATTGGTACACACATAATATGTCTGCATACCGGGAGTCGGCTTATCATAATCATGGAACTTTAACTCCGAACACACATAGGCAATATAGGTGCCTTCCTTCGGCCCTGCCTTGGTATAAATCTCCAGCGGCGTGTAGGAATCGATATATTTACTGGTCTCCGCGGCTCTCAATATCTCCGTCGCATCCATATAGTAGACCAGCTTCTCCATGGTGGCCGTATCGCCATCCACCATCGCCTTATAGTATACGTCAATCAACTCGTTGATCCCCGGAACGGCATCTTTCTCCAAAGGCACCTCCGGCACGTTGACCAACGCTTCATCCTCACCAGTATTCTCATCCGGTGCAACCACCGTCTCTGCCTGCTCTATCTTCCGCTTGTTCGCCTGCATCGCTATCACAATCGTCAAGCCGACGCAAACCACCAAAATGACAGGAAGAACAATTTTGGAGTATCGAACCAGCCAGTTTTTAAACGAATCAAACTTAGCTTTCAGACCCTCCCATATTGTATTGTTTGTCATGTTCATGAAACTCCTCCAGTCTCAGAATTTCCGGGACGATATCTCATATCATCCCGGAAATCCATAAACATGCACCCGACAGGACTCGAACCTGCATCAAAGGCGTCGGAGGCCTACGTTTTATCCATTAGACTACGGGTGCCCGCCTTGATGTAACAAGTTTTAAACAACTATAAAATTGTTACGAATTTGTTACATCTTTTGTATCATACCTCATGCGGGCACACTTGTCAAGTAATCGCGCCTAAGAAATAATTTCCTCAATTTCCGAATTTTTTCGGCAATATCGATAAAGGCCGTAAGAAAGCACCTCTTCAGGCTCTACCTGCGTCCGGTTGACCTCCTCCACCATCTGTCTGTAAAAGGCATATTCCCTGACATGATCATCGGGTATCAGCAGCACCTCGTGCACAGAACTCGGCAGAATCAGCAGATCACAGCCAAACCGCTCTGCCAGACGCCCGATCTTTTCGGAGTACAGCATCGCGGAAGCGCCAAAACGTTTTTCCCGGTTCGTCAGCACATACATCGGCGTCGCGTCATCCTCACGCACAAAGACGCCTGTCATTTCCGCAATCAGCTCCGGCATAGAAACCAAAAGCTCCGGCATAATCCGCCTCGTATTGCGTCCTGCCGTCCGATAGAGCGATTCCGCATTCTGTTTCCACATCAGCATATGCTGTCTTTGAATCGTAATAGAACCGCCCTTGACCACATCCTCCTCCAGCGCATAGTAAAACACGACTGCCAGGTCATGCCATCGCAGATGGGGCGCATCCCTCAGAAATTTTTTATTCTTTTCAAAACTGACCAGCTTATAAAATATCCTGTCCTTCACCCTGCTGTAATCACGAAAAAAATCCAAATCCAGATCCAGCGCCATGGACTGTTCCTCATGACAGTTGATGATCCGCTCCACAAGAACGCCTAACCGCTCGCCCTCTAAATGTTCCTGATAAAGCCCCTCCAGATAAATGGTCGGGAAAATGCTGTCCTCCTGTCTTGTTATGGCTATTCCCGTCTGCTCCACATCATTGTTTTTGGTCACATGGAGTACCCTGATCTCATAGGCGTCCCCCATTCTTTCCTGTAATAAATCCACGATATTCTCTACAAATTTTTGAAATCCCATATTTTCCTCTTTCCCATTCTCTCCGGACATAACTGGATTTCTTCTGCACGCGCAAAAGCAGACTCGAAATGCTTCGCATTTCTCGTTCGCGTTGCTCGTCATAAGCCTTCCGATGTCTGCTTCCATGCAAGCATGGCGCAGCCTTCGGCAGTCTTCTGACTCTGCTTATGCGCGCAAAAAAAAGACAATACAGACCTTGGTCTATATTGTCTTATGGGCTTTGACTCATGTAATACTTTTATACTCTGGACAGATACTCGCCGGATCTGGTATCGATCTTGATCTTCTCGCCGTTTTCTACAAACAGCGGTACCATAACCTTCGCTCCGGTCTCCACGATAGCGGGCTTCGTCGCGCCAGTCGCGGTATCACCCTTAAATCCCGGCTCGGTATCGGTGATCTCCAGCTCTACAAACAGCGGCGGCTCGATTGCGAACACATTGCCATTGTATGAACAGATCTTAACCATCTCGTTCTCTTTCACAAATTTCAGAGCATCCCCTACTGCCTCCGCATTCAATGCGATCTGGTCGTAGGTCTCCACATCCATGAAATTGAACAGGTCGCCGTCAGAATATAAATACTGCATATCCTTTCTGTCGCTGATACCATATTTCTATCTCCTCCTAAGCTTTCACAAATATAATTCTTTTCTAGTTTATACTAAAAAAGTCTATTTTTCAACCTCTTTTTGCAGAAAACATTTGTCGGCTGCTATCCGCCCGTCAAATTCATGCAGGCGCGATTCGCCATTCCGATAGCAACTGCCTTATCTATCCAGAATAAAATCGATCGCCTGAAGGTAACCGTCCAATCCCTGTCCGTAAATCTGTCTGTCGCACACCGGCGCCGTCACCGACACTTTGCGAAACTCTTCCCTCTGCGTGATTTCGGAGATATGAATCTCCACTTTCTTTACCGTGATGCTCGCCAGCGCGTCCCGGATCGCATAGCTGTAATGCGTAAATGCCCCCGGATTGATCACAATCCCCTCCGTACCGTCGAAGTAGGCGTCCTGAATCCGGTCGATAATCGCGCCTTCGTGGTTACTCTGAAACACCTCTATGGTGCTGTTCGTCTCCTCTCCCTTTTTCGCAATCATCTGTAGCAGGTAATCATAATCCTGCGTACCGTACACACTTTTTTCCCGAATCCCAAGAAAATTCAAATTCGGTCCGTTAATCACCAGTATTTTCATTCTTCTCACCCTCGCGCCAAGGCGCGCCTTTCCCTGTTCCGATATCTTACATTGGCTCCGCGTTTTCTTCTATCTCATCCAAAATCTGCGAAAAGCTCTTGCCATCCACGGTAATCACCACATCCGCCGCCGCCCTGTAGTACGGATCTCTCTCCGTGATCAGCGTCTTTATTCTCGCAAGCGGGTCCTCCACCTGCAAAAGCGGCCTTTTGGTGTCGTCTTTCACTCTCTCATAAATCGTCTCACCCTCGGCCCGCAAATAAAACACCTGTCCCAGCTCGTGCAAAAGCGCCCTGTTTTCCTCCCGCATGGGCAGACCGCCGCCCACCGATATAATCTGATTATTTGCGCTGCTTTTCAATCTTTTTAGACAGTCAGTCTCCCTGTCCCGGAAATACGCCTCTCCGTCCGTCGCAAAAATATCCGTTATGGTTCTGCTCTCTTCTTTCTCTATCTCCCTGTCCGTATCTATGATCGTCCGGCGCAGGCGGTAAGACAGCCGCAGACCGACCGTAGACTTGCCGCATCCCATAAATCCGATCAATATTACATTTCCCATGTCTTCCTCCATGCCAAGCTGTCCGCTGTGATGACATGCCCTTGTCTGCCGTACTCCGAAAATTAATGAAAATGTGCTTTCAGCTTCTCATAAACCGCGTCCGCGTCCTCCTCGGACACCTTCACCTCGTTCCACAGCTCATAGGCAATGATCCCCTGATAGAGAAGCATCTTCAACCCGTTATACGCACGGCCGCCGCTCTCCTTCACCAGCTTCATAAACCGGGTTTCCCACGGGCTGTAAATCAGGTCAAAACCCGTGTGAACCCTCGCATAAAACTTTTCATCCGCAATCACCACATCCTCTGCATGCGGCGAAAGCCCCACAGATGTGCCCTGTATCGCCAAAAACTTCCGTTCCGGCAGACTGTCAAAGTCCGAAAGGGCCATCGGTAAAACTACCTGCCGTTCCACCGAGCGGTTTACTTCCTCCGCCACCTTCTGCGCCTTTTCCACCGTACGGTTTAAGAGATACACCCGCTTTGCGCCCTTCACGGCACACAGATAGGCCACGGCTCTGGAAGCGCCTCCCGCTCCCAGCAGAATGATCTCCTCGTCCGCAATCTGAATATGCTCCGCCGTCATCGCACGGTAAAGGCCTTCCATATCCGTATTATAGCCCTTAAATCCGCCCGGTACCGCCGCCAGCGTATTCACCGCGCCGATGGCTGCCGCAAGAGAATCCACCTCCCGCAAACAGGGAATCACCTCGCTCTTGTAAGGCACCGTCACATTGAGTCCCAAAAGACGCAGCGCCTCCGCGCCCTTCACAGCATCCGTAATCCGCCCGCTCTCCACCGGAAACGGCACGTACACAAGATTGTGCCCGAATCGTTTTGCAAGCGTGTTATGTATCATCGGCGAAAGCGTATGCTCCACCGGATTCCCGATCAGCCCGCAGGTTCTTGTCTTACCGTTTATCTCCATCTTTCCCCTCCATGCCTGTCCCGCCCGTTTTTTATGCGAAACAAAAGGCTTACCGCTGCCGCTTTTCCAGAGAACGCCTGTAGAAGAACAGCACGATCCGCTCCAGCCGTCTCTTTAAAACAATCTGAATTTCCTCTTTCGGGTGAATGGGCTTAACCAAATAGGTCAATATTCCTGTCCGTTTCGCTCCCCACACATCCGTAAAAAGCTGATCCCCCACAAAAAGCGTGGAGGCAGGACTTGTTTTCATCATCTCCATAGCGCGCAGATACCCTTTTTTTCCCGGTTTTCCCGCCTTATAAATATAGCGCGTATGTACCTCATCGCTAAACATTTTTACCCGCGGCTCCTTGTTGTTTGACAAAAGCACACTCTCAAATCCAATGCTTTTAAGCCTCTCAAAAAGCGCAATGCTGCACGCATCGGCGGGCGCGCCGTGGGGCACGAGCGTATTGTCTACGTCAAAGATAACGCCCCGAAACCCTTTCCTGTATAATGCCTCAAAATCAATTTCATATGTGGAATCCAGATATACATCCGGATAAAAACTCGTAAGCCACGCCATCCCTGCACTCCTTTATCTTTCTCTGCTTTTACAATAATACAAAACACCTCACGATAACGCAAGGTGTTTTTTATTCGCCGTTTGTTTCTGCAGACAATGCGCCAAGCGGCTGCAAAACAGACATTTGGCATATGCCGCAAGCGTGAAATACCCTGTGTCCTGCTGCGGGCGTCTCACTTGTCCAGCACGTTTTTCAATTCTTCCATAAAGGTGTTGATATCCTTAAACTCTCTGTAAACAGAAGCAAATCTGACATAGGCTACGGCCTCTAAGTCCTTGAGCTTATTCATAACCAGCTCCCCGATCACCTGACTGGGAATTTCTTTCTCTTCCCGGTTAAAGATTTCCGTCTCTACCGCGTCCACCAGCTGATTGATCTGGTTGGCGCTGATAGGCCTCTTATGGCAGGCTCTTAACACACCCGCTTCGATCTTGGATCTGTCATAAGTCTCTCTGTTATTATCTTTCTTTATGACAATGAGCGGTATCGTCTCCACCTTCTCATAAGTGGTAAACCGCTTGTCACACTCGTCACAGACACGCCGTCTGCGGATGGAACTGTTGTCCTCCGCCGGTCTGCTGTCAATGACCCTCGTATTCTCATGTCCACAAAAAGGGCATTTCATCCCGGATATCCTCCTTATCCACCTGTACTTGAGCCGTAGAAAAAATCGCCGCACCCAACATGTTCATTATAGGATAAAACACTCATTATGTCAACTATCTTATGGTAACCATATTGACATCCGGCCCCACAGGAAAATCTGCGTCAAAACGTTAACATTTACAGGCAGATATCCACCACGATAATATCCGGTCCGATCTTCTTGATATCTTTATAGCAGATCACATAATCCGGCTCGTTTCCGAAAAAACCGCACCATTTATTGTCTCCCGGAATAATCAGCTTGAAAATCTGTCCCGTGCACTCGTCAAACTCAAAATCGCTCACCTTTCCGAGCCGCTCACAGTTTTTCAGATTGATGACTTC
>CARUOB010000009.1:10633-11830 GCA_949076555.1 uncultured Lachnospiraceae bacterium | reverse complement strand
AACATAGGAACCTCCCCGGGCTTTTTATTATCATATGCCGCCACCAAAAAGAGGTTCCTGTTTTTCGTTTTATCCGCAGCGTATCACTGCTCCTCTACATAATCTGCGCTGACATAACCAAACTCATATCCATATTCGTCAGGCAGATAAATTTTGTACCAGTGGCCGCCTTCCACGACCTCTGCATACTCATAAGTTTCCCCCTGCTTCGCCGTCGTAATGACAGTCGTTCCGTCCGTACTCGGATTGTCCCTGATCCTCACATCAGCGACAGTGACTATCGTGCCCGCGGCTGAAGTTTCAACCACCGGCTCCTCTCCCGAATCCTCGGGCGGCTCCTCTAATCTCTGACCGTCTTCCTGTGCTTCCTCCTCCTGCTCGCCTTCTTCCTCTTCCTGTTCCTGCTCCTCGGCCGCCTTATCATAGTTCTTAGGCACATACCGCTGAAACAACTGAAAGCCCAATACCGCCACAATCACCAGAAGAATACATCCCACAGCAACCGTCATGATGGAAAGTATATCCACACTCTCCTCGTCATCATCATCGTCGTCCCAGTCTTCTTCCTCCCAGTCCCGCCGCCTTCTGGGCCTCTCATCCTGAACCGGCCGCTTTTTCGACGGCGGTGCAGGATTCGCCCTTTTTCTCGGCGCGTCCGGGTTCGATTTTCTTCTGGACGTCTCCCCTGAGTCCGGCCTCCTTCTCGGCGCATCCTCTGCATCCGCCCTCTTCCTTGGCATCTCCTCCGTGTCCGCTCTCCGTCTCGGCGCATCCTCTGCATCCGCCCTCTTTCTCGGCATCTCCTCCGTGTCCGCTCTCCTTCTCGGCGCGTCCTCTGCATCCGCCCTCTTCCTTGGCGTCTCCTCCGTGTCCGCTCTCCTTCTCGGCGCGTCCTCTGCATCCGCCCTCTTTCTCGGCGTCTCCTCTAATCCCGCTCTCCTCTTAGGCGCTTCCCCGGTGTCCGTCCGCTTTGCCGGACGTCCCTCTCCCACTTCCGCACCGCAGCTTGGACAGAAACGGGTTCCCTCCCGCAGCGTCTCTCCGCATTCCGGGCATTTCTTTTTTCTTATCACCTTCACGCCACATTCGGGACAGAACTGATCGTCCTCTAAAAGCGGCGCACCACATTTCTTACAAACCATAACTCTCACTCCTCATTTATCATATGTCCTGAATCTTTTCCATAGACTATGGTAT
>CARUOB010000009.1:0-10623 GCA_949076555.1 uncultured Lachnospiraceae bacterium | reverse complement strand
CCCATGAATCGCACATGCTTGTTACATACCCAAAGAAACAGACAATAAATTTCACGAAAGGGTGGTAGCGTCATGGTACAGGGAAAAGTAGAAATCTGCGGCGTCAACACTGCCAAACTGCCGCTTTTAAAAAATGCGGAAAAAGAGGAATTGTTTAAAAAAATCGAAGAAGGCGATCAGGACGCCCGAATGGCATATATCAACGGCAATCTCCGACTCGTCTTAAGTGTAATCAAGCGTTTTCATTCCAGCAGCGAAAATGTGGACGATCTCTTTCAGATCGGATGTGTCGGTCTGATTAAGGCAATCGACAACTTCGACAGCTCTCTCAACGTAAAATTCAGTACCTATGCCGTGCCCATGATCGTGGGCGAGATCCGCCGATATCTCCGCGACGCCAATTCAATACGCGTGTCACGCTCCTTAAAAGACACTGCCTACAAGGCCATCTACGCCAAGGAGCATCTGACCCGCACAAACTCCCGCGAACCTACCGTCACGGAAATCGCCACGGAGATCGGCATTCCCAAAGAAGATATCGTCTATGCGTTAGACGCCATCCAAAGCCCCTTAAGTCTTTATGAGCCTGTTTACACGGACGGCGGCGACACTCTCTATGTCATGGACCAGATCAGCGACAAGAAAAACGGCGAGGAGGTATGGGTAGAGCATATCTCACTGACGGAAGCCATGAAAAAACTGACCAAACGGGAACACGAAATTATCTCCCTGCGCTTTTTTGAAGGCAAGACACAGATGGAAGTGGCTGATAAAATCGGCATTTCTCAGGCACAGGTGTCAAGGTTGGAAAAGAACGCGCTTAAGACTATGCGGCTGTATCTGACAGCGTAGTGATCCGGGAAGGGGCCGCTTACCCCTTCCCACGCAAAAACCGCTCGAAATCTGCCCGCATCTGCTGAAAATTCTTTCTCTGATCCACCTGATACCCCGTATGCTTTCCCGCGTAAACCGTCATCCATTCATCCAGATCCTTGTCCTCTTTGTAGGAATAAACCATCATCGCCAGAAGGGACGGCCTGTTTCCGGCGCTGCGTATTTTGGAGCCGATTTTCACCGTCTCATCTAACAGCACGTCCAGAGATTCCTCATACAAATCCAGATCCGCCTGAATATCCTTCCCGTCCATCTCAAGATTGTCCGCCAGAAAGGACACCAGACCGCTGTCCGGTCCCTCATCCGCGTCATGTTGCAAAAACTCTTTCAACAGTCCTTCCAGCATGGCAAGTTTATCGGTAACCACCTGTCTGTCCTTCGTGCCAAGCTCCCGGTCGATCTCGTCGAAGAGAAGGCCTTTTTCATTTTTCCTGACGCCTCTGAGATGGAACTGAAACTCCCGCAAAAAGTCCGCGAATCTGATATCCGCCTCATGACAGCGTGTAAATCTGTCGAAAAGCGTAAGGAATATAAAGGAATCCTTTTTATTAAATATCTCCCTCATGTCGTCCGTCACTATATGCTCCAACCGGCGCAGATCATCCGAAAGCCGCTCCCACTCTTCCCTCGACGCATGTTCGTTCAGGTATTTGCAGACAGCCTTAGGCTGTGTTTTCCAGTGATCAAAATGTCCGGTGCACATGATTGTCTCCACCACTACCCTCTCCACCGCGCCCTTCGTTCTCTCCTTCTCCGTATAGCTGCTGCACTCCACAAAAAACCTGCTTTCCGCAATCTTTCGAATACGGCTGGCAAATCTGTCGATATAGGTGAACGCTCTCTGATCCGGGTTCATGGCCACATGGTTGTTATAACGCTTAATATACTTGGAAATCCGGGAACTGTCGCAGCATTCGTGAATAACCGTTTCAATCTGATACTCGTCGAATTTTTCCTGCAATTCCACGGGCAGTTTTTCAAACGTTTTATTTCTGATATCACATACGGCGTCCTCGAACGTAACGGCTCCTCCCTCGTCCACATACTTCTTCTTATAGGGAATCAGGGCATTTTCCACAACGGAGGTAATTTTATAATTCATTTCCCTGAATTTACGCAGAGCCGCCGTCCTGCATCCGCCGTCCACAATATGCAGTTTCGAGTCCTCCTCCTCGCCAAGAATAATCGGCGGAATATAATCGTCCGTCAGCACTGTGACTACCAGCTCGTTGATCTGTTCCTTGTTCCAGACGAAATTTCTCTGCACATCCGCGTTATTATCGATATCTCCCTTCCTGTTTTTCTTCAGATACATCTCCAAAGTATAGGTCTGTTTTCGTGGTCTTGCCATCTCAAATCCCCCTTTTCCATCCTGCCGGCTTAAAGCAGTACAAAAGTATTCCTGTATGAATGAATCGCCGCCTGACAGTCCGTATACTGTCTTTTACTGATCTGCAGTTTTTCCCTGACCTCGTCCGGAGAATAGCCGTCCGCATACAGACACAAAACGTCCTTTTGCAGCTTCGACAGCCTGCTCAGATACAGCTTCGTCCTCCTGCTGTACCCCTCCTCACTCTTTTCGAGCACCTCTCTCTCAATCAAAAAATCCCCTGCAATGATATCCCCCAGCGTCAGTTCCCCTTCCTCGTCTATATAAGTGTCAATCGGAACCGCAAGCCTGTCCGCCCGGCGTTTTTCCCTGTTCATTCTCGTCAGTTCCGTCTTTATCCTGTTAAAAAGGCAGGAATATAAAAAAGCGTCAAAGCTCCTGTCGCCGTCGTAACGCTCTATAACGTCCGCAAAAACCTCGTTTGCAAGCGAATAGAACTCGTCCAGATCCCACTCTGATAGTTTTCCGAATTTCAAAAGTATCCGCTCCACCATCCTGCGGAGCTTTCCGGCATTGTTCTCATAATACGCTGCTATCATCTCTTCCATCTGCTTTACCTCACTGCTTCTATATCCTTCATCATCCTGTGTACCGCCTGCGCGGCATTTATATTCTGTAATTATAAGCATAGAACATGTGTTCTTATTTGTCAATATGTTTTTCCAAACAAACGTTCGTTATTTAATTTATGGTACGTATTGCAGACAAAAACGCTGCCGTTTCCTTATCATACCTTTTTACCTGTCCTAAAAAACGGACTTTCACCTTTCGCCTGCCCAATGCAAAAATCGCAAAAATCAGAAATCAAATGGAGAAATACATAGTGTGGCCCGGCCGCCTGCCGGGTCCGCAGACACAAAAACGAAAGGAGAACAAAACCATGCAAAAAACATATAACAGACACAACATCATGCAGACAGACCACACGACTTTCGGAGGCATTATTTATCCGTCCGATTTCAACACAGAATCCAGAAAAAAACCGCGCATGAGCGGTTCTCTGATCGCAGGCCGCATCGCTCAGGATTTCCGATTCGACGAAACGTGCAAAAAAAACGTGCAACAGCTTGTCCATACCGCCGAAAATCGCACGGCGCCACAGAAAGGAGACATATACCATGCTTGACAGACAATACCATTTATACTCGGTGGACACCGGAAATTTTTATAGCGGCCGCGAAAAATACCTGCATGAAATGAACTGCAGATACCGCAAAGAACGCAACTACATGCAAAACAAACTGCCGGAAATGGAAAAAAAGCTGAGACAATGCGGGATCTCTGAGGAGTCACTGCGTCTTCTGCGAAAAGGAAAAAAACCTGATCCGCCCGCCGCAAAAGCATACGCCGATGCCGTAGACGCTTACCTTCACCGGATCAGGCTCATTCATCATAAGAGAGCGAAGGCAAAGGAATCCAAAGAAAAACTGCTCGCCCTTCTTGCAAATAAAGTCAGACAGAACGAATTGACAGACGGCCGGGACCACATCCGCACACTCAGACCGGACGCGCTCTCAGACGCAAACGTGATCTCCGCTTTTGACTCCGCGCTGAGCCGTGCGGTCGGTATCGGCCAGAACGAGCTGACCGACTCCCTGATGATTGTCCAGGTTTACTATTTTGACGTGTTTAAAGACCTGTTCTTTTACAGCTTCGTCCACAAGGGAGAAAAATACATTTACTTTACTTCCTCCGCCGGGCAGATCCGCAGCAAAAAAGCGGTCTTTATGAAAGAAACCGTATGGAACCGGATCAAAAAGACCATTATGTGCGGTCTGACCATAGAGAAAATCAACGCCAGAGGAGGCAACAATGTGAACAAACATCTGGCCTACATGGCGCTTGCCAACTCCGCCACGGACGAGTGGGCGGAATTTGACATCGACAAATCCATCGTCATCGAGGACTTTGAGACAAAAGTCTATGGCTCCTTTGACTTTGTGGATGAGACGGACTATTCCATCACCAGAAAAACAGACGCCGTTCCCGTGCCGCACACCGACGGCGCCGGTATGATCCTGCCCGCCGTCTCGTCAAAAAACTTCATGTTCCGTGCGCCATGGATCAAAGGGCTTCTAGGCGTGTTCGATTTTAGAAAATTCGTGGAAGGATGCGGCTGCTCTCCCGTCATTCGCGATATTTACGGCCAGGCGCACGACATTATAAAAGAGGATATTCAAATTATTTTCACCAAAAGCCAGTTTAAAATGTATCCCTACTATGACTCTTGGGACGAATACAAAACCTGCTTTAAAAAATACAATTGCAGCGCCGGGAGGTGCAATGTGGAAGAAGAACGGATCAAAAAAGCGAAAATCAATTACCAAATGCTGCAGACGCTCACCGACATCACGGATGAGGAAATCGACCTGCTGACGCAAAAATCGGCGGACCGCATCCGCAATATATGCACCTCGAAAGAAACCATGCTTGACGTTTTGGGAATAACCCCCTACAACACGGACATGACGCCCTTTCAGCAGGCCGTTAAGCGTTACCCTCCCCTGCTTTGCGACACCTACACAAAAGACATTCTGCGGGAAATAAAAAACAGCCTGCTCAAAAAATATCGAAGCGGAAAACTTGAGGTAAACGGCAGATATACTTTCCTGCTTCCCGATTTTTACGCCGCCTGCGAGCACTGGTTTGAAAAATCGGCCAATCCGCAAGGCCTGCTGGCGGACGGGGAGGTATTCTGCCATCTGTTCCGGCGCTATGACAAGCTGGACTGCCTCAGAAGCCCGCACCTGTACAGAGAACATGCCGTGCGTCACAATGTGGCGTCTGAATCAGATTCCGGCCGTGCCGAAAAACTGCGGGAATGGTTTCCCACGGACGGACTCTATGCCAGCACCCATGACCTGATCAGCAAACTTCTGATGTACGACGTGGACGGGGACAAATCCCTCGTGACAGCCGACCCGAAACTGATTGAAATTGCAGAGCGCAATATGAAAGGGATCGTCCCCCTCTACTATAATATGAGGAAAGCCAAACCCGCGCTCTTAAATAAGCCGAACATCTACGCCGGACTGCACGCCGCCTTCACCGGCGGAAATATCGGAATCTACAGCAACGCCATCTCAAAAATCTGGAACAGTGAAGTGTTTCTGTCCGGTTCCGAGAGGGAGAAACAGGAAGCCGTCGACTGTGTGAAGCAACTCTGCTGTCAGAACAACTTTGTGATCGATTTTGCCAAAACCTTATATAAACCCGAATTTCCCCAAGAGGTCAGCGAGCGGATCGCCGGATACACCGGAGACAAACTTCCCGCCTTCTTCGAATTTGCGAAGGATAAAGAAAAATCCCAGATTCAAGAACGCAACGGCAGCTTCGTAAACAAGCTGTACGACAAAATTCCGGACAAGCCGATCAGCACCCGAAGTCTCCATCTGGAGGCACTCGACTACCGGAAAATGATGGCCGATCCGGAAATCCGGTGCAGCGACGAGGCGGCCGCCCTCTACGACGCCCTGAATAAACAGTACCGCTATGCGGTTCACATGAAAGATTCACATGCCGACAACATGCAGTATATCGCAGCCAAAATCCGTGAGTCCTTCTCCGCCCTCGGCTATTCCGAGGAAACTGTCGCCGACATGCTGACAGAATACCTCTACGGCAGGGGAAAAAGATACAAACAGCTTTTGTGGTTCTGCTACGGCGAACAGATCGCAGCTAATCTCAGAAATCACATAGAAACGCCGGACACCAAATACATCCCCTGCGCCGACTGCGGAGAGTGGATTGAAATCCGCGCCAAAGACAACCGCACAAGGCGCTGTCCTGCCTGTCAGAAAACCTATGTGCGTATGTATGACAGAAACCGCAAACAAAAACGTTCCGTTTAACAAAACGGTTGAAAACAAGCCATCCCCACTGGCCGAAAGAAAACGGCTAAAAAACAAAAAAGCCATCCGCAGTGGACTTTCCTTTGTGTGTATAAGGGAAACAGCACATTGCGCAATGGCTGCAAACAGGAGGAAACCATCTTGATCATCACACAGGAAAACCTCATAAACCAAATAGCCGGCAAAGAAGAAATCAATCCTGCAACCGTCCGCAGAGTTTTCAAATCGGCGGAGGATATTATTTTTAATTGCCTGTCTTCCACTACCTCCTCTGAAAACACCGTCGTGAAAGTATTGGATGGATTGAGCCTGGAATGCGCCCTCCTTCCCGAACGGGAAATCCATACTTACGACACCATCGTCTGCCGGGAAAGACTTTGGACAAAGCCCAAAATCACACGGTACTACAACAGAAAGCTGAACGGCTATTTTAAATGAAAGCAGGTGATCCTTTGAAGCTTGGCTATTTTGAACTACTGTCTCCCGACCCGGTACAGGTTCCGTCGGCCGGAGGCGTAAAGTCTCCCACTCTGCGGGAAATCTCTTCCCTTGGTTACAGCACCTACCGGCATTATCTGGCAGTTCTTTCTCTCGATCTGGACGCATACCTGTCCATGACCGGCACAACCGAACTCTATGCGCTCCTTTCTGAGGAGGAAAAAGCGAAAATGACTCTGTTCGATCTGCTCCTGTCCAGTCCGCCCTCCCGCGAACTGATACGGAACATGCTGGACTTTTTTATGGAGGGAACCGTCACCTTCTCCGAATCCGGACATGCCTTTCTGGTCTGCAGTGACAGCGGACAGACAGGGCGGATTACAAGAGAAAACTACCTTGCGGTGTGCGATCTGATCGGACAGCGCAACTACCTGAAACCAAGACGCAGCGAAGATTTATCGAAAGTGAAAAGCAAAAAGGCGCTGGAGATTATGAAAAAACTGCAAAAGGGAAGGGCCGAGAAGGAAAAACTGACAAAGACAGATCAAAACATGGAGCTGGGAAATATCATTTCGGCCGTCGCCAACAGAAGTCATTCCCTGCATATCCTCAACATCTGGGATCTGACCGTATACCAGCTCTGGGACTGCTTCGCAAGACTTTCCGGCAATAACCTGTACAACATTCAATCCATGAGCGTTGCGGCGTGGGGCGACAAGAATCACTCCTTCGACGCTTCGGCATGGTTCAAAAAAATAGAAACAGAAAATTCATAACATCCAAAGGAGGAACACATCATGACAAACACTAACATGGCAAACAGAGAGGTCTGCGATCTTCTTTTCGTGGACTACGCCACAAAGAAGCCTTTTCTCAATCTGGATTTCGCCAACGTCAGCACAACCGAGCTGACCGGTGAGTCCGTATTCGCCCACGGCGGAAAAGGCCATCCCAAGCGCGTCCAGTTCTCCGGCGAGAGAGGCGGCACCATCACCATCGAAACGCAGATCCAGACTGTTAAACTCTGGCAGTTGATCACCGGCGGTGAGGTTTCCAAATCCGCGAAGTTCGTGGCCAGAACGGAAACGTCCGTGGACGAGTCCGGAACCATCATTACCCTGACAGACACGCCGGCAGCAGACAGCGTGGTTGTCTACAAAGCCGACGACGACTGCGGCACGGAGCTGGAATGCACTGTGAGCGACAATGTCATCGCACTCACATCCGTACTGAACAGCGGAGACGCCGTTATCGTTTACTACATGAAAGAAGTAAACGAAGGCGTGCAGAGAATCAACATCAAATCCACCAGCTTCCCGAAGAATTTTATCGTCTACGGCGACACGGTTATGAAGACCGAGGACGACGAGGCGCTGCCGCTTAAGCTGACCGCTTACAAGTGCGCTCCCCAGTCCAACATGTCTCTCAGCTTCAGCAATAACGGCGATCCCGGAAGCCTGACCATCACTGCTGATCTGATGGCGGATCAGGACAACAACATTCTCGATCTCACCCTCATCGAGGAATAATTCGATCCGGCTGTCCTCTGGAAACAAGGGCAGCCGGATGACTCCATTTCTCTCTTTCAAAAACCTCATCATAGGGATAACACTTACAGTCCGTATCTGTTATCCCTTTTTTTTACGACAATCGAAAACACCAAAAGGAAACGGTGCCTTACACCGTAGTCAGGAGTGCATATGGAATTTACGCAATTAGTACAATATATTCTTTACGTTATTTTGACGGCCATTCTTCCCGTAGCCGCCAAATATACTGTCGAACTCATTCAGGCCAAAATCAGGGAAAGCGCCTTCATCGAGGAAGCCGCAAAAACGGAAGCCCGGAGTCTCCTCATAAAAGACGCCCTTTCAGACATAATGGACGCCGTACTGTATGTCAACCAGACCTTTGTGGACACCTTGAAATCGAAGGGTGAATTTACACAGAGCGCGTGGGAGGAGGCAAAGAAAAAAGCATACAATGCCGCCTTGCTCACGGTCTCCGAAGAGTCTAAAAAAGCGGTGGCCTGCGTTTACGGCTCCTTCGACAACTGGCTGCAATTAAAAATAGAAGCCTCCGTTCAGGCGGCTAAAACAAATAAGGACGTGATCTTATGAAGAAAATAATCAGCGAAAACGGACTTGCCCTCATCAAGCGGTTTGAGGGCTGCCGGTTAACCGCCTATCGAGACAGCGTGGGCGTGTGGACCATCGGTTACGGCCACACTTCCGGCGTATCCCAAGGTCAGACCATTACACAGACACAGGCTGACGCCTTTCTGCGCGCCGACTGCGCAGGCGCCGAAAAGGCAGTAAACCGCTACATGGATATTTACCACTGGAATCAGAACCAGTTTGACGCCCTCGTCAGCTTTACCTTCAACTGCGGCGCCGGAAACCTGAGAACCCTGCTGGACGGCGGCGCACGCAGCATCGCCCAGATCAGCGAAAAAATCCCCGCCTACCGCAAAGCCGGAGGAAAAGTTCTGCAGGGCCTTATCAACAGACGTGCCGCCGAGAAGGCATTGTTCGATATCCCTGACTCCCCGGCCAAAAATCCCTCTCCTGCATACACAAAGCCCGTCAGCTATCTGCAGACCGATCCCCGCTGGAAAGCACACAACTACTCCGCCAAAGGCGAGCAAAAAACCATCGGCAGTTCCGGATGCGGCGTCGCCGTTTCCGCCATGGTGATCGCCTCCCTGAAAGACCCGTCCGTAACGCCCGCCGCCACCGCACTGTGGTCCATGTCCCACGGCTATAAGGCGTTGAACCAGGGAACCTACTACTCCTATTTCGTTCCTCAGTTTTCCGCCTACGGCATCCACTGCGATCGGTTAAACCAGTTAAACCTCTACGGAAAAACCGTCTCAGCCGACCATGAAAAAGCGCTTCTCGCACTGAAAAGCGGCGACTGGGTGATCGCCTGCATGGGGAAGGGAAACTGGACAAACACCGGTCATTTCATTCTTCTGTACCGCTTTGAAAACGGCTTTGTATACATCAACGATCCCGCCTCCACAAAGGAGACTCGCACCAAAAATACATGGGATCTGTTCGCGAAGCAGGTAAAATATATGTGGGTCGTGCATGTTCCCGGCAAAACGGTCTCTGTGACAGACCTGTGATACGCCTGGAAGGAAAGGGGGATGATAAAACATGAATGAAATAGCGGAACTCTCAAAAATAGATTACCTGTCCGTATTTCCCGCCGCATTTGCCATGCTGGCCGGAGCAAAGGCAATTCTCTCCCTCTTTGAGTGGCTTGTGGAAAAGCTCGGTCTGGAAACAAAATGGATGCGTCGGCGGCGTGAAGAGCACGAGCTGCTGATCCGAACCTCCAGGAACCTCACGGCCCTGCAGACACAGCATGCGCACGACATGCAGAAATCCGACAGACGGGATGAGGAGATCTCCTCCGATATCAAGAGGCTCACCCGCATGTTTGTGGATAAGGAAATCGACGATATGCGCTGGGAAATCAACAACTTCGCCACCAAGGTTTCGGAGGGAAAGCCCTGCAACAAGGACAGTTTCAAACACTGTATCCGTATTTATGAAAAATACGAGCAGATCCTTTCGGAAAACGGCTTTGAAAACGGCGAGGTGGAGATCTCCATGGAATTGATCAACGACGCTTATATGCGGAAATTGAGGGAGGGGTTTTAGAAAAGGGCAAAATGCCTTACTTGACTTATCGTCTGAAATATTGTGTAAAGAGACGAGGTTTGCTGCTTCGTCTCTTTGTACTCATAGAACTGCGAGATAATCGGCAAACTCCTTTTTTATTGCTCTGCATCCCGCCAGAATACAGAAACATATCATGCAAATCTCCCTTTCTGTACTGTGTCGGTCTGCAGGCTGGCAGACTTATAAAACAAAAAAACCACCAACTACAAAACTAAAAAAGATGAACCGTCTATGGACAATTCTTCTACGGATTCAAGGAACAATTCCAAAAACATGTATGACTGAAATGGTATGGGAAACACGGATACTTTAGAATTAATTGTGAAGAGGCGGACTGCACAGGGTATTCCCTCGTGTC
>CARUOB010000008.1:40366-68185 GCA_949076555.1 uncultured Lachnospiraceae bacterium | reverse complement strand
AAGTGGATCTATGTGGCGAACGCCACATAATGAGCAAAAGAAAGCAGCGAAGCTGCGGTTTTGCGAATGCAGCATGGCGAAGCCGGAAGGAGAGCGAGAAACAGACTGCGGGAGCTTGCTCGCGGCAGGCAGTTTCGAAGTGGATCTATGTGGCGAACGCCACATAATGAGCAAAAGAAAGCAGCGAAGCTGCGGTTTTGCGAATGCAGCATGGCGAAGCCGGAAGGAGAGCGAGAAACAGACTGCGGGAGCTTGCTCGCGGCAGGCAGTTTCGAAGTGGATCTATGTGGCGAACGCCACATAATGAGCAAAAGAAAGCAGCGAAGCTGTGATTTTGCGAATGCAGCATGGCAAGGCCGGAAGGAGAGCGAGAAACAGACTGCGTATAAGCAGTGTTATGACAGAAAGGATGGCGGGTATGCAGATTACGACTAGAGTATTCGGTGAAGTTACGATTGATGATGAAAAAATCATACATTTCCCCAGCGGAATCATCGGTTATCCGGACTTGCAGGACTTTGCGCTGATACATGATGAGGAGAAGGGGACTGATACGATTCACTGGCTGCAATCCCTGCAGGAACCGGCGTTTGCGATGCCGGTGATGGACCCGCTGATTGTACGGCCTGACTATAATCCGGGGGTGGACGATGAACTTCTCAACAATATCGGAGAGCTGCAGCCGGATGAACTGTTGGTGATGGTGACGGTGACGGTGCCCAAGGACGTTAAGAAAATGACCGTAAATTTGAAGGGTCCCATCATAATCAATGCAGCGAAAAGACTGGCGACGCAGGTGATCGTGGAGGGGGATGAGTATGTAGTTAAATTTCCCATCTATGATATCTTAAATGCGAATAAAGAGAAGGCAGGTGAGTAAATGTTAGCTTTATCCAGAAAGAAGAATGAAGCCCTTGTGATTAACAACAACGTGGAGATCACAGTACTTGAAATCAAGGGAGAGCAAGTAAAGCTTGGCATTAGCGCACCGAGGGAAGTGCCGGTGTACCGGAAGGAAGTTTATGTGCAGATTCAGAGCGCGAATAAGGAGGCCGGTGATGTGGAAGGCATGGAGGCGCTGAAGAATTTGCTGGGATAAGTAGGATAAGATAAAGAGAACGCGGATCGGAGGTTAGTTTCGTCACCGCGTTCTTTTCTTTTAGATAATCTGGTCCTATGCAGATGTATAGACGAAACATTTCATTTCATCGTATCGGTCAGTATCTTTAGCATCTGAGCGAGTCTTATCTCGTATGTGTGGCAGCTCGCCACTTTTTCGTATCCGTTGATTGCGATTTCTACCCGCTCCTCTTCGTGGGACAAATAATAGCGCACTTTTTGTTCCAGTTCTTCCATGGATTCATAGGTCTCCAGATCGCGGCCGATCTCGAAGTAATCAGGGATTTCCGCCTGATAGTTTGTGAGAAGGAAGCCGCCGCAGCCCAAAATATCCCAGATACGCAGGGAAAGGCCCGTCTCGATGGGGCGCATGGTCATGTTCAGGTTAATTTTGCTCGCCTGAAAGACTTTCGGCATTTCGGTCAGGGTGTTTACACCGCCTTTACAGTGTACTTTGGGAAGGCGGGAGGCGTCGCTTCTGGTGTAGAGAGTGATGTCAAAGTGTGTGGAGAGGCGGTTTAAGATACGCTCCCGTTCCACGGCGGCAAGTTTCATGCCGATATACTGATGCGCCACAAGATAGCGGGACATGTTCGTATAAACGTCGTCACTCTTATAGAAGGCGGGATCGGCTTTTTCGATCTCGCGGACCACCTCTTCCGGCAGGCTTTCGGGGATGAAGTTACAGCCGAAAACCTTAAGCTGGGCTTCCATCAACCCGTCCACAAAGCCGCGGGTGTGATCGGAGAGGGAAAGACTGTCATATTTGCATTTCTCCGTGTACAGGGAGCCAACGAACGACACATCCGCCCCGTAGGCGTCATAATCTTCTTCTGTCATGTCAAGTACGGTTTTTTCCCAGCGCTTTGTGTTTGTGGCCAGCGGCAGATAGTAGATGCAGTCCGGATTGACCGGGGAAAAGAAGTCGTACTGCGCCTTATCAAACAAAAAAATACGGTTGTATGTGTTCTTCAGGGCGTTGGAAAACAGCTCGGGCACCGGGGAGTCCACACTCCAGCAGACGTAAGGCACCTTCCATTTTTCACAGGTGTAGGACACGGCCGGGAAAAAATTGATGCTGAACACAAAGGCGAGGGGGTGAGCCAGAATCCAGTCAGACACTCTCGCCGCACATTCCCGGGGAGAGGCCTGTTTGTCATGCATTTCCAACTCTTCCGTGTGTACCGTGATGCCGAAACTTGTAAAAACCTGTAAGATATCCGGTTCACATATGCTGTTGTAGCGGTAGAATAAAATTTCCATGAATACCTCTTTCCTTTTTATGCCAGAAATTCCTGTTCGACAGCGGCGAAAAATATTTCTGACTTTTGAATCAGTTTCTCCCGGTAGACGGTCAGGCTGCTGGGGCGGCGAATTTCCGCTTCATAGTTTAGAACGGCCTCCTTCAAGACGTTTGCGTGAACCGGCAGCTCGTCGTTTTCCAGATAGTCGTACAGGGAGAGAAGGAGCTCCTCCGTCTGCTGCAGGATGGTCACGGCTATGAAATAAGCGTCTTCCGAAAGAGCTGCACCGACAAGCATGGCCTGAATCAGACTGTGCAGGTCCTCCGCTCTTCTGGTGATTTCGGATGCTCGTGCGAGGATGAAGGCCTCGGAGCCGTTTTCACGTGCGAAATCCAAAACGGCTTCGTCTGCGGTCAGGGTATAGAGCGTACAGGGGCCGAAACTGTCTTTGACGGCCTTTGAAAACAAAGGGGCTAGCTCCACTGGTACGGTTTCTTTTATCGTGTAGAGAAGGAGCAGTCCGCCCGGTTTTATTCTGTTTATGGCGTCGCAGACTGCCGCAGGTGCGGGACAGGTGTCCAGTCGGTAGAGCAGCGCGCTACAGGAGCCGGGACTTAGCGCCATGAGGGAAAAGGGACTGCGCGCCAGTGCCGTCAGGGCGCTGCCTGTATGCAGGAAGGTCATAAAATCCTGTATGACTCGATATGCCATGCAGTCTGTGTCGGCGCCGTAGGCGGTTAGGTTTTTTGCGCGGTTATCCGAGAGCAGTAGGGGATACAGGCGGCGCAGAATCAGGGCATAGCAGCCAAGATACGGGTCGTCTTGACAAAAATCTCTGAATTTTGCCATGCTGCTCAAAAGGCGTCTCCAGATGGTTTCTCCCTCACTATAGTAGAATGAGAAATAGGGCCTTTTCGTTACGTTGGAATAGTCGGGAAGTGTCGGTTTTTCCAAAAGCGTAAAATTCTGTCCGCTCTCTTCCAGAGAGATGGAGGTGTCGGTGGTTATTATCTTCATGACCGTCTCCTTTTCATTTCCTGCAGACCAACAAGATTCCGGAGTCTGTCCGCCAGCCGCTCATAGTCGAAATACGCCCGCATATAAGTCCGTATCTCATGAAAATTACAGGCCAGATAATCGGCATCCTGACAGAGTGACAAAAGCTCTCCGGAAAAACCTTTCACGTCTGCCGTATTCGGAGAGATTCTGCCCACCCGGCCGTTGTCGGTCATATCGAGAGCAGCGTCCACGCCGGTGGTGATCACGGTACAGCCGAAAATGGCGGCTTCCGAGAATACATTGGGGCTGCCCTCTGCGCGGGAGGGAAGGGCAAAGATTTTGGCTTTTTTATAATATTGATAAAGCGTCTGCTTGTCGGAGATATGTCCGGTTAGATGTATGTGCGTCGCAAGCGGCGGAAACTCTTTGCAGAAACGGTCATATTCTGCCTGAAACTCAGGAGTGACGCTTCCGGCTAAGACAAGCTCCCAAGGCTCCTTGAGAGCGGGGAAAGCCAGCGCGTAGGCATAGAGAAGCATCATGGAATTTTTCTGGGCCGTGCCCAGCCGTCCCACGGTGAGTATCATATTTTCTTTGTCCGAAAACTGTATTTCATCGGCCTCCGGATAGAGGGGATAATAGACTCCATTTGGGATATATTCCACGGGCCGCAGCCATTTTTTATAGAGAAAGGATTGCAGTCTTCTTGTCTCGCAGCTTATGATGTCGCAGTCTTCCAAAAAAGCGGAAAAATTTTTATCATGGAGTGGATAGGCGTTGGCCCAGTCAATATTGGTGTCCAGTTTCAGATAAATGACACCGTCGGGCCGCAGAGATTTGTAAGTGCGTGCCAGTTCCATATATTCCCCCCTCGCGCCGAAGAGAAAGAGCAGGTCGATATCCTGACTGTGGCCGGACACATAGCTGACGGCCGCATCCATATGTGGCCGATCCTTTGGAAGAGGGATCAAATCAGCCCCTTCCAGATAGGACAGGTAGGGGTAATCCCCGGTGATATGCGTTACGATCGAAAAACATTCTCCAAAGAGTCGGTAACAGGCGTAGGGCAGGATCACGCGGTCTTTTAAGAGCTGTACGTTTTCCAACGAATAAGCAGGGATCATGCACATTTTATATTTTCTCATGGAATCAGATCTCCCATCGGATAATTTGGTTTGATGGGATTATTATATAGGAAACGGGGAATGATTTCAAATTTTAAAGTTAATTCTAACTATTTTTGGGGTTATACTAAATTTTTATTGTTTTTTTCCGATATAGATTACAAGAGATTGCGTCTGTCAGTATGCCCGCTGTGGACGTTATCGTGAGACGATTCCAATATTTTTACTAATATCACACGGAGGTGATTGACGATGGCAACAATTGAACCATTAAACAGTGTCATGACATACCAGGCACAGGCAGCATCCAAACCCCAGGCGGTGACACCGGTGAACACGGAAGTTCCGGAGGATGGGCAGACGGTCAATGTCGATGAGACGACCGCGTCCGTGACGAGAACGCAGCCGGAGGACGATAAGAGCGGCGGAGAGGCAGGGAGTCAGCAGCAGCAGTCGAATGCGAAGACGCAGCAGCAGGCGCCTCCCAGGCAGGTCCAGCAGCAGTCCGATCAGCTTAAGAAAGCAATCGCGGAGATGAACAGAAGGATCAATAACAGCAACGAAGAGGCTGTTTTCGGCGTTCACGAGGACACCAACCGGATCATGATTAAGATCATGGATAAGGAGACTAAGGAAGTCATTAAAGAGTTTCCGCCAGAGAAGACTCTGGACATGATTGCCAAGATCTGGGAGATGGCCGGTATTCTTGTGGACGAAAAAAGATAGACAATCAGGAGGAGACGACAATGGCTATCAGAATCACAGGTATGTACTCGGGACTTGATACCGAGAGTATTATCAGCGAGCTGGCTTCGGCTCAGAGCTATAAGAAAAACAAACTGGTAAAGGAACAGAAGAAACTATCGTGGAAACAGGACGCGTGGAAGTCTTTGAACACGAAGATTTACAGTTTCTATCAGAAATTGGACGATCTGCGTCTGCAGTCTTCGTATTTAAAGAAGAAGACGGTGGTGTCCAATCCCAATGCCATTAAGGTGGTAGGCGGCAACACAGACGGTTCCCATAAGGTGTCGGTGGAGCAGCTTTCCAAGACTGCGTCTTTGACCAGCGGCAGTCTGGCGAAGGGAAACACGCACTATACAGGAATGGCTACTTTGAAACAGCTTGGCTTTAGTGGCTCCGGCAGTATCCGGCTCAGCGATGCCGCAGGCAACTTTGTAAACATTGACGTTGATGAAAACATGAAGATCGATGACTTCGTGAAGGCGGTTAACGACAATACGGCGCTGAAGGCTAGCTTCGATCAGGATAACCAGCGTATTTATCTCAGCTCGTGGGCGTCCGGGGAGGCAGGGAATTTCTTCCTGTCCGGAAACGATGCGGGTGGTTTGGAGGCTTTGAAGACATTAAAGCTTCTGTCTGCAACCGATATTGACAAACTGACGGCGCCGGGTGGTGAGTACGATGTCTGGTCGAAGTATGTGAATGCTGATTTGACGGCGAATCCCCCGTCCTATTCGTCTGCGGATTATACGGCGGAGTATAAGAAGCTGATCGAAGAGGAGACACTGAGACGTCTGCAGGCGATGAAAGCCGAGAACGATGAGCTGACGAAGGCGAACGAAAACGCTGACAAGGCGAACCAAAAGAATCTGGATACGCTGAAAGAAATCGCTGAAAACGATGGCGGCAAATACGACGCTTATCAGGACTATATAACCGACTATAACAGTTCGTGGGATAAAGACACCGATCAGGCGGCGATTAAAGCGGCCGGAGAAGCGCTGTATGACAAGATCTACGGCAAAGAGAAGCAGGCTGTGGATGAAGACGGAAACCCCAAGGTGGATAAGGACGGCAATCCGGTCATGGAGCGTACCGGCGGTTTGATGGGGGAAATGAATGACTTGAGGGATGACCTCGAGGCGAAGCAGGATGCTCTGAAGCAGGCTAAGGAAAATTTGGCGAACGGCAGCGGGACGCAGGCTGACGTGGATGCGGCAGCAGCGGCTGTCACGGCGGCTTCCGAGGCAGTCAGCAAGAAACAGACCGAGATCGATAAAGCAAAAGAGGTATACAGCGTTTACAAAGCGTTTGACCTGAATGCGACGGAGAAGACAGCCAATCAGGCTAAAATCGATGAAAACAACGCCAAGTTCAGCTATAGCAAGGATGCCGACGGGAAGGAAACCTATCTGGAAAAGGATGCGGGCGGCAATGCGGTGCCAATCGGAGAGGGCGTTGTGGCTAAAGAGGTTGCCGAAGAGTTTGACAAAAAGGTGGCAGTTGCGCAGCAGATGATGAAAGATGACGTTAAGCAGCAGTGGAAAGATGCGGCGACGGGCACCAAGGTGGACGGAGAAAACGCGAAGATCAAAGTGGACGGTGTTACCTACGAGTCTGGTACCGACACACTGACCGTAAATGGCATGACCATCACAGCTCTCGAGGAGACGGATAAGGATGTCACCGTATCGACCAAGGCAGATACGGAAGGCGTCTACGATATGATCAAGGATTTCATCAAGTCATATGGTGAGTTGGTGAACGAGATGGATGCGCTTTATAACGCCGAGTCTTCTAAAGGGTATGACCCGCTTCTCTCAGAGGAGAAGGAGGCGCTTTCCGAGAGTGAAATCGAGGAGTGGGAGAAGAAGATCAAGGATTCTCTGCTGCGCAGAGATTCTACGTTGAGCGGTGTGTCCTCCGCCATGAGAATGGATATGATGATGACAATGGAGATTGACGGGAAGACTTTGTCCCTCGCGGATTTCGGCATCGAAACCCAGAGCTATTTCAAAGCGAAGGAAAATGAGAGGAACGCTTATCATATCCTCAGTGATAAGGATGATCCGCTAAGTTGGGAGCAGGAGGCGGGCAAGCCCACCCTGAGCAGCATGATTGAAAATGAGCCGGAAAAGGTGATGGAGTTCTTTAAGGGGCTGACTGACAAACTGCATGACACGATTGCGGATAAGATGTCCCCGACGACGATGAGCAGCGCGCTCACTGTCTACAATGACAAGAAAATGAAAGAGGAATATGACGAGTATACCAGTCTGATCAAGAAGCAGGAAGAGAAACTGAATGCTTATATGGATAAGTGGTATGCGAAGTTCTCGGCCATGGAGACGGCGCTTGCGAGGCTGGAATCCAAGAACAGTTCGCTTTCGAGCCTGTTCGGAGGCTGATGCGTATAACAAAGGCAGGTAGGATCAAGGAGGAGAAAAGCTATGCCGGCACGTAATCCTTTCGCGGAATACACAACCAATAAAATCCTGACAGCGTCCCCGGCGGAGGTGACACTGATGCTCTATGAAGGAGCGATCAAATTCTGCAATATAGCGATCGTTTCGATTGAGCATGGTGAGATTGAGAAAGCACATTTGAACATCACAAAGACGCAGCGTATTATCGAGGAATTTCGCAATACGCTGGATCACAAGTATCCGGTGGCGGAAGATTTTGACAGGATTTATGTGTATCTGCTCCAGCGGCTTCTGCAGGCAAATATCAAGAAGGATACGGCAATTCTGGAGGAAGTGAATACACATTTGAGAAGCGTTCGCGATACATGGAAGGAAGTCATGCGACAAAACAATCAGCGAGCGTAGAGAGGTGGCGGTATGAGTCTGAGCAGTGCACAGATCCTGGTGGAGAGTCTGGAGAAAAAGAGCCGGATTCTCGATGAGATCATAAAGGAGAACGAGGCGCAGGAGGTTCTGCTTAAGCAGGACGAACTGGACATGGAGGCGCTGGACGCTTCTGCGGACAGGATGGGCGAGCTGGCGGAGAAGCTGGAACTTCTGGATGAGGGGTTCGAGGCGGTATATGACAGAATCAGGCAGGAGTTGATTGATAATAAGTCGGTATATCGCGGGGAAATCAGGCGGATGCAGGAATTGATCGCCGTGATTACGGAGAAGGTGGTAGGAATCAATGCTGCCAGAATGCGCAATAAGACGCAGGCGGAGAGCCAGTTTAAGAAGAGCAGGCAGCAGATCGGAAAAGCCGCTTCCAAGATGAAGGTGAGCCAAAACTACTATAATAATATGAATCGTTTAAACTATGTAGGACCGCAGTTTTACGATAACAAGAAGTAAAAGAGTCCCTGAGAAAAAATTTGTAAAAATTTTTTCTCAGGGACTAAAGTATATCGGATTCCCACCGATATATAATACAAGTAAAGTAAAACATTTACTTGAAGACAGTGGCGAAACCGATGTCAGCGGACGGGACGGAGGAGGAACCACACAAACAATAATGCGGCAAGGACGCCGCAAAAAATTCAAGGAGGAATATAGTATGATAGTAAAACACAACATTACAGCGATGAACTCTAACAGAATGCTGGGTCTCACCACGAAGTCTCAGGCGAAGTCTACAGAGAAGTTATCTTCCGGTTACAAGATCAACCGCGCAGCAGATGATGCAGCAGGTCTCTCCATTTCCGAGAAGATGAGAAGACAGGTAAGAGGTCTTACCCAGGCTTCCGCTAACGCACAGGATGGTATCAGCGTAGTACAGACCGCTGAAGGCGCACTCAACGAAGTTGAGGATATGCTTCAGAGAATGAACGAGCTGGCAGTTAAGGGTGAAAATGGTACCCTGACCACTTCCGACCGCGCAGCGATCCAGGCTGAGATCGGCCAGTTGATGAGCGAAGTTGACCGTGTACAGAGCACCACAACCTTCAACGAGATGAACCTGTTAGATGGTAAGTTCATCAAGGGCCTGCAGGTAGGTGCAGAGGCTGGTCAGCACATCGACATCTCCATCAAGAACATGAGTATGACAGGTCTTGCTAGCTACATCGGTACTTGGAAAGATGGTAAGTCCAGCGACAGTAAACTGTACGGTGCGATTACCTTCAATGCACTGACAGCTGGTACCACACAGGTACAGTCTACAACTTATCAGGTTTCTGGTTCTGCTGGAACGATTCAGGGTTCAGTTTCTGCAACACCTACGACTTCCTTCAGCACAGTAAATAGTGCTACCAAGACCTACAACATGAAGGCTATGGATTCCGCTATGGCTCAGAAGCTGGTTACAACCTTCCAGAACCTGGTTGGTGGTAATTCCGCAACTGTTGCTACAACCAAGGACTTCAACTCCCTTAACGCATTCATTAAGGGCGCTCTGCAGATCGTATCTGCTCAGAGATCTGACCTTGGTGCGATCCAGAACCGTCTGGAGCACACGATCAGCAACTTGGATAACATCGTAGAGAATACCCAGTCCGCAGAGGCTGCTATCCGCGATACAGATATTGCTACGGAGATGGTTCAGTACTCCAACAACAATATCCTTCAGCAGGCAGGTACATCTATGCTGTCTCAGGCAAATCAGGGCAACCAGTTGGCACTGTCCTTACTTGGCTAATCGCTGTAACAGGATTACGAGTGAAACTATCAAAATCCCCCACCCGAAAGGATGGGGGATTTTCTGCGATAAGCAGAGTTGGAAGGCTGACGAGGCAGACATCATGCTTGCATGAATGGATGCAACGGCAGCCTTACGACGAGCAACGCGAATGAGAAATGCGAAGCATTTCGAATCTGCTTATCGCGCAAAGGTAGGCGGATTCGGACGAGCAACGCGAACGAAAGATGCGAAGCATCTTGAGTCTCTGCTTATCGCGTAACTTTAGTCAATTACTAAGTTTCTTCAACGCCTCCATGGCGGGCGGATAGTCCCCGCAGTTTTCATAGTGGGTGCGGGCGATGTCGCGTTTGCCGAACATTTCATAGATGAGACCAATGTAATAGCTGGGAACATGAGGGTTCACGAGACTGTATTTGGGGGCGCTCAGGGCTTGCACAAATTCGGGAAGAGCCTTGAGGGGCTGTCCCATGCACAGGTAAATGCGGCCGGACAGGCAGAGGAAATCCTTATAGTCTGCGAAAGAACTGCGATAGGGAAGGATGTTTGCCGCTTCTTCCACCTGACCGTTGTCCAGAAGGATTCCGGCGTAATTACAGAGAAGAACGAGGGTGTATTCCGCACCGGGCATTGGGTGCAGATCCATGGCGCTGCGAAACCAGAGGAGCGCATTTTCGTGATCCCGCATCAACATATAACTCTGTCCAAGCTGAAAATGGAGGTAAGCATTTTCCGGATCAGCCTCGATTTCAGCGCGGATCATGGAAATATCGCGTTCTGCTTTTTCCTTAAGTTTTTCCGCTGATCCCTGATATCCGACATGATCGACGGAGACGGGAGCGTCGTAGGAGTCAGGTTTTATAGAGCCGATGGGAACCAGAACCTCATGGATGGGGTTGACAAAATGATAATATTGTCTGTTAAAGAGCCGCTGTAAACGCACCACCTGCTGCTTGGTTTCCCCGTCCACATCGAAATGGCTGAACAGCTCGATGGCGCCCAGGCTTTTTGGGTGCGCCTCCAAAGCATTTTGCAGGGCGTCCCAGTCGAGGGGACGGAGAAATTCATCTGTATCCAGCGAGAGAACGGTATTGTGCGAGGCGTGACTGATGCAGAAGTTTCTGGCGGCGGAGAAATCGTTAATCCATGCAAATTCGTAGACATGATCCGTGTATTGCCTGGCGATTTCTAAGGAATCATCGGTAGAGCCGGTGTCCGTAACCACGATCTCAAAGGGATAGGGTTTTAATGCTTCCAGACACTTCATAAGGTGTTCTGCTTCGTTTTTTGTGATGATACACACGGAAATCGGAATCATACTATCCCTGCTCCTCCATATTTCTTTTCAGATCTTCCAGTTTTTCCAGTGCCAGAGGGTAGCCCTTTTCGGCAGATTTCATCAAAAAGGAAGCGGCTGCGGGGAGATTTCCCAGAAGTTCGTTCGCAAAGCCCATGCTAAAGAGCGCCATGCCGCTGTAATCCTCCGACTCCGATTCGGGCGTACACTGTAACGCTTTCACAAACTCCATCATCGCCTTTAAGGGCTGGGGCGGCGTTTGATTCAGATAGAGGGCGCCCATACTGCACAAAAACTGCTGGCTGTGCGCATAATCATTATAAACCGGGGTGTAGAGGGCGAGGGCCTCATCCGCCCTTCCTGTCTGCACCATAACGTTGATAAAGTTGTTTGCCATCACATGGACCCAGAGGTTATCGAGAATTAAGGGCAGTTCAAATGCCTTTTTGTAATAGATATAGGCGTTTTCATAATCGCCGATCAGGTTGTAGGACTGCGCCACCTGAAAATAGAAATAGGGCTCTGTGGGATCACGTTCGATCTCTTTGAAGAGGAGCGCGTTATTGCGCTCTGCTTTGATACGTTTCTCGTCGTCGGTGCCGATATAGCCCACATGATCTACGACCAAGGGAATATCGTAGCGTTCATAATCGGTATAATTCGTCCGGATATCGGCGACCTGCTCATGGATCAAATAGATATAGTGGAAGTTTCGTTTGTGGAAAAGCCGGTCGATTCTTTCCTCCGAGTAATTTTTGCCATATTGGGTGTCTGCGAAGCTTTTTCGCATAATTGAGCCTACGCTGCCGCGGGGATGCGTTTCGATCGCTTTGCTTAGTTCGTCCAGATCCAGTTCGATCAGGTACTCGTCACAGTCAAGGACCAGCACATAGTTATGGCTGGCTTTGCTTAAGGAGTAGTTTCTGGCGGCAGAAAAATCACCGATCCATTCGAAATCGTAGATCTTGTCTGTGTATTTGGCCGCAAGCTCTTTTGTCCGGTCCGTAGACCCAGTATCTACGTATACAATCTCGAAAGGATAGTGGGTGAGCGGTTCCAGACATTTTTCTATATGCTTTTCTTCGTTTTTTCCTATGATACATACAGAAATCGGAATCATCTGTTTTGTCCTCGTTTCTGCGCAGAAAATGCGCGTTTTTTATGTTATTGGGTTGGGGTGTCAAAAGGCGTTTGTGCCGCTTAGTTCGGTAAGTCTTTCCAAAGCAGGTGAAAAGCCAAAATCTGCGGCCTTTTGATAAAAACGGAGGGCAGAATCACGGCTGCCCAGCATCTCGTTTACCAGACCGATATTATAGTAGGGAATAAAGCTGTTGGCGCCCTCCTCCCTTGCGTTTTGGCATTGCAGCGCCTTGACATATTCTGCCATGGCCTTGAGGGGCTGGGGCGGGTCCAGATTCAGATAGATATTGCCCATACTGCAATAAAAATTGGCGTCCCCGGAAAAGTGTTCGTAGAGCGGTTCGAAAAAAGCCCGCGCTTCTTCGGAGCGTCCAGTATGGTTCATGGCGTTGATGTATGCGACAGCCATGATCTGTACCCAAGGCTCCGCCAGATGTAAGGGGAGCGCAAAGGATTTTTTATAGTAAATATAAGCGTTTTCATAATCATAGATGCCGTTGTAGGACTGTCCCACCTGAAAATAGAGGTAGGGGTCCTTGGGATTTTTTTTGATTTCCCGGAAGAGAAGGGTGTTGTTGCGCTCGGCTTTTTGGCGCATGGCGTCCATACCGCCGCTGTAGCCCGCGTGATCCACGGTCAGGGGGATTTCGTAGCTCTCGTAGAGCGGACTGTCTGCGTCTGACGTTACCACCTGTTCGTGAATGATGCCCTTGTAATGAAAACATTTCTTGGAAAAAAGCCGTTCTACCCGGTCAGGGTAGTTCGTCTGTGTACCGTTAGCCTCGTAGTAGTTATTGCGCAGCAGCAGTCCCACGCCCTGGGGATGTGATTCCAGTGCGGCATAGAGAGCGGACAGATCGAGCGCCGTCAAATATTCGTCACAGTCTACAAAGAGCACATATTCATGGGAGGCTTTTTTAAGCGCAAAGTTTCTGGCGGCGGAAAAATCGTCGATCCATTTAAAATCATATATTTTGGCGCCATGTTTCGCAGCGAGTTCCTTCGTGCGGTCGGTGGAACCGGTATCCACATAGACGACCTCGAAGGGATACGGGGCGAAGGGGGCCAGACAGTTCTCGATATGCTTTTCTTCGTTTTTGCCGATGATACATAGGGATATAGGGGTCATGGGATTTCTCCGTTTTTCTGGCTTTTCTTTTTTGATGACTGTTTTGGCATATGTCTGTCAAGGGAGGGTGCCTGCGCAAATGTAGGTCACTGCTCCGATGGACAAAGCGCGGCCAGACGTTGGGTGGCAGGGGTAAAATCTCCGCACTGTGCATAGAGAGCGCGGGCCGATTCCGTGTCTCCTAGCCGTTCAAAGATTTCTCCGCACTGGTAAAGGGGCAGGAAGGAGTTTGCGCCGCTTTGTCTGCCGTCCGGCATCTGCAATGCTTTTTGGAACTGCTCAAGAGCTTGCTCAAACATGCTGTTTTCCTTATAAATATTGCCCATCAGATAGACGAAGTCCGTGACGGATGAAAATTCGCCGTAGATACCCTCGAAGCCGAGCGCGGTTTCACACTGTCCCGTGTGCAGCAGCGCATTGCCGTAGGAGACCACCATAGCCTGCACATAGGCAAGCTCCGGGTCTAAGTCAAAGGTAAGGCCCTTGTCATAATAGGTGCAGGCGCGGGAAAAGTCCTCCAGAATCTCGCAGGTTTTCCCGAGCTGATAGTAGAGATAAGGGTTATCGGGGTCAGCTTTGGCCTGTTTTTCGAGTAATGTAAAATTGCGCCTGTATTTGGCTGCCTGCTCTTCGGGTGTCATATCGTATCCGGTGTGAAGCAGCGTCGTGTGAAGCAGCAGGGCGGGTATTTCCTTTCCGCAAATCGGTGTGAGCTGCTCATGGATCAGGCCCGTATAGTGATACAGCTTCTTATTAAAAAAACGCTCTGTGTAATCCACGTTATTCAGTGTCAGCACGCCGTTTTCCGTGACCAGATTTTCACGGGAGACACTGCCGACTTTATCGGACAAATGCTTGCGGAAATAGGTAAGCTCCTCCACGTCGATTTCTTTGACGGTCTCGTCACAGTCGATCATAAAGATCCAGTTATGGGAAGCCTCCCGCAGGGAAAAATTTCTGGCGGCGGAGAAATCGTCGCACCATGCAAAATCCAGCACTTTGTCGGCATATTTTGCGGCAATTTCCTTCGTCCTGTCCGAAGAACCTGTGTCCACGACCACGATTTCAAAGCCCCAGGGCTTGATGGATTTTAGACATTGTTCGATGCGCGGTTCTTCATTTTTTGCGATAATGCATACGGATATGGGATGCATGGAAAACTCCTTGTAATGGTCTGTGTTTGTCTCTGCTTCTGTAGACATTTTAGCATATTTGGGGGAGACAGGCAAATTTTAGGAGCAATTGAGGCTGTTTTGTGGTACACTAGTTAGAGAATAGCGAAGACCGGCGGGAAGAGTATACGGGAAATCCCGTAGGCACTGCGGACAAAAGTAGAGGAGAAACAGAATGAAATATGCATTGATCGGCTGCGGCCGCATTTCACCGAATCATATAGCGGCGGCGCAGAATAATAAACTGGAGCTGGTGGCGGTCTGTGATATTGATCCGTCATGTATGGAAGACAAAGCACGGAAATTTAAACTGGGCGATAGTGTGAAGCGCTACACAGACTATCGCGAGATGGTGGAGAAGGAGAAGCCTGAGCTGGTGGCGATCTGCACGGAGAGCGGCAACCATGCGCAGATTGCACTGTTTTGCATCGGGCATGGCTGCAACTGTATCATTGAAAAACCGATCGCCCTTTCCATTGCGGACGCCGATGCGATTATCGGGGCGGCGATCACACACCATGTAAAAGTGTGTGCGTGCCACCAGAACCGGTTCAACAAATCGGTACAGATCATACGGGAGGCCATCGACATGAACCGTTTTGGAAGGCTGTTTTACGGAACGGCCCATGTCAGATGGTGCCGGAACCACGAATACTATGACAGGGCGTCCTGGCGCGGCACATGGGAACAGGACGGCGGGGCGCTGATGAACCAGTGTATCCACAACATCGATCTTCTGCGCTGGATGATGGGCGGTGAGATCGACGAGGTGGTGGGTATGACGGACAGGCTCAACCACAATTATATTGAGGCGGAAGATATGGGTATCGCCCTGATCAAATTTAAGAACGGCAGCTATGGTATTGTGGAGGGAACAACAGACGTCTACCCCAGTAATCTGGAAGAGACCCTTTACCTTTTCGGTGAAAAGGGAACGGTAAAGGCGGGCGGCCAGTCTGTGAATGTGATAGAAGAGTGGCGGTTCTCGGATCTGCTGGACGATCCGGTGGAGGTCAAGGCGAAATTTCATGAGAACCCGCCCAATGTATACGGCTACGGGCATACGCCGCTTTATGCGGACATGATTAACGCCATCACGCAGGACAGGCAGCCCTATGTCACGGCTATGGATGGAAAGCGGGCGCTGGAGCTTGTGCTGGCGATTTATAAGTCTGCGGCGGAGGGGAGTATTGTGAAGTTTCCGCTGGAGGACTGTGCGACGATTGACTTTAAGGGGAGATTTTAGCGTATGGCATATTTTGTACACGAGAGCAGCTATGTCGATGAGAACGTGACCATCGGCGAAGGCACAAAAATCTGGCATTTTTGCCATGTACAATCGGGCGCCGTGATCGGTGAAAATTGTGTGCTCGGACAGAATGTAAATATTTCCAATCATGTAAAGATCGGTAACGGCGTCAAAATACAGAATAATGTATCGATATACGAAGGGGTAGAGCTGGAGGACGATGTGTTCTGCGGTCCCTCCTGCGTGTTTACCAACGATCTGACTCCGCGGGCGGCCTATCCTAAAGGGCATGAGAATTACAAAAAGACCCTGATAAAGAAGGGGGCCAGCATCGGAGCCAACGCGACGATTGTGTGCGGGCACACGGTGGGCCGGTATGCGATGGTGGCGGCAGGGTCCGTGGTGACGAAAGACGTGCCTGATTACTGTCTTGTGAAAGGTGTGCCTGCAAAGATTTGCGGCAAGGTGGACGAGAGAGGAAATTTGCTGTGAGCGCGGCCTCGCATGCCTGCGGCCGGAAAACAGGCAGATATTTCACATATGGAAAATAAGGCGCAGGGCGGATGAACCGGTTTTATATACCGGACAGCATCTCGCGCACGCGGTCACGGTAAGTGTGGGCAGCAGCCACTTTATCGTGGCCGCTTTTTGCGACAGCGGCCCGCTCCTTTTCGTGAGTCAGATAGTAATTGACCTTTTGCAACAGATCTTCTTCGCTCTCATAGTAGTCGAAATCTTCCCCCGGAGTAAAATGCTCGAGAAAATCTTCCTGATAATTACTTAACAGAAAACCGCCGGCGCCCAAAATATCGAACGCGCGCTGCGGGATGCCGCTCTTGATGCTGCGCAGGGAAATATTCAGATTAATCCTGCTTTGCTTAAAGACAAGGGGCATCTGGGAGTAGTAGTCCGTCGTCCCGTGATTGCGCAGATTAGGAAGGGAAAAGGCAGCGTCTAAGGTAAACAGGTCGAGCGTATGTTCCTGTGTGACCGCGGTCAGCAGCCGCAGCCGTTCCAATCCTGTGAGCTTGCGGTTAATGACATATTGCGCGTAGAGGTATTCCCTTGTCTCCACGCCGTCCGGATTGGGGTCCATAGGGAGCGCTTGATACAACTCTTCCATAATGGGAGACAATGATTCCTGTATGAAATTGCAGCCCTGTACATGCATCTGGGCATGCATCAGACCTTCCAGATAGCCCTTTGCATATGCGGACAGATTTTCCATGCGGTCATAAAAATTGTGGGCCTCGTTGTAAAGAGAGCCGACAAAGGAGACGTCGTACAGATACGGGCAGTCCTGCGCCAAAGGCAGGGTATGCGCGCTTTGGATGACGGGCGCCGCAGTAGACGTAAAATCCGCCGGAAACGGTCTCATGTTGTCTAGTCGGTCAGTGTTTGCGGCCATGGGCAGATAGTGGACGGTTTTGATGCCCGCCTCGTTAAATTCCCGGCACAGCGACCGGTCGAAAACATAGATGGTATTGCAGGGGTTGATGGTCGTATAGGAGTAGAGCATAACATAGGGGCTGTCATAAATCCATGAAATATAGGGAAGATTCTCGCGTTTACACACATTGGAAACGAGAGGGAAATAATTGAAGGAAAAGACCGCGTCGGGAACGGTCTCACGCAACTTTTTGGTGAGAGAGGACTCTATCTCGGCGTCCCTGCGGGCGTCCTTATTGGAAAAGGGGAAACAGATGATCTGATGTCCCTCCTTGGTAAAGGCGTCTTTTATGTCGGCATTGCCAAAGCTTGCCCATTCGATAAAAAGTATTTTCATGGAGTTCTCCTTAATCAAACATCGCTGTAAAATAATCTGTTTCGAGTATACCACAAATCACCATAAATGCATACGAAATCAAAAGTGGGTGCGAAAGCTCGCGCCAGCTTTGGCAAATCGAAAAAATGCGGAGAATTATGTTGCGATTCTGTAAATATTATATTATAATAATTACAAAATAAAGTTTGCGTAGAATAAAATAAGTTTTTGGAGGAAATACATGTCGTTCACGGAGCAGAAGAGAGTGGAAATAGAAAAATACATGCTTCGCAAAATAGCGGCTGACGATGAAATGCTGATAGAAAAGACCATGGACAGCTTTGGCATTTCCATCACTTCCGCCAAACGTTATCTGAAAAAGATGGCGGATGAAGGAAACGTTGTGAAACAGGCGGAACAGGCATGCGGCTATGCGCTGTGTGAGGAGACATTTGAGGATTGTGTTAAGATTAGCGAAAGCGGGCAGCAGGAGGATGAGATCTACGACCGGCTGCTTCGGGATAAACTGAGCGGCTGTGGGAAAAATGCGCGGCGGATCTGGCAGTATGTCTGTGTGGAGATGTTAAATAACGCGCTGGAACATTCGAGAGGGACACAGATCCGGATGATTGTGAGAAGAAATGTCCTATATACTACCGTTTTGATCGCGGATGACGGTGTGGGCGTGTTCCGGACGCTGGTGGACTATATGGCGGGACACGGCTGGATCGAGCCGGACGAGAAGGACGCGTTGGTGGAGCTATATAAAGGAAAGATTACGAGCGCTGCCAGCGCCCATTCCGGGGAAGGTATCTTTTTCTCTTCCAAAGCGGTGGATACTTTTGCGATCTGGTCCGGCGGGAAAATGTACAAATGCTATGGCGGAAGAGAGCACACGGTATTGGAGAACCGGCTTCTGGCATATGCGTCGCGATTTCAGAATATCGGCACGCTTGTCATGATGACACTGGAAAACGAGGCGGCGAGAGATTTAGCGGAGGTGTTTGATGTGTTTGCAGATGTGGATGAGGGATTGATCCGTACAAGAATACCGATCAGGGAAGCATGTATTTCGGGGGAGCCGGTGGCGCGTTCCCAGGCCAGGAGAATCTGCCGCCGTTTAGAGGAGTTTAAGGAGGTCATATTGGATTTTGACGGCGTGGAGTTTATGGGGCAGGGGTTTGCGGACGAGATCTTCCGCGTGTTTGCGACGGCATTTCCCGGGGTTTTGCTATGTCCGGTACACATGGAAAAAGAGGTGCACCGCATGGTACGGCACGTCGGCAGGGGGCAGCTTGCGGCAAATGTGCGTCTGGAAGCGGACGCTATGTCCGGCGTTTGAAAATAGCGGTTGACATGGGGAGCTGTTAGGTGTATCATCGATTTCATATTAATCATAGCGAAAAAGTATGAAATAAAACATAAAGGGGAGGACGAAGGAAATGGCAGACATTAAAAAAAGTGCATCGGAGCTGATCGGGCATACGCCCCTTATGGAGGTGACCCATTACGAAGAGAAAAACGGCATCACGGACGCTGTGATACTCGTGAAACTGGAATATTTCAATCCGGCGGGATCGGTGAAGGATCGTGTCGCCCTGCATATGATCGAGGTGGCGGAGCGGGAAGGAAAATTAAAACCCGGCGGCACGATCATTGAGCCGACCAGCGGCAATACGGGAATCGGTCTGGCGTCCGTGGCGGCGGCCAAGGGATATCAGGCGGTGCTGACGCTGCCGGAGACGATGAGTGTGGAGCGGAGAAAACTCTTGCAGGCATACGGCGCGAAGCTCGTGCTGACGGACGGCGCGCAGGGGATGAAGGGGGCCATAGAAAAGGCGGAGGAACTGCAGGCGCAGACGCCCGGTTCCATCATTCTGGGGCAGTTTGAAAATCCCGCAAACCCGGCGGTCCACAGGGGAACCACAGGGCCGGAGATCTGGGAGGATACGGACGGAAAGGTGGACATTTTCGTGGCAGGCGTGGGCACCGGCGGCACCATAACGGGTGTCGGTTCTTATTTAAAGGAAAAGAATCCCGCCATAAAGGTGGTGGCGGTGGAGCCGGAGAGCAGCCCGGTTCTCTCGGGCGGACAGCCGGGGGCGCATAAGATTCAGGGGATCGGGGCGAATTTTGTGCCGGAAATTCTGGACACGGAGATTTACGATGAGATCATAAAGGTCTCCAATGAGGACGCTTTTGCGGCGGGCAGAGCGATTGCCACGCAGGAGGGCGTGCTGGTGGGTATTTCTTCGGGAGCGGCGCTCCATGCGGCAGCAGAGCTTGCGAAGCGGCCGGAGAATAAAGGGAAGGTGATTGTGGCGCTTCTGCCCGATTCGGGGGACAGGTATCTGTCCACGCCGATGTTTGCGTAGATAGTTCAGCCAGACCGAATCCGGGGGATAAATCATGCCTGCATGAATTTGGTATACAAATGAAGGGCTGAGGGAACTGGATTCTTGACATTTCGCGGGATTCATACTATAGTGAGCAAGGATAAACTCGGGAGGAGAGTACGGAAATGATCGAGGTGCGGGATTTAAGCAAGACCTTTGAGACCGACGACGGGAAAGTGGAGGCACTGCAGCATATCACGCTGTCCATTGAGGCGGGCGATATCTATGGTATTATCGGCATGTCGGGTGCGGGCAAGAGCACGCTTGTGCGGTGCCTGAACTTTCTGGAACGCCCCACGTCCGGCACGGTGGAGATCGGGGGAAAGGATCTGGGAGCGATGACGGAAGCGCAGCTCCGGGAGACACGCAGGGAGATTTCCATGATCTTTCAGCATTTCAATCTGTTGATGCAGAAGAATGTGATTGATAATATCTGCTTTCCGCTTGTGATCGGGGGAATGAAGAAGAAGGACGCAAGGAAGCGTGCGAAGGAGCTGCTGGAGATCGTGGAGCTTTCGGATAAGGCTTCGGCATATCCGTCCCAGCTTTCCGGCGGGCAGAAGCAGCGGGTGGCGATTGCAAGGGCGCTGGCGGCGAACCCGAAGATTCTGCTCTGCGACGAGGCGACGAGCGCGTTAGACCCGCGGACGACACAGTCCATTTTGCAGCTTTTGAAGGATATCAATAAAAAATACGGTATCACGATAGTGATCATTACCCACGAAATGTCGGTGGTCCGGGAAATATGTTCCCACGTGGCGATTATCGGCGAGGGGCATCTGGTAGAACAGGGGCGCGTTTCGGATATCTTCGCGCACCCGAAGACGGCGGAGGCGAAAGAACTGATCCTGAAAGGCAGCGGCACGGACCGCCGCACACTGGAGGACAGACAGAAGGAACTGATGAAAGGGAAATGCTGTGTGCGTATAGTATTTTCCGTGAACTCTTCCTTTGAGCCGGTGATTGCAAATATGGTGTTAAGGTTTGGGCAGCCGATCAACATTCTGCGGGCGGATACGAAGAACGTGGAAGGAATCGCCAGAGGCGAGATGATTTTGAGTCTGCCGGACGACCGTAAGGTACAGGAGGAGATGAAGGCTTACCTTGTAGAGAGAGGGTTGGCAGTGGAGGAGGTGAACGGCTATGTGGACTAGTGATCTGACACTGATGATGCTGGAAGGTGTGCGGGATACGTTGTTTATGACATTGCTGTCAACTTTTTTTGGCTATGTGCTGGGACTTCCCTGGGGCATTGTGCTTGCCGTGACGGATAAGTCGGGCATCCGACCGAACGCCGTGGTTTACAGGGCGCTGGATGTAGCGGCTAATATTTTGCGGAGTATTCCGTTTCTGATTCTGCTGATTCTTGTGCTGCCCCTGACGAGGGCAATTGTGGGCAAAAGCACGGGGGCGGCGGCAACGATTGTACCGCTGACCATTGCGGCTGCTCCCTTTATCGGCCGTATGATCGAATCTTCCATCAAGGAAGTGGATCACGGTGTGGTGGAGGCGGCGCAGAGCATGGGCGCGGGTACGTTTACGATCATATGGAAGGTGCTTTTGGTGGAGGCGAGGACATCGATTCTGGTGGGCGTGACCATCGCCATCGGCACGATTCTCGGTTACTCCGCGATGGCGGGTGTGGTAGGCGGCGGCGGGCTTGGCGATATCGCCATGCGCTACGGCTACTACCGCTATGAGACGCTTATCATGATTGTCTCGGTGGTGCTTCTGGTGGTGTTGGTGCAGATCTTCCAGACGTTGGGGATGCGGTTGTCTGTGAAGCTGGATAAGAGGAAGTGAAATAGGCGATGCGAAACTCCATGATGTTCGTTGGAATTGTACAAATGGCATAATCAACGCAGACGCGCTTGCGCTCCGCTCCGGACGTAGCGGTACTAGGCTCGAAAATACCTCGCCAAGTACCAACGTCCTACAAGGGTCTGCTTATAATTATGCCATTCGCACAATTATGGAAACGCTGTGAGGCGTTTCGCAGCAGCTATTATATATATGAGGAGGAGAAAATTATGAAAAAGAAAATTGTGGTAATGATTATAACAGCAGTTTTGGCGCTTAGCGTGCTGACGGGATGCGGTGGGAAGAAGGACGACGGCACGATCACCGTGGCGGCTTCTGCGACGCCCCACGCGGAGATTCTGGAACAGGTGAAGCCGATACTGGCGGATCAGGGCTACACGCTTGAGGTGACGGTATTTAACGACTATGTGCAGCCCAATCAGGTGGTGGAGGGGGGCGAGTATGACGCCAACTATTTCCAGCACATTCCTTATCTGGATTCCTTTAACGAGGAGCAGGGGACACATTTGATCAATGCGGGCGGCATCCACTATGAGCCGTTCGGCATTTATCCCGGTACTAAGAGCGACCTTTCCGCCATTGCGGAGGGAGACGTGATTGCGGTTCCCAATGACACCACCAACGAGGCGAGAGCGCTTCTGCTTCTGCAGGACAACGGCATTCTGACGTTAAAGGCGGGCGTAGGTCTGGAGGCGACTGTCCGCGACATCGAAGACAATCCTTACAATGTGGAGATTCAAGAGCTGGAAGCGGCGCAGGTGCCCCGCGTTAAGGACGAGGTGGCTTTTGTGGTCTTAAACGGCAACTACGCGATGGAGGCCGGTTTCTCCGTGGCAAAGGATGCGGTGGCTTACGAGCAGTCGGATTCCGAGGCGGCGCAGACCTATGTGAATGTGATTGCGGTGAAGGAAGGCAACGAGAATGCCGCTAAAATCAAGGCGCTCGTGGAGGCGCTCAAATCAGATACGGTGAAAGAGTACATCAACAATACGTACGATGGCGGTGTGATTCCGTTCACAGAATAAGAAATGAGAAAAGTACTTCTAAAGGGGTTCCGCAGGACGGGACTCCAAGAAGTACTTTTTCATCACATCTGTTTATTCCTTTATTTTGTCAATATCGGAAAGATTCACACCGGAAACCTGTAAGATTGCTTTCAGTGAGAGATATTCGTCTTTTAACTCAGCGTATGTTTTTGTGGCATTTTCTTCTTTGGCTAATATCATGTATTTCTGGATTTTTTTAAAATCGTCAACAGCAGTTTTTATTACGTCAAGACTGGTCGGCATATAATCACCCGCTTTCTTTCTGTTTTGTATCCATGTTATAATATGATTATAAAGTTTTCTCATCAGGTGTAAAGCCTGTTTTTGCTATAATAATGTGTCATAAAGAAGAGGAAAGAAAACCATGTCCCTGCAATTCTATTTCGGCGCGTCCGGCGCGGGTAAGAGCCGGAAACTGCATGATTATATCATAGAGGAGTCCAGACGTCATCCGGAGAAAAATTATCTGTTGATTGTGCCGGATCAGTTCACGATGCAGACGCAGATGGATCTGGTGGTGGAGCATCCCCGCCACGCGATTATGAACATTGATGTGCTCAGCTTCGGCAGACTGACCCACCGGATTATCGAGGAGGTGGGCGGGGAGGAACTGCCGGTTTTAGACGACACGGGAAAAAGCCTGGTGCTTCGCAAGGTGGCCGGGCAGGAGCGGGAGAAGCTGACGGTTCTTGGCAGCCATCTTCATAAAATCGGCTATATCCATGAAGTGAAGTCGGCGCTCTCTGAGTTTATGCAGTACGGCGTCGGGGAGAAAGAGCTGGAGACGCTGATCGATTATGCAAAAGAGCGGGGTGCGCTCTGCTATAAACTTCAGGATTTGCGGCACCTGTACCGGGCCTTCGGGGAATATATCCATGATCGTTTTATCACGACGGAGGGGACGTTGGACAGGCTGCGGACGGCGCTGCCGGAATCCGAAATTGTGAGGGGCAGCGTGATCGCCTTTGACGGGTTCACGGGGTTTACGCCGATTCAAAACCGTGTGATTCAGGATTTGCTGAGATTGACCGATAAAGTCATTGTTACGCTCACCGTGGATGAGCGGGAAAATCCGTACCGTGTGGAGGGGGAGCAGAAACTCTTTTATCTGAGCCAGAAAACGGTGTCAGTTCTAAAAAGGCTTGCCGGGGAGGCAGGTGTTGCGGAAGAAGCGCCTGTTTGGTGTGTGGAGAAAAAGGAGGGGCGGCCGCCGCGCTTTGCGGGGAATCCGGAGCTTGCCCATCTGGAGCGGAATCTGTTCCGTTATCAGCCCTGTGCCTACGAGAAAGAGGCAAAGCGTATTCATCTGATCGAGGCGTCCACGCCGGCGGAAGAGCTCAGGCAGACTTGTATTGCCATCCGCAGGATGCTTTTGGCGTCGGAGTCGCTTTGTTACCGTGACATCGCTGTGGTAACAGGCAACATGGGAGTTTACGGGAAAGAGGCACAGGAGGTTTTCGACCGCTTTGACATTCCTGTTTATATCGATCAGACAAGGGGGATACTTGGAAATCCCTTCGCTTCTTATGTGCGCAGCGCGTTGCGGATTATATGGCAGGATTTCAATTTTGACGCGGTTTTTCACTATCTGCGCACAGGACTTGCGGATTTTACCGGGGAGGAAGTGGACAGGCTTGAAAATTATGTGCGTCGTTTCGGCATCAGAGGACGGAAACGCTGGAGCGAAGCCTTTACTTACAGGGAGGAGGAGCCGGAGGGCGAGGAGGCGTCCCTTGCATCGCTGTGCGCCTGCAATGTCATGCGTGAACGGCTGATGGCGCAGCTTTCGCCCTTTCTTGTGCCCCTTGGGACGGCGCAAGATATGGTGCGCGCCCTCTATGATTTTCTCGTGGCAAATGGGGTACAGCAGAAGTTGGCGGATTTTGAGAAGGGCTTTCAGGAGAGGGGAGAACTGGCCAGAGCAAAAGAGTATGGGCAGATTTATCCGCTGGTGATCGATCTGCTTGATCAGGTGGAAGGACTTCTGTCAGGGGAAGCGCTGACGCTTAAGGAGTTTGCGGATATTCTGGATGCGGGGCTTGCGGAGATCACGGTGGGAACGATTCCCCAGAATGTGGACCGCATTCTGGTGGGCGATATCGAGAGAACCCGGTTGAAACAGGTCAAGGTGCTCTTTTTTCTCGGCGTGAATGACGGCAATATTCCGAAAGGTTCCGGGGGCGGGATTATCTCGGATCTGGACCGGGAGTTTTTGCGGGAGTCGGAGATCGAGCTGGCCCCGTCGCCCAGAGAGCAGATGTATATCCAGCGGCTCTATCTGTATCTGAATATGACGAAGCCCTCGGAGGCGCTTTATCTGTCCTATGCCAGAGTGGGGGAGGACGGCAGGTCGCTGCGCCCGGCTTATCTGGTGGAGCTTGTGCAGGGATTGTTTCCGGGGCTTGCCGCCAGAGCGCCGGAGCGGGAGGCGGTGGAGACACAGCTTTTGTGCGGCGCGGACGGGGTTGGATTTTTCACGGATATGCTGCGGGAGTACGCAGCGGGACGACTGGACGAGGAGGAGAAAAGGAAGCTGGTCACGTTCTACCGCTGCTATGAAGACAATCCGCGGTACCGGGAACAGGTAGGAAAGCTGGTGGAGACGGCGTTTGCGAAACATGAGGACAGACCGCTTTCCCGTGCGGTGGCCACAGCCCTGTACGGCGCGTCACTCTTAAACAGCGTCAGCCGTCTGGAAAAATATGCCGCCTGTGCCTACGCCCATTTTTTGCAGTACGGACTCCGGCTTAAGGAGAGGGGAGAGTACAGCTTCGAGGCGGCGGATATGGGAAACTTGTTCCACAGTGTGCTGGAAGGGTTTTCGGAACGGCTGAGAGAACACGGCTATACGTGGTTCGATTTTCCGAGGGAGGAGGGACGTAAACTCGTGGCGGAGACGCTGACTGCCTGTGCCGCATCCTACGGGGAGACGATCCTCTACAGCAGCGCGAGGAACCGGCATCTGCTGGTACGGATGGAGCGGATTTTAAACCGCACGGTGGACACGCTGAAGACACAGCTTCGAAAAGGACAGTTTTTGCCGGAGGCCTTTGAGGTTTCCTTCGATGTGCTGGAGCATCTCGATTCCCTGAACATTGCGCTTGGTGAAAAGGAAAAGCTGCGTCTGCGGGGCAGGATTGACCGGGTGGATATCGGTGAGACGCAGGACCGGGTTTATGTGAAAGTCATTGACTATAAGTCCGGGAACAGGCGGTTTGATCTGGCGGCGCTCTATTACGGACTGCAGTTACAGCTCGTGGTCTATATGAATGCGGCGGTGGAGCTTGTGCAGAAGAAATATCCGGATAAGAAGGCGGTGCCCGCGGCCATGCTTTACTATCGGGTGGCGGACCCCATGGTGGAGGGCGGAGAGCTTTCGCCGGAGGAGATCAACGAGAGTATTTTGCGGGAATTAAAGATGACCGGAATGGTCAATGATAATGACGAGGCTGTCAGAATGCTGGATGGCGAATTTACGGACAAGTCCGATATTTTGCCGCTTGAGCGGAAAAAAGACGGCAGTTTTTCGGCTGTCTCCAGTGTCATATCGGAGGACGATATGCAGATGGTTTCGAATTATGTAAACCATAAAATTCGCAGTCTGGGTAGGGAAATTCTTGACGGGACCATATCGGTCAATCCCTGTGAGCTGGGTGCGGAGAATGCCTGTACCTATTGTGCGTACAGCCATGTCTGCGGTTTCGAAGCCGGAGGGGCAGGCTATCAGCCGAGGAAACTTGCGAAGCTGAAAGCGGAGGAAGCGCTGGAGCACATGCGGGAAGAAATCGGGAGATAAATGTCGCGTAAGCGCTTGGGAATGGAGATAACATGGGAATCACATTTACAGACACACAGAGAAAGGTGATAGAGACAAGGGGCTGCAATCTTCTCGTCTCCGCGGCTGCGGGCTCCGGTAAGACGGCGGTTCTGGTGGAGCGGATCGTGGAGATGGTATGCGGCGGGGAGAACCCGGTGGACATTGACAGGCTGCTGGTGGTGACCTTCACCAACGCGGCTGCCGCCCAGATGCGGGAGCGGGTCAGCCGTGCACTGAATGACAGGCTGGCACGGGATCCTGGCAACGAGCACTTACAGAGACAGACCACGCTGCTTTACAATGCGCAGATCACCACCATAGACAGCTTCTGCCTTTTTGTCCTGAGAAACCAGTTTCATACGATCGGTTTAGACCCCGGCTTCCGGATTGCGGAGGAGGGGGAACTGAAACTTCTGCGCGCGGATGTGCTGGCGGAGGTGATTGAGGACGCTTACGGGAAAGAAGACCCGGCTTTCCTGCACTGCATGGAATATTTCAGCGTCGGCAGCAGGGATGACGCGGTGGAAAAAGAGGTGCTGAAACTCTACGACTTTGCCATGAGTATGCCGTTTCCGGAGGAGTGGCTTGCAGAGAGGAAGGGGGACTACCGCTTTGCTGCGGCGGGGGAGCCGATGCAGGGCCGGAAAGCGGCGGAACCGTCCGGAACGGGGAATGGGGCGCAGGAAGAGGCTGCCTGCGGTCTGTTGTCTCTTCCCTGGGCGGCGCTGTTTATGGAGCATGTGCGCTTTGTCCTGAAGGGCTGTGCGGACAAGCTGGAGGCAGCGCTTCGCCTGTGTGAGGAACCGGACGGGCCGTATTTTTACGGGGAACTGCTGGAGAAAGAGCGCGATATGACGGAACGCCTGCTTCGGCTGTGCGGCGTGACGGATGAGAAAGAGCAGGCCAAAGCGGCAGGCGTTCCAGATGAGGAAGAGCGGGCCGAAGCAGCAGGCGTGACAGATGAGGAAGAGAAAGCCGGAGCGGCTTACGATGACCTCTGCGCCGCCTTTGGTGCGGTGGCTTTTGGCAGGCTTCCTTCCAAGCGGGACGCCTCTGTCTCAACGGCGAAACGCGAGGCGGTGAAAAGCCTGCGGGATAGCGTGAAAGAAGCGCTTTCTGTATTGCGGACAGAGTTTTTTGGCGGCTCGCAGGAGC
>CARUOB010000008.1:39961-40356 GCA_949076555.1 uncultured Lachnospiraceae bacterium | reverse complement strand
CAGGAGCAGGTGTGCAGGCAGATGGAAAGCTGTCAGGCGGCGGTTTCTTCGCTTGTGGATCTGACGCTTGCGTTTAAGGCGGCTTTCGATGAGGCCAAGCGGGAAAAAAATATGTTGGATTTTGACGATATCGAGCATTTTGCCCTGCAGATTTTACTGTACAGGGAGGGGGACGGCTATGCTCCCACGGAGACCGCGCTGGCATACAGAAACCGTTTCCACGAAATTCTGATCGACGAGTATCAGGACAGCAATCTGGTGCAGGAGTATCTGCTTTCCTGCATCAGCGGGGAATCCGGGGGACGGTACAATCGCTTTATGGTGGGGGATGTGAAGCAGAGCATCTATAAGTTCCGTCTGGCAAGGCCGGAGCTGTTTTTAGAAAAGCAGGAGGC
>CARUOB010000008.1:269-39951 GCA_949076555.1 uncultured Lachnospiraceae bacterium | reverse complement strand
GCTTACGGGGGAGGAGGAGAAAACACACAGCGGATCGACCTGCATCAGAATTTCAGGAGCCGCAGGGAGGTGATTGACAGCGTTAACGCCGTCTTTGCGCGGATTATGGGAAAGGAAACGGGCGGCATTGTCTATGATGAGAAGGCAGCGCTTCATCCCGGAGCCGATTATCCACGGCGGGAGGACGGGCTTTCGGAGGATGCCTCAAACATAACCCAGTTTCTTCTGTTTCAGGAGGAGAAAACTGCCGCGGAATTTTTCATGGATGACAAGGCGGGGGGGCAGCCCCTTTCCGAACCGGGGACAGCGGGTCAGACGGTCTCGAAACAGGGGGCGGCGGGAGGTAAAAGAGCGTCGGAGACGCTCTCCGTGAAAGAACAGGAAGCCTACGGCGTGGCGGTGCAGATCAAGATACTTTTGCGGGAGTTTCAAGTGACGGACAAGGAGACGGGAACCTTGCGGCGGGCATCTTTTCGCGATATCGTCATTCTGCTGCGTTCGCTTTCCGGCTGGGACGAGATCTTTAAGCGGGTACTGGAGGAGGAGGGGATTCCCGTCCACGTGACTTCCAGAACCGGGTATTTCGCGGCCCCGGAGGTACAGGAGCTTCTGCATTTTCTGCGGGTGCTGGATAATCCGCTGCAGGATATTCCCCTTTACGGTGTGCTGCATTCCTATCTTGGCGGCTTTTCCGAGGAGGAGATCGCGCTGGTGCGGGCGGCCTGTCCGAAGAAGAAGTATCTCTACGACGCGCTGAAGGCGTGCGCAGGAGGAACAGTGACCGATGTGGTCAGTTCAACCGCGCAGACTACAGGCCAGCTCGGGACTGACCAGTCCGGGGCAGAGCAGATCAGAGTCGAGCAGCCAGAGACAGAGCAGAGCGGGCCAGACCGGATCAGAGCCGAGCAGTCCAGAACTGCGGAAGCGGCAGACTGTGGCCCGCAGGGAATCAGCGGGAGCCTGCAAGTAAAAATTAAGACTTTTCTTGACAAAATCGCCGCATACAGAGACATGTCCGTCTACCTCTCGGTCCACGAGCTTCTGCGGATCATTTTGCGGGAGACCGGATATGTGCATGAAGCGGCGGCAAGGCCGGAGGGCAGCAGGCGGCGGGCCAATGTGGAAATGCTTCTGGTGAAGGCGGCGGACTATGAGAAGACAAGTTATTTTGGGCTTTATCATTTTCTGCGCTACATGGAGCAGTTGGAAAAATACGAGGTGGATTACGGCGAGGCTGCCATGCAGGACGAGAACGCGGATGTGGTGCGTATCATGAGCATTCACAAGAGTAAGGGACTGGAGTTTCCCATCTGCTTTGTTTCGGGGCTTGGGGCTGGATTTCGCAAAAAGGAGGGCAGCGGGGTTCTGGCTGTGGATGTGGATGCGGGAATCGGTGTGGACTATGTGGACCCCGAAAGGCGGGTGAAGGGAAAGAACCTGCGAAAAAACGCCATCGCGCTGAAATTGAAACGGGACAGTCTGGCGGAGGAGCTGCGCATTTTGTATGTAGCTATGACCAGAGCGGAGGAGAAATTGATTATGACCGGAGTGGTCAAGAAGCCGGAAAAGACGGCGGCTGCGATCCTTCCACTGCGGCGGCGCAGGCACAGCCTGCTTTCCTATGATGTTTTGATGGGACAGGACAGCTTTTTATCGCTGCTGCTTAGCGCGCTTTCCGGCAATCGGTGTATGGACGGTTTTTATGAAGCATGCGGGATGGAGACCGCGTCGGAGGCCGGAGAATATGATGTGGACATGGCGTTTGCGGTGAAATTGACCGGATGGGACCATCTGGTTGAGGAGAAGATCGGGGAGACGATTCTTGGGATGGAGGCGAAGAGAAAACTTCTTTTCAGCGATCCGGCCAAGGCAGTGGACGAAACCCTTATGACAGAGCTGTCAAGACGGTTTTCCTATGAATATCCGCACGGAAATTTGCGGGAGCTGTACACGAAGACTACCGTATCGGAATTGAAGATGGCCGGCATGCAGGAGACGGACGAGGCCGCGGCAAAGCTCTTCGAGGAGAAACAGACGGTTCCCTATCTGCCCAAATTTTTAAGAGGTGACGAGGCCGTCAGCGGTTCCATGCGGGGAAGCGCCTTTCATAAGGTGATGGAGCTGTTTGAATTTAAGGAATTAACCAGGGAAGTCAATCAAAACAGGCAGGCGGCGGAGGCACTCCTTCGGGAACAGATGGAGCGGATGCGGCAGAAGGGCAGGCTGCCGCAGGCGTACCACGAGGCGGTGTCTGTGCCGAAGCTGGTGGATTTTCTGACGGGAAGTGCGGCGTTTCGCATGGCCAAGGCGGCCCGGGCGGGGAAACTTTTTAAGGAGCAGCCTTTTGTGATGGGGATACCGGCCAGTCGTCTGGGGAGCAGTTTCCCGGCGGCGGAGACGGTTCTGGTTCAGGGTATCATCGACGTGTTTTTTGAGGAGGAGGACGGCTTGGTGGTGTTGGACTACAAGACGGACGCCGTGTCAGCGGCGGCAGAGCTTGTGAAACGCTATCAGGTACAGCTTTCCTACTACAGCGAGGCGCTTGAGCAGATCTATGGTTATGAGCCGGGAAAAGGCGGAAAACCGGTGAAGGAACGGATTATTTATTCCTCCAGACTGGGGGAGGAGATCCGGCTTTAATCGGATAATGGTTCGTGTGGCTGCCGGTATCAGTGCAGCCTTGCACTATTCCTTTTGTCGTGGGCCATGGCGGTTTCTGCCTTTACATCTTTGGTGAAATTCGTTATAATAAAATGGTAACAGTCAATATAGCAGAGTGGAAAGCAGGTGATTGTATGCCGTCTGGTATCGAGGTGACAAAAGCAGCTCTTGATGAATTTCAAAAGATACAGGAGTATATGTTGTTAGCCAGAAAGGAAAATGCAACGGAAACCTATGCGAGATTAAAAAGGGAATATCTGACATTAAAAGCACTGCTTACCGTTTCCGGAGTGAACTTTACGGACATTGACGAGATCAAAGAATAGTGCGGCGGGTAGAAAAAGGAACTGGAAGAGTAAAGGGAGAAAAGTGATGAGATTAGTGACACGATCTGATTTTGACGGGCTGGCATGCGGCGCTCTATTAAAGGAGGTTGGCCTGATTGACAGTTGGAAATTTGCGCATCCGAAGGACTTGCAGGACGGCCTTGTGGAGATTACGGAGAACGATGTGCTGGCAAATGTGCCTTTTGTGGAGGGATGCGGGCTTTGGTTTGACCATCACTCCAGCGAGCATGAGCGCAATGAGCTTAAGGGCAAGTATAAAGGGGAGAGCCGTATCACACCTTCCTGCGCCCGTATTATTTATGAATATTACGGCGGGCAGGAGCGTTTTTCCCATTTTGACGATATGATGGCGGCCGTGGATAAGGTGGATTCCGGCAACCTTACGATAGACGAGATCCAGAATCCGCAGGGGTGGATTTTGGTTGGATTTTTGATGGACCCCCGGACGGGACTTGGCAGATGGCGCAACTTCACGATCTCCAACTATCAGTTGATGGAGAAACTGATGGAATGCTGCCGCACCATGAGTACGGAGGAGATTCTGGCGTTGTCCGATGTGCAGGAGCGTATCGACATCTATCGTGAGCAGGACGAGAAATTCAGGGAGATGGTGAAAGCGCACACGCGGGTGGAGAAGGATGTGATCATTTCGGATCTGCGGGGCGTTGACCCGATTTATTCAGGCAACCGTTTCCTGATTTACAGCATGTATCCCGAACAGAATATTTCCGCGTGGATCGTAAACGGCCGGGGAGGCCTTGGCTGTTCTGCGGCGGTGGGCTACAGCGTATTAAACCGCACTTCCAACGTCAATGTGGGAAGCCTGATGCTTAAGTACGGCGGCGGCGGACACAAGGCGGTGGGAACCTGCCAGTTCTCGGATGAAACCATGGATGAACAGCTTCCGAAGCTGTTAGACGAGCTTGTGAATTACGATACATACTACAAAAATTAGAGGACAGGGCATATGAATGGAAGATATGAGCGTGTTTAAGAGTTACTTAAGACGTTTGCTTCAGGATTTGAAAGATCTTCAGGAAGCCTTGAAGAATAAGGAGTATGAAAAAGCATCACAGATGACAGACAAACTGATTGACGACACGCAGAAAGGCATTGAAGATAATTAAGAACAGGAAACAATTACATGCAGGAACACAGGCCCCGGAAAAAATTTTTTCGGGGCTTACGTTTCTGCCCATGATTTTGACGGCGGCCAGCATTTTGTCTACGGTGCTGATGGCAGGCTATATTCTGTGGTTTTATAAGGGGAGCTTTCAGGAAGAGACGGCGGGAGAGACTTACGACAGATATTATATGATGATTACGCAGGAAGACAAATCCGTTTTCTGGCAGTCCGTGTATCAGGGCGCATATGAGAGGGCGCTTTTGGAAAACGTCTATGTGGACTGGCTTGGGAACGATCACTTTCGCGATTACAGCGTGGCGGAGCAGATGGAGATCGCCATTGCCTCCGGGGTGGACGGCATCATTGTGACGGCCAGCGAGGAGGAGGAAATGACGGCCCTGATCAACCGGGCGGACGCGGAGGGGATTCCCGTGGTGACGCTTTACGGGGATAATACCCAGAGCAAGCGCTGCAGCTTCGTGGGCGTTGGCAGCTACAATCTGGGCAGGGAGTACGGCAGACAGGCGCTCAAAATTATGCGGGAGCGGATGGCGGGCACGGCGGAAACGGGGTTTTCCATAAAAACGGCGGACGATTTCGACGAGGCGGAGGCGGGAGACGATATTGTGGTGATCCAGAATTCCGAAGGGAATGCGTTTGCATGGGGGCAGGGGGATTTGGAGATCGGGACCAAAAACCGCCCATTCCGAGTGACTCTTTTAGTCAATTCGTACGCGAACAGCCTTGACCAGAATATCCTCTATTCCGGTATTCAGGAGACGATCGAGCAGGAGCGGGGGGACACGGTTGTGGAGCTTTCCCTGCAGTCGGTGGACGATACCAATGCTTTTTCGGTGGAGGAATCCGTTCGTGATATTTTTATGAGCGGGGACATTCCCGATATCCTGATTTGCGTGAATGAGCTGAATACTACCTGCGCTTATCAGGCGGTGGTGGATTACAATAAGGTTGGCACGGTCAGTATTCTCGGCCATTATGTTTCTGATACGATTCTCAATGCCATAGGCAGGAATGTGATCTATGCCACTGTGAATATTGACACGGCGCAGATGGGAGCTTTCTGCATCGACGCTTTGCAGGAGTACAACGATCTCGGTTACACGAGCCAGTACTTCACGGCGGATATCAGCCTGATTACCAGAGACAACGTAGGCGAGTATCTGCGGGGAGAGGAGTCAGATAATGATGAGTAAATTCAGAGACTTCTCCCTGCAGTTTAAGATCAGCAGTATTTATATTGTGACGAATATTCTTGTTGTGATGGTAAACATTTTCCTGATTATCGGTATCAACAGCATGTCCGGAAGGCTTGATATGGTTTATCAGGACAACCGGCATCTGAATGATTTTTCGGATGCCGTGAACGCTCTTCAGGACGATATGACGGCTTATCTGAATGTGAAGACCAGTGATTCATTGGAAAATTATTATCGAAGCGAGGCCTGGTGCAGGGAACAGGCGGCCGAGCTGAATGAGGAGGTTACGGGGCGGTCTTTTGACCGGATGGAGCGGAATATCCGGCACATGACGGAATGCTATCTTGAGGAGGTGGCGCAGACCATTGAGGCCAAGCGCGGGCGTAATGTGGAAAAATACCGCACCCATTATGAGAACGCCACCAGAATGTACGACTATATCGACACCTATATTTCCAAGCTGAATATGGAGCAGTTCCGCAGCAACTCCGAGCGTTACAGCGATCTGCTGCAGCGTTTCCGGTTCTTTGAGGCGGTGTCCGTGATTGCCATTATGCTGGTGGTGTTTGGCAACGTCTGCCTCATCACCAGTTTCGTGGGCGCGCTGATTAGGCCGCTGAAAAAGCTGTCGACGCAGGCGGACGAGGTGGCGAAGGGGAACTTTGACGTCGAGCTTCTGCCGGTGGAGGCGCAGGACGAGGTGGGCGTGGTGACGGGCGCGTTCAATTCCATGGTGGTCAGCATCGGCAGATATATCGAGCGCATCAGGGAGAGCATGGAGGCGGAGCGGGCGCTGAAAGAGCGGGAGCTTCTCATGGAAGGCCATTTGAAGGACGCAAGGCTCAAGTATCTGCAGGCACAGATCAATCCCCACTTTCTGTTTAACACGTTGAATGCGGGCGCGCAGCTTGCCATGATGGAGGGAGCGGACAGAACCTATGACTACGTCCAGAAGGTAGCCCAGTTTTACAGATATAATATGAAGAAAAGCGAAGAGACGGTGACCGTGGCCGAGGAGGTGGAGATGGTGGACTCCTACATTTATATTCTGAACGTGCGGTTTGCCGGGGACATTCACTATGAAAAACATATCGATGCCTCTCTTCTGGACATGGAGATGCCGGGCATGATTTTGCAGCCCATTGTGGAAAACTGTGTTAACCACGGCATACGCGAGATGGGAGACAAGGGTGTGATCCTTCTCTCCCTCTATAAAAAGGAAGACCGTGTCTGCATCAGCGTGCAGGATAACGGCGTCGGCATGAGCGCGGAAACCATAGACAAGGTGCTCAGCGGCGCTTACAGGGATGAGGATATGGTGTCGGGCGGCAACGGCGTCGGTATGGACAATGTGATTTCCCGTATGCGGCTTTTTACGGGCAATGAGAATGTGATGACCGTGAAGAGTGAGGGAGAGGGCATGGGAACTGAGGTCTGCATTTATCTGTGCAGACGCACGAAAACGGCGGCAGGGGCACAGGGCGAAAAGCCGGAAGACCATTAAGGGAAGGCAGATGCGGAAGAGCCGTAACGACGCAGGAAGAGGAAAGGGTGAGACGGATGAGCCGTTACAAGATTATGCTGGCGGACGACGAGGGAATCGTGATTGATTCACTGAAATTTATCATAGAGAAAGAGTTTGGCGACCAGTGTACGGTTGAGTTTGCAAAGACCGGCAGAAGCGTGATTGAACTTGCCGAAAATTTCCGCCCGGATATCGCCATCATGGATATCCAGATGCCGGGCATCAACGGCATTGAGGCTATGAGGGAAATCCGGGAGACGAACAGGAACGTGATCTTCATTGTGATGAGTGCTTATGACAAGTTCGACTACGCGAAGGAGGCCATTAAGCTCGGTGTGTTGGAATACATCACCAAACCGATGGAAAAGACGCGGATCGTCTCGGCCCTAAAGAAGGCGATGGAGCAGATTGACAGAGAGCGGAACAAGCGAAGCAATGACCTGCTGATCCGGGAGAAGCTGGAGACCGTGATGCCCATCATAGAGAGCGGCCTTCTCTACAACCTGCTCTTTCAGGAGCATTTCACGGAGGACATCGAGAACTATAAGCAGCTTTTGGGGATCGATCAGAATTATGCCTATATTCTGGCGGTGGTCTGCGGGGAAACCCAGGAGGGAAACCACATGACCAATGCGGTGGGCAGCAGCGTGAAGATGCAGCAGTATGGGGATCTGCTCCGGGAGTATTTAAAGGAGGCCTATCCCGGGATGATTCTGGGGATGTCCATGGCGAACAAGCTGCCGGGTCTGGTGCCCTGCGAGGAAACCCAGATGTCCTACGAGGAGAGAATTGCCCTTATCGAGAAGTCCAGAAATCTTGTTCGGGAACTAAAAAAGCGCACGCAGATCAGTTTCCGCATCGGCATCAGCGCCATTGCGCCGCTGGAGGAGGCGAGAGCGGCTTATAAGGAAGCGATAAACGCCCTGATTATGACAAACGGCAGCGTGGCCCATGCGGATGATCTGCCCATCGGCTGTGCCCACGAAGAAACCTATCCCGTCGATCTGGAAAAGAAGCTATTCGCGGAGGTGAAAAACGGGGATGCGGATCATGCCGTGGCTGCGGCGGAAACTTACTTTGATCTGATTGCGCAGATGCACGGTGAGTATCTGATGAATATCCGGCTGAAGGTGCTGGAGTTTGTGCTTTATGCGGAGTATATTGCCTATAATTCCGGGGGCATGACCTATGAGTTCCGGGACCGTGCGGATTATCTGCCGACGATCATGGGAATGGATGATATGGCGGATATCAAAAAATGGTTTACGGACAAGATCGGTGAGGCGTGCCGGAATGTGAGCACCAAGGCATCAGAGAAATCTCTGGGAGCCGTTGAGGCGGCGAAGGCCTATATTCAGAATAATTACAGCAAGGATATTTCTCTGGATGAAGTGTCGCAGACGGTCAACATCAGTCCATACTATTTCAGCAAAATTTTTAAGGAGGACGTGGGGGAAGGGTTTGTGGAGTATCTGACCAAGATCCGTATGGACAGGGCCAAGGAGCTGCTCACCACCACGGAGTATTCCATGAAGGAAATCTGTTCCATGGTAGGGTATGCGGACCCCAACTATTTCAGCCGTTCTTTTAAGAAGAATGTGGGCGTGACGCCCACGGAATACAAATGTGAAAAAAGCGGAAATTTGGAGGCTTGAAGATATGAAAAGAAGAATCGGCTGCCTGTTTCTGGCAGTTCTTCTGCTTCTGACGGCGGCGGGCTGCACAAAAGCGGAGAGCGGCAGGGAGAGTGAAGACGGGGAGGAGAGAAAAATCCGGATCGGCATGAGCTTCGATTCCTTTGTCATTGAGAGGTGGCAGCGGGATCGGGACGTCTTTGTCTCGGTGGCAAAGGAACTGGGGGCGGAGGTCAATGTGCAGAACGCCAACGGTGTGGTGGAGGAACAGAAAAAGCAGATCGACTATTTTATTCAGAAGGGAATGGACGTGATCGTGATCATTGCCATCGACCCCGCTTCCTTACGGGAGTCGGTGGATAAAGCGAAGAGCGCGGGGATTCAGGTGGTGTCTTACGACAGACTGATCGACGATGCGGACGTGGATCTGTATATTTCGTTTGACAATGAGATGGTAGGAGACATGATGGCGCGCGCGCTGATTGAGGCCGGCATTGGAAAAGGAAACAATGTGGTGATGATCGGCGGTTCTCCCACGGACAATAATGTGCCGCTGGTGGAGGGCGCGTTTAAGCGGTTGATGGCAAAACACCGGGTGACGATTCTGGACTCCATTCACGCGGAAAACTGGCGGGCGGAGGAGGCGGCGGCCTATATTTATGCCAATTCGCCCATCATTGAAAAGGCGGACGCCATCATGTGCGGCAACGATGATCTGGCAACCCAGGCGGTGCGCGCGCTGGCGGAGACGAGGCAGGCGGGAGATATCCTTGTGGTGGGGCAGGACGCGGATCTGGCGGCCTGTCAGCGGATCGTGGAGGGCACGCAGGTAATGACGGTCTACAAGCCGGTGGAACGTCTGGCGACCCGGGCGGCGGAGGAGGCGGTGGCGCTCGCAAAGGGCGAAAAGGTTGCGGGGGACGATGTGACTTTGATTGACAGCGGAGCGTACAAAGTGCCCTATATCGGATTGGAGCCGATCAGAGTAAACCGCGACAATATCGACGAAGTGATTATCGGCAGCGGGTTTCATTTGAAAGAGGACGTATACTTGAATGTGCCCGGGCACATGCCGGAATAGCATTTTCTTGTGCGCAGGAAAATGCCATTACAAAAATATGCTAGTACAACCGGAAAATACAAATGCTGTATGGTGAAAATGTACAGAAAGTCATAAATTATTCCTATTTTCTTTGTGGTATATTGGAAGTGCGAAAAAATTCGCAAACCATTTATCATTTAGAAAAGGGAGGAAACTAAGACATGAAAAGAAAAGTATTAGGTATGGTACTTACAGTTTCTATGGTTGCGGCTGCACTGGTTGGCTGTGGCGGCGGCGATGCGGCTCCGGCAGCTACGTCTGAGCCTGCAGCGGAGGCTCCGGCAGCAGAGGCGGAAGCACCGGCAGAAGAGGCAGAGGCTCCTGCGGCGGATGCGGCAGCTCCGACCGGCAAGAAGGTAGGCGTGTCTATGCCCACCAAGGATCTGCAAAGATGGAATCAGGACGGCTCCAACATGCAGGCAGAGCTTGAGGCAGCAGGCTATGAAGTAGACCTGCAGTACGCTTCCAACCAGGAGGAGACACAGGTTTCCCAGATCGAGAACATGATCAACAGCGGTTGTTCCGTACTGGTGGTAGCTGCCATCGAAGCAAATTCTCTTTCTACCGTTCTTGAGAACGCAAAGAGTGCAGGCATTCCCGTTATCGCTTATGACCGTCTGATCATGAACACCGACGCGGTTGCTTATTACGCTACTTTTGATAACTATAAGGTTGGCGTGACGCAGGGACAGTATATTGTAGACGCCCTTGATCTGGACAACGCGGAGGGTCCTTTCAACATGGAAGTTACCGCAGGCGATCCCGGCGACAACAATGCGCCTTTCTTCTATAACGGCGCTATGGACACGTTACAGCCCTACATCGACGCAGGCAAGATCGTGATCCCTTCGGGCCAGGTAGATTTCGCAACCGTAGGTACGCCTAAGTGGGCTACCGAGACTGCACAGTCCAGAATGGAGAACATCCTTTCTTCCAACTATGCGGACGGCACAAAACTTGATATCTGCCTTTGCTCCAACGACTCCACCTCTCTCGGTGTGCAGAACGCTCTGGCAGCAAACTACACAGGCGATTATCCGATCGTGACAGGTCAGGACTGTGATATCGCAAACGTGAAGAACATGATCGCTGGCAAGCAGTCCATGTCCGTATTCAAGGATACTCGTACGCTGGCTTCTCAGGTAGTTAAGATGGTAGGCCAGATCCTCAATGGCGAAGAGGTAGAGGTAAACGACACCACGACTTACGACAACGGCACAGGCGTGATTCCTTCTTACCTTTGCGAGCCTGTATTCGCAGATGCGAACAACTACAAGGAGCTGCTGATCGATTCTGGTTACTATACAGAGGCGGATCTTCAGTAACAGTGCGAAAAGAGCTTCTAAGACTCAGCGCCAGAGGGCGCTTCGCCAAGAAGCACTAAGTTTCGCACGAGAGAACGCAAAAACGCGTTTTCCAAGCATAAAAAGTATGTTATAATTAAATAAAACCGGCAGGCAGGATTTCCCGCCTGCCGATTTTAAAAGGTATAGAGAAGTGGGCAGGTTACAAGAAACTATGTTGGGAGGAATACACTTTGGCTAAAGTTTTACTGGAAATGAAAAATATTACCAAAACGTTCCCCGGTGTCAAGGCGCTCGACAATGTAAATTTGAAAGTAGAAGAGGGAGAAATCCACGCGCTGGTCGGTGAGAACGGTGCGGGAAAGTCCACGTTGATGAATGTCCTCAGCGGCATTTATCCGTACGGTACATACGAGGGCGACATCGTCTATAACGGTGAAGTGTGTAAGTTTGGTAAGATCAAGGACTCCGAGGAGAAGGGAATCGTTATTATCCACCAGGAATTGGCGTTAATCCCTTACATGACCATCGGAGAAAACATGTTCCTCGGGAATGAGCGCGGGAAAAGCGCGGCGATTGACTGGAACGAAACCTACGGGGAAGCGGACGAGTATTTAAAGATGGTGGGACTTTCGGAGTCTTCCAGAGTGCTGGTCAAGGATATCGGCACCGGTAAGCAGCAGCTTGTGGAGATCGCGAAAGCGATGGCCAAACATGCGAAGCTTCTGATTCTGGATGAACCGACATCTTCACTGAACGAGAAGGATTCTCAAGCGCTGCTCGATCTTATGTTAAAGTTTAAGAAAGAGGGCATGACATCGATTATCATATCTCATAAGTTAAACGAGGTTGCTTATGTGGCGGATAAGATCACGGTCATCCGCGACGGCTCTACCATTGAGACGATGGATAAGCACACCACGGAGATTTCAGAGGATAGAATTATTAAGGGCATGGTCGGCAGAGAGATTACCGACCGTTTCCCGAAGCGTCATAATGTAAAGATCGGCGACGTGAATATGGAAGTGAAAAACTGGACGGTACATCATCCGCTCTACCCGGAGAGAAAGGTGTGCGACAATGTGTCCATCAAAGTGAGAAAGGGCGAGGTTGTAGGCATCTCCGGTCTGATGGGTGCGGGGCGTACCGAACTTGCCATGAGTATTTTTGGACAGTCTTACGGCACAAACATCAGCGGACAGCTTTATCTGGACGGCAAAGAGGTGCATTTAAAGACGATCAAGCAGGCGATCAAAAACAAACTTGCCTACGTGACGGAGGACCGGAAAGGCAACGGCCTTGTGCTCACCAATCCGATCAGGATTAATACGACACTGGCAAATCTGGACAGCATCAGTCCCCGGATGATCATCGACAAGGATAAAGAGTATCAGGTGGCGGAGGAGTACAGGGGGAAACTGAAAACCAAATGTCCGTCTGTGGAGCAGAATGTGGGCAATCTTTCCGGCGGCAACCAGCAGAAGGTGCTTTTGGCGAAGTGGATGTTTGCAGATCCCAATGTACTTATTTTGGATGAGCCGACAAGAGGTATCGACGTGGGTGCCAAGTACGAGATTTACTGTATCATCAACGAGCTGGTGGCGGCGGGCAAGTCTGTTGTGATGATTTCTTCCGAGCTGCCGGAGGTGCTTGGCATGAGCGACAGAATTTATGTGATGAACGAGGGCAGGATTGCCGGGGAGCTATCCGCCGAGGAGGCGTCTCAGGAGAGAATCATGTCCATCATCGTAAGTTCGGGAAAGGGGGCGTAGGAATATGGAAAAAGCAAATGTATCGGCATTCTTAAGAAAATATACCATGATTATCGCCCTTGTTCTGGTGGTGGTATTTTTCAGCATTACGACAGAGGGAAAAATCCTGTTCCCGCAAAATATCAATAACCTGATCTCCCAGAACGCGTATGTATTCGTGCTGGGGACAGGTATGCTGCTCTGTATCCTGACAGGCGGCAACATCGATCTTTCCGTCGGGTCCGTGGTCTGCTTTGCAGGCGCGGTGGGCGCGATGATGATGGATAAAAACGTGAATGTGCTGGCGGCGATTCTTGCCATGCTGGTGATCGGTATTCTGATCGGTATGTGGCAGGGCTTTTGGATCGCTTACATGAAGGTGCCGCCTTTTATCGCAACACTGGCCGGCATGTATGCTTTCCGCGGTTTTTCCAATGTGGTGCTGCAGGGTATGACGGTTTCCGTCAAGAGCGAGACTTTTATCAAAGTGTTTGGCGGCGGTGCGGACTGTTATGTGCCTGATTTTTTCGGCGGCGAAGGTTTCAACATGACATGTATGCTGGCCGGATGTATCGCGGTGGTTATTCTGGTTGCGGTGCAGTTAAAGAACCGCATCAACAATAAGAGCAGAGGTTACGAGACGGCGCCTCTGGGCGGTACGGTCGCAAAACTGGTGATTATCAGTGCGGTGATTTTGTGGGTCGCTTACAAGCTCGCTTCCCACAAGGGCATTCCCACATCGCTGATCTGGATTCTTCTGGTGCTGCTTGTCTACGGCTATCTGACGACAAAGACAAGGATTGGCCGTTATCTGTATGCGGTGGGCGGCAATGAAAAGGCCACCAGACTTTCCGGCATCAACACGAAGAAGGTGTATTTTATTGCCTATGTCAATATGGGATTTTTGGCGGCGCTGGCAGGTATTTTGACGATTGCCAGACTGACATCCTCCCAGCCCACCTATGGGCAGGGCTATGAGATGGATGCCATCGGCGCCTGTTTTATCGGCGGTGCGTCCGCATACGGCGGCGTCGGTTCCGTGGCGGGTGTGGTGATCGGCGCGACGCTGATGGGCGTGATCAACCAGGGTATGAGCATCATGGGTATGGACGTCAATTACCAGAAGGTGGTCAAGGGTCTGGTTCTTTTGATAGCGGTTGCTTTTGACGTGCTGTCCAAGAGAGAGAAGAAATAAGGGAGGGGGATGAAAATGAATACTACAATGGAAATTTTAAGAAAACATACCATGAAAATAGTCCTTGTCCTGATCGTGATTTTCTTCTCAGTGATGACGAAAGGACAGATGTTTGCGGCGTCCAGCTTTCAGGCGCTGATTGCGCAGAACTCGTATGTGTTCGTATTGGCGACGGGTATGCTGATGTGTATGCTGACAGGCGGCAATATCGACCTGTCCGTCGGTTCCTTTGTATGCTTTGTCGGCGCGATAGGCGGTATTATGATGGTGCGCGGCGGTATGTCGGTGCCTGTGGCGATGCTTCTTATGATAGGCGCGGGCGTGATCTACGGTATCGTGGAAGGCTTCTTGATCGCGTATATCAACATCCCGCCGTGGATTGCTACACTGGCCGGATATCTGGCATTCCGTGGATGGGGGACGGCGCTGATCGGCGGTTCGTCCATTGCGCCCATGCCGGAGAATTTTATTAAGATGTTTAATGGCAGCGTGCCCGATCTGTTCGGCGGTACGGAAATGAATATCACCTGTCTTTTGGTGGGTGTGATTGCCTGCGTGCTGTTCGTATTTTTGCAGTTAAAGGGCAGAAACGACAAGATGAAAAAAGGATACGAGGCGGAAGGGATGACAGGCGTGATCGTGCGCTGTGTGCTGGTGTGTGCGGTGATTTTGCTCTTTGCCTTCAAGCTGGCGCAGGCGGGCGGTATTCCGAATAACTTAGTCTGGGTGGCAGTGATTGTCCTGATTTATAATTTCATTACGGGAAAAACGACGATTGGCCGCTATTTCTACACCATCGGCGGCAACGTGGAAGCCACCAGACTCTCGGGTATTGACACGAAGCGGATTTTCTTCCTGGCGTATCTGAACATGGCGGTTCTCACCGTAATCAGCGCGTGGATGACCATGGGGCGGCTGTCGGCGGCGACGGCGACGGCAGGCACGAACTACGAGATGGATGCCATTTCCGCCTGCGTGGTGGGCGGCGTGTCCGCTTACGGCGGTTCCGGTACGGTGTTCGGTATGGTAATCGGTGCAGCGCTGATCGGCGTGATCAATCTGGGCATGAGCCTTATGGGTATCGACGCCAACTGGCAGATGGTGGTTAAGGGCGTGGTGCTTCTGGCGGCGGTTGTGTTCGAGATTATGAACAATAAGGAAAAGACGAAAGACTGAAAAATTATGAAAAGTTTGGAAAGTCGTTGACATTAATTTTTTATTGTAGAAAAATAGAAACATGCGGATTTTGCAAGGACAGTGTACGGGGGCCTGACGGCCCGGCGGACCGCTGTCAGACATAATAACAGAGGGAGGTATGACTATGATTAAAACCCTTGCGGCACAAGTCAAGGAGTATAAAAAGGTTTCGATCATAACGCCGGTCTTTATGGTACTGGAAGTTATCTTCGAGATGCTGATCCCGTTTCTGATGGCATCCATCATTGACGACGGCGTGGAGGCTGGCAATATGGAGCACATCTACGCGGTGGGCGCGGTGATGATCGTAGCGGCTCTATGCGGGCTTTTCTGCGGCGTGATGGGAGGCAAGTACGGCGCGCGGGCGTCCACGGGCTTTGCGAAGAACTTAAGGCAGGCTATGTTTGAGAACATCCAGACCTTTTCCTTTGCCAGTCTCGACAAGTTCAGCACGGCGGGACTGGTCACCAGACTGACCACAGACGTGACTAACATGCAGATGGCGTATCAGATGGTTCTGCGGATCTGTTTCCGCGCGCCCGTCAGCATGGTCTGCGCGATGTCCATGGCTTTCCTGATCAACGCCAGACTTGCGGGGATTTATCTGGTGGCGGTGATTCTGCTTGGTTTGGTGCTGTTTTTCATTATCAGGGGCGCCATGAAATATTTTAAGCAGGCATTTCCGAAGTACGACGAGCTGAACGCTTCCGTGCAGGAGAACGTGAGCGCGATCCGCGTGGTCAAGGCTTACGTCAGGGAGGCGCACGAGACGGAGAAGTTTAAGAAGGCAAGTCAGGGCATCTACGATATTTTCAGCAAGGCGGAGCAGCATGTGGTCTTGAACATGCCGGTTATGATGTTTACCGTTTACGGCTGCATCCTGTTAATTAGCTGGCTGGGAGCGAAGCAGATCGTACAGGACACGCTGACTACAGGCGAGCTGATGAGCCTGCTTACATACTGTATGAACATTCTGATGAGCCTGATGATGGTGGCCATGATTTTTGTCATGATGAGCATGAGTATTGCCAGCGCGGAGCGTATCTGCGAGGTGCTCAACGAAAAGAGCGATTTGACCAATCCGGTCGATCCCGTCTACGAGGTGGCGAGCGGAGACATCGAGTTTCAGCACGTGCGTTTCGCCTACCATAAAGAGAGCAGTGAGGCCGTTTTACACGATATTAACCTGAAAATACATGCCGGGGAGACCATCGGCATCATCGGCGGCACGGGCAGTGCAAAGACCAGTCTGGTCAATCTGATCAGCCGTCTTTACGATGTGACAGAAGGGTCAGTGCTTGTAGGTGACAGGGATGTCAGGGAATATGACATTGAGACACTGAGAAATCAGGTGGCAGTGGTCTTGCAGAAGAATGTGCTTTTTTCAGGCACCATTCTGGATAACCTGCGCTGGGGCGACGCGGACGCCACGGAGGAGGAGTGCAGGCGGGTGTGCAGGCTTGCCTGCGCGGATGAGTTTATCGAGAAGATGCCGGACGGCTACCAGACTTATATAGAGCAGGGCGGCACCAACGTCTCCGGCGGCCAGAGGCAGCGTCTTACCATCGCCAGAGCGCTCTTAAAGAAACCGAAGGTGTTGATTTTGGACGATTCCACGAGCGCGGTGGACACGGCCACGGACGCGAAGATCCGAAAGGCTTTTGCGGAGGAGATTCCCGACACGACCAAGCTGATTATCGCCCAGCGCGTGGCCAGCGTGATGCACGCGGACCGCATTATCGTGATGGACGACGGGCGGGTGGACGGCTTCGGGACACACGAGGAGCTTTTGCGTGACAACGAGATTTACAGGGAAGTCTACGAGTCGCAGACAAACGGCGGCGGGGATTTCGATGAATAATGTGAGAAGAGCTTCTAAAACTCAGCAGCACAGGCTGCCTCGTTAAGAAGCGCTAAGTCTCACATGGGAGTTCGTGTCTGCATGGCAGCCACAAACTCCGTATATTATGGAAAGAGAGGGGGAGTTTGTGCCGGAGCGTCACAAACTCCATGAGCGCAGATGCAGAAAGAAGTATTCCTTCAGAAAACTTCAAGATTCTGCTCGCGTTCCTTGGAGTATGCCTGTCGGCAAACTCCGCAAAGAACGCTTCGGAATGGAGGAAATTATGCCGGGACCACATGGAAGAATGAAAGACGGAAAAAGAATAGAGAATCCGGGGAAGGTGTTTAAACGCCTGATGCGGTATGTGATGAGAAACTACGGCCCCCATCTGGTGATTGTGGCGGTGCTGATTTTTGTGAGTGTGTTGGCAAACGTGCAGGGTACCATGTTTATCCAAAGTCTGATCGACGACTATATTGCGCCCATGCTGACGCAGGAGGTGCCGGACTTTTCGCCCCTGGCAGGAGCGATTGCAAAGGTGGCGTGCCTGTACCTGATCGGTGTGGTGTCGGCCTATGCGTGGAACCGCATTATGATCAGTGTGACACAGGGGACACTGCGCAATGTGCGGGACGACTTGTTCTCCCATATGGAGACACTGCCTGTCAAATATTTTGATACCCACGTGCATGGCGATATTATGTCAACTTACACAAACGATACGGAAACACTGAGACAAATGATCAGCCAGAGTATGCCGCAGGTGTTTAACAGCGCGATTACTATTGTAAGTGTGCTGATCAGTATGATAATATTAAGTATACCGCTGACGGTGGTGACGCTTGCTATGGTGGCGCTCATGCTGGTCGTGACAAAGAAGGTGGCGGGCTTAAGCGGCCGGTATTTTCTGGAGCAGCAGACGAATCTGGGTAAAGTCAACGGCTTCATAGAGGAGATGATGAACGGACAGAAGGTAGTCAAGGTATTTAACCACGAGGAGAAAAATATCGAGGACTTCCGTGAGCTGAACGACGCGCTGTTTGTGAGTGCGGACAGGGCAAACTATCTGGTCAATGTGGTGGGGCCGGTGAACCAGCAGCTCGGCAATGTGAGTTATGTGGTCTGCGCCATTGTGGGCGGCGCGCTGGCGCTTTCCGGCGCTACGGGCCTGACGCTTGGAAAACTGGCGAGTTTTCTGACCTTTAACAGAAGTTTTAATATGCCCATAAACCAAGTGAGTCAACAGTTCAATTCGATTGTGATGGCGATGGCGGGCGCGGAGCGTATTTTCAAGATGCTGGATGAAACGTCCGAGGTGGACGACGGTTACGTGACCTTAGTCAATGTAAAAGAGGAGAACGGAACACTTACGGAAACGCCCGAGCGCACCGGACGCTGGGCTTGGCGGCACGAGCATCAGGCGGATCACTCCGTGGATTATGTAGAGCTTACGGGCGATGTGGTTTTCGACGGTGTGGATTTCGGCTATAACGATGATAAGATGGTGCTCCACGATGTGAAGCTCTATGCCGAGCCGGGACAGAAGATCGCGTTTGTCGGCTCCACGGGTGCGGGCAAGACGACCATTACCAATCTGATCAACCGTTTTTATGACATTCAGGACGGAAAAATCCGCTACGACGGCATTAATGTCAATAAGATTAAAAAGGATGACCTGCGCCGTTCGCTTGGAATCGTATTGCAGGACACACATCTCTTTACCGGGACGGTGATGGAGAATATCCGCTACGGAAAGCTGGACGCCACCGACGAGGAGGTGCGCGCGGCGGCGAAGCTGGCCAACGCGGACAGCTTTATCAGAAGACTGCCGGAAGGGTACGATACCGTGCTCTCCGGGGACGGCGCGAACTTAAGCCAGGGACAGCGGCAGCTTTTGGCGATCGCGAGGGCGGCTGTGGCCGATCCGCCGGTGCTGATTCTGGACGAGGCCACCAGTTCCATCGACACCCGTACCGAGCGCATTGTGCAGGACGGTATGGATAAGCTGATGAAGGGCAGAACTACCTTTGTGATAGCCCACAGACTTTCTACAGTGAAAAATTCCGACTGCATTATGGTGCTGGAGCAGGGACGCATTATTGAGAGGGGAACCCACAACCAGTTGATTGAAGAACGCGGAAAATACTACCAGTTGTATACCGGAAACGCAATTACTGCATAAATTCAACTTAATTTGTAGTATGAAGTTGACAGATGGAACAAAAAATTATATATTAAAATAGACTACAGGGTTTCGTCCCCTGGGTCGGAAAGATGTGAGAAGAAGATTCATGAAAAAAATTTACGACGTGTCCGATGCGGAAATGGAAGTCATGGAAAAGCTGTGGGAGCAGGGCGACGGCATTAAGCAGGCCGAACTGCTTGCCTTGTTCGAAGCGGATGGGAAGGAGTGGAAGAGACAGACTCTAAATACTTTTTTGACCCGGTTAGAGGGTAAAGGATTAGTGAAACGGGAAAACAGAATCGTGAAAGTTGTGTACGGTCGGGAAGAGTACAACAGCATGCAAATGAAAACAGTGATCGATCATGTGTATGGAGGAAGATTGAGTAATTTCGTCGCGTCATTCGTAAAGAAGAACACGATCAGTGAGAGCGATACGAAGGCGTTGATCGATTTCCTGGAGAATTATTGACCGGGAGAAAGATAGATGGAATACCTTTTAGTCATGTCTCTTTCGGGGAGTACGATGACCGGTATTCATTTGTTGATGCGGTGCTTACTAAAAGACAGGATTTGCGCAAGACTTTTTGATCTGCTCGCCAGAGTGGCGCTTCTGTATTATCTGATTCCTTTACCTTTCTTGAAGAAATATTATATGGCGGTAGTCCGCGATCTCTGGCCGGAAGGTTCGCTGGAGATTTCGCGGGTGCCGCTGACATGGAGAAACCATATTGTCCACGCCGAAGGGACAATGCATGTGAACATCTTTGCCAGTATACAGACGGCGGCAGTCATTGTGTGGTTGTCAGGTATCTGTATTCTGCTGGCAAGACAAATAGCGGAGTATGTGCGGCTGGTTCGCATGGCGGCCAGATATGCCGATCGTGCAATGACACCGGAGCAGAGAATCTTTCTCGACGGATTGAAGAATCAATACGGAATCCGGCGGCGCGTGTTTCTGTACGAAGCGGCAGAGGAGCACACCATAACCTTTGGATTCTTTCGTCCCGTGATTGTCTGTGGCAGGGCAGTCACAAGCCGGGAGGCGGAGATGCTTGTACGGCATGAGCTGGTACATATCAAACGTATGGATGCGCTGTGGAAAATATTTATGCAGTTGGCGGTAATGTTACATTGGTGTAATCCGATGGTATGGCTGTTGCGTCGGGATTTCGAGCAGGTTTGTGAATGTTCTTGTGACGAGATCGTGATGTATGGAAAACCAATGGAGGAGGTGAAAGAGTATCTGCGCCTGATGATTTACGAGGCGGGAGAGAAGAAATCAGGGAAAGTCTCCGTGCGGTGGAAATCCGGATTTGGAGACGACACACAAAAGATAAAGGAAAGGATGGAAAATCTAATGAGTAAGAAGAAATGGAATCGTTTTGCAGCGGCGACGCTGGTGGCGGTATTGGCCTTTGCAAATTCGATGACAGTGTTTGCGTATAGAGATTCGTTTGAAAGAGAAGTAGTGGAGGACGTTTCGGAAGAAGAGATAGATGAAATACTGAATGAAGATACAGCCGTATTTGTTCCAGTGGGAATGGATGCAGAAGCGTGGCACGAGTTAGATCAGACGGAAGTGCCAGAAAATGTACAAGGAATTTTGTATGACGATCAGTTTACGGATGAAGCGGGCAATATTTATCCGGTTGCTGAGGATAATGGGATCGAGCCTTATTGTGATCATACTTTTATTTCTGGAACGCTGGCGACTCACAGAAAGACAGATGACGGTGGTTGTGTGATAAAGGAATATAAAGCGCAGAGATGCAGCAAGTGCGGCTATGTGATACAAGGTGAAGAGATTAGTCGCCACATTTATGTGACATGTACGCACTGACAGGAAGGCTTTTATTGATAGATGCTTTGGCAGGAATGACAGTTCCATATTTCTGCAAACCGGCGTTTCCGGGCAGAACCGGGAGCACCGGACAGGTAATCAGGTAATGCCGCGGCGAGAAAGCGGACTTTAAGGTCATGGGTTTTCTTCCGCGATCATTATAGCACTGTGTACAGTGTAAAAGGGGATAGGATACGGGCGGCTATGCAAATAGCCGCCCGGCCTGGGTTTTAGGGGAAATATTTTTGATGTTTATATAAAGTTTTTCTTATATTTTTCTTTATGATATTTTAAAAATAAATATTTACAATTCCGTTATGAGTGTGCTATAGTAATAAAAAGCATATTTTCTACTTGACAGATCGGTAAGTTCTATCTTTTATTTCTAAAGTTTCAGAAAATCCATGCTTTGATTCCATTTAACCATTGTAAAAGCAGGAGGATCTGGAGCGGTTCTCCTGCAGCAGCGACAATTCTTTTCGGGAAAGATGCCGCTAACACCAGGGAGGACAAAAGAATGAAAGAAACAAAAGCAAACGAGCCACGAGCAGTTGAGCCACAAACGAATGATATATCTCTGTATGATACAGTGGTACAACGCAACTACAAAGATACCGTATTCCGAATGATCTTCCGGGAGAAGGAAAATCTGCTGAGCCTGTACAATGCGTTAAACGGCACGGCCTATACGGATGTGGATGAGCTGGAGATCACCACGCTGGAAAATGCGGTCTATCTGAATTATAAGAATGACATTTCCTTCATGTTTGATTTTGAATTGCTGCTCTACGAACATCAGTCCACATACAATCCGAACATGCCGCTTCGGGATCTGCTCTATGTAAGCAGGGTACTGCAAAACCGAATCAAAGACAAAAACCTGTACAGCCAGTCTTTGATCAAGATTCCCACACCTCGGTTTGTCGTATTTTATAACGGCAAAGACTTTCAACCCGAGCAACAGATTTTATATCTGTCTGATGCTTTCGAGAAAAAGTCGGACGAACCCGCGTTGGAGCTTTCGGTAATCGTGTATAATGTCAATCTGGGATATAATCATAAGCTGTTAGAGGCGTGCCGTTTGCTAAAGGAATACGCGCAGTATGTAGCGCAGGTCAGGCTATATGCCGATAAACTGCCTTTACAGGAAGCGGTTGAAAAGGCAGTGGAAGACTGTATCGAAAACGGAATCCTTTCAGGGTTTCTGGCAAAAAATCGGGCGGAGGCGATCGCGGTGAGTATTTTTGAATACGATGAAGAAAAGCATATGAAGAGCGAACGAAAAGAATGGCGTGAGATCGGACGGGAAGAAGGACGCGCGGAGGGGATTAAGGAAGGATATGAGAAGGGTCTCAAAGCGAATTTTGCCATTTTGAAAGAGCTGCTGGATGACGGGAAAACGGAGGAGGCAAAGCGTGTCCTGTCAGACAGTGAGTATCGGGAGCGGTTGTACCGGGAATATTTGTCAGAACAGGAGTAGTTTTTTTGGGCTTGCAGTTTTCTGCAAGCCTGTTATAATATCTTATATAATAGTAAGTTGATAGGAATTATATGAAAGCAAGAGACGGTCATTTGATATTACTGTTCACTCCGTGACCAGTAACCATTTGACACAATCACGTTAAGGAGAACGGAACAGAAATATGAAGGAGAGAATTTATTTAGATAATGCGGCCACCACACGGGTATCCGAGGCGGTGCTACAGGAGATGATGCCCTATTTCCGGGAAACCTACGCGAACCCTTCCGCTATTTACAGCTTTGCGGGCGAGGCGAAGAAGGCGGTGGGAATCGCCAGAGAGCGGGCAGCGGCCCTGATCGGCGCGAAGCCGAACGAGATTTATTTTACGGCGGGTGGCAGTGAGTCCGACAACTGGGCGATACGCGCCGTGGCGGAGGGACTGCGGGATAAGGGCAGGCATATCATTACGAGTAAAATAGAACATCATGCGGTGCTGCATACCTGCGCGTATCTGGAGAAGCAGGGATATGAGGTGACTTATCTGGATGTGGACGGGGAGGGCAAGGTTTCACCGGAGGCTCTGGAGAGAGCAGTCCGGCCGGACACCATACTGATTTCCGTGATGGCGGCAAACAACGAGATCGGCACCATCCAGCCGCTTGCAAAGATCGGAGAAATCGCCAGAGAGAGAGGGATTCTCTTCCACACGGATGCGGTGCAGGCCTACGGACATGTGCCCATGCACGCAGAGGAGATGCACGTCGATCTGCTTTCCGCCAGCGGGCATAAGTTTTGCGGGCCGAAAGGGGTGGGGCTTCTTTATATCCGGGAAAATGTGAGACTCCTTCCGCTGATCCACGGCGGTGCGCAGGAGAGAGGACGCAGGGCCGGAACTTTAAACGTGCCGGGCATCGTGGGATTTGGGAAGGCGGCGGCTCTGGCAGGAGAAACCATGCAGGAAAGAGTGGCAAGGGAAACGGCTTTTCGGGATTATTTGATTAACCGGGTGCTTGCGGAGATTCCCTATACCAGACTGAACGGGGACAGACAGGACAGACTGCCGGGCAACGCCCATTTCTGCTTCCGATTCATAGAAGGGGAATCTTTGCTGATCCTGTTAGACCAGCAGGGCATCTGCGGTTCCAGCGGGTCGGCATGCACCTCTGGCGCGCTCGATCCGTCCCATGTGCTTCTCGCCATCGGCTTACCCCATGAGATCGCCCACGGGTCGCTTCGGCTGACGCTCTCGGCGGAAAATACGAAGGAAGAGCTGGACAGGACGGTGGAGGCGCTCAAGGCAATAGTGGGACGCCTCCGCGACATGTCACCGCTTTATGAAGATGCGCGTAAGGCATGAGCAGTGCACAGCCAGAGGAAAAGAAGAGAAGAAAAGAAGAGAAGAAAAGAAGAGAAGAAAAGAAGAGAAGAAAAGAAGAGAGGAGGAAATATGTACAGCGAAAAAGTGATGGACCATTTTACCAATCCCCGCAACATGGGGGAGATAGAAAATCCCAGCGGCGTCGGCACCGTGGGTAATGCCAAATGCGGCGATATCATGCGCATGTATCTGGATGTGGATGAGGCAGGGGTTATACGGGACGTGAAATTTAAGACCTTCGGGTGCGGCGCGGCGGTGGCGACCAGCAGTATGGCCACCGAGCTTGTGAAGGGCAAGACGGTGGAAGAAGCCTTGCAGGTGACGAATCAGGTGGTGATGGAAGCGCTGGACGGCCTGCCGCCGGTGAAGGTACATTGTTCCCTTCTGGCGGAGGAGGCCATCCATGCAGCGCTTTGGGATTACGCGAGGAAGCGCGGGATCGTGATTGAGGGCCTAAAGGAACCGGTGGCCGATATTAGTGATCCTGCTGCGCCTCACGCACCGTCGTGACCTTTCGCACGCCGGGCAGTTGGCTGATCCGGTCGCGCACGGCCTGCGTGTCGGCGCTCATGCGGACGCTCACCCGGTAGTTGAAGGAGTCTGCCAGCGGATTTTCCTTGAATTTCGAAGTCAGTTCGGTCATTTCCGTGCCGCTTTCGTCAGTCAGGTAAGCGGCCTTGAACTCGGCCCAAGCCTCGTCACCGCTGACATAGTGCAGGGAGACGGACTGGCAGTCAGAGAGTTCGCATATTTCGGAAATTTCCTGACCGACACGGTCAATTTCTTCCTGAGACAAATCCGCGTCCATAAAGACGGCAAGCTGTTTTTCCTGATAAATATTGTAGGCAAGAGAGGTGGAGCCCACCGCGAAAATACAGAAAACGGCGGCAGCGGCAGCGGTGAGACGGCGGTAACGGCAGGAACGGACGAGACGGCTGCGGGTGGAGCGAGTGCCGGGGAACACGAGCCGGTTGTGGCAGAGTTGTTCCTTGGAAACCGTACAGCTTTCTGTCAGCGCCTCTGCCATCTCGGACGGCATGGTGAGGGACTCTTTGATCTGCATCATATCTTTTTTATTCATAATTTCCTCCATTCCGAAGCGTTCTATGCGGAGTTTGCCGACAGGCATACTCCAAGGAACGCGAGCAGAATCTTGAAGTTTTCCGAAGGAATACTTCTTTCTGCATCTGCGATCAAGGCGTTTGTGACGCTTCTGCACAAACTCCAGATTGAAAAAGCAGCACATCAGAGTGATTTTTCAATCCTTGATCTCCTTGTGTTATATTGTGTAGTTGTTTCAGGACTTGATTTCTAAGCGCAGCGCTTCTCTTGCTCTTTGCAGCCGTTTCTTGACGGCGTTTTCGGACAGCCCGAGGATTTCTCCGATTTCTTTGACCGAATACCCTTCAAAATAGTGCAGAATGAGCACTGTCTTCCATTTGGCGGGCAGGGCGTACAATTCCTGTAAATGCGTATTTTCCCGTGCGGGGAGGCATTCCCGGAGTGGTTCTAAATCAAGGCATGAATGTCGGTTTCGAAAACGCAGACAATCTTTACAGCAGTTTGAGGTAACTCGCAAAAGCCACGCTTTTTCGTGATCCATGGAGACAAAAGCGGGCGCTTTTTCCAGATAGCGCAGCAGCGTCTCCTGCAAGGCATCCTGTACATCGTGGGGATTGCCCAGAAGCAGGTAGGCAGTGCGGTAGAGCATGTCGCCGTAGTCGTGCAGGACGCGGCGGACCTCAGACTCATTTTTTCTGTTCACAGCGGATTCCCCCTTTCGTTATTTATAATCATATCGCGATATTGCAGCCTATAACAGCCGGAACTGCCCGGTATAGCGAATAACCGGAGCCCGGAGCTGTCGGGCTGTTAAGAGATCTCTCACCCTATATACGGCTGTAAGACTATAAAAGTGACAAAAATTTTTATAGGTATAGGAAAAAGTTTTATCGTCGGGTGGTCTTATCAGGAAATATGATATAATATGTGGAGGAGAACGCAAAGCGGGGCCGCGGGCAACAGCAGGTGGAGGAAATTTTCCTGACGCGGCTGCTGGCAGTGTGAGAGGAAATAGAAGACAGAGGAAAGGAAAGAATAGGGATGGACATACAGGAGATAATTGCACTTGTAAAGGAGACGAAAGCCTTTGTAGAAAACAGGGAAAGAGCCGGACATATCAAGACCAAGGGACTTGCGGACTATGTGACGCAGGTGGACACCGATATCCAGAATTTTCTTGCCCGCGAACTGGGGAATCGTTTCCCTGCCATTCAATTTCTGGGAGAGGAAGAGGGACTGCATGAAGTGTCCGGGGATACGTACTGGATTCTTGATCCCATAGACGGCACCACCAACCTGATTCACGATTATCAGCACAGCGTGATATCGCTGGCGCTTTATGAAAAGGGAGAAATCACACTGGGAATCGTTTATGATCCTTTCCGTGAGGACGTGTATCATGCGAAAAAAGGGAGCGGAAGTTTTTTGAACGGAACGCCGATTCATGTTTCGGAAGCCGGGGATCTGAGCGAGACGATCATAGCGGTGGGTACCTCGCCCTATGACAGGGAATTGGCGGAAGAAAACTTTAAGCGGATTCGGCGTGTGTTCGACAGGGCGCAGGATATCCGCAGGACAGGCACGGCGGCCATGGATCTGGTCTATGTGGCTTGTGGGCGCACCGGAGGATTTTTTGAGCCGAAACTCAGTCCGTGGGATTTTGCGGCGGGACAGCTTTTGGTGAAAGAGGCAGGAGGCAAGGTGACGGATTTTGCAGGGAAAGAACTGAATTTTCTGCAGAGGGGCAGCGTGATGGCTTCGAACGGGAAGATACATGAGGAGCTGAGAGGGCTGCTGTAGAGGAGAAGAATATGGATCAGAAAAAACGGAGAATAGAATACCGCTTTGGCAGGGTGGGAAGTCTTGCGCCCTTATTTGTGGCGGCGGCGATGATTCTGTGGGCTGCGTGCTGCCAGTCCAATGTGAACGGCTATGTGCTGGCGTTCTTTGGAGCGCTAATAGCAGGTGTTATATTTACAAAGGATGAAAAGGCTTATGGGGAGGCGCTTGTCTACGGATTGAGCAAGCCAATGTTTGGCGTGATAGTGCTGGCAGTGATATTGGCGGCGGTTTCGGGTAAACTCATCTCGGCGAGCGGCATGGTGCAGACCATTGCGGTTTATGTGGTGGCGGCGGGCTTTACGGGCAGGCTCTTTGTGGCGGCAGGCTTTCTGATTACCTGCCTGCTGGCGTTTGCCACGGGAACCTCGGTTGGCACTTATTTTGTGGTGATTCCGATTCTCTTTCCGGTGGGAGTGATGGCGGGAGCGGCGCCGGAGTTTATGATAGGCGCTATCGTGTCGGGCGCGGCCTTTGGAGATAACCTGGGCCCGATTTCGGATACCACAATCGCGTCCTCCGCCACACAGCACGCGGATCTGGGAACGGTGGTAAAGACGAGAATGCGTTACAGTCTTCCGGCGGCGGCCGGAGCGCTGCTTCTGTTTCTTTCGTTTTCCGGCACAACGGAGGGCGGCGCCGGGATCGGGGGATCGGACGTTGTGGCAAAGCCGTCGAGCCTTATTATGCTGGTGGTGCCGTTGGTGATTATCGTACTCTGCATGATGAGAAAGCATTTGATAACAGCTCTGTCATGGGGGATCGTGTCGGGGATTGCAGCCGGGCTTTTGTCCGGCATTTATGCGGTGGGAGATCTCATTGCTTTTCCCGGTGGATTTTCAGTAACAGGAGTTATTATAGAGGCCGTTACAGGGACAGCGGGAACCATGGCGATGTTGATTGGCGTGTTTTCGCTTTTGGGCGTGCTCGAATGCAGCGGCCTGTTTGAAGACGTGGGGGCATTTCTTGCTCGTCTGGCGAAAAGAGAGCGAAGCACGGAGGCCACCATTGTGCTGTCTGTGGGTATCCTCAGCATGGTAACGGGCGTTATTTCTGTGGCGATTGTGGCGCTTGGCGATTTGATCAATGAGATCGGGGAAAAAGCGGGCGTGAACAGGTACCGCCGGGCGAATCTGATGGATTGTACGGGCTGTGTCTTCTGCTTTCTGGCTCCGTGGACCGTGCACTGTGTCATACCGGCGCAATTGTCCGCCCAATTTGGAGAAGGGGCCGCGGTAGCTCCCGGATCGGTGCCGTTCGTAAATTATTACTCCCTGTGTATGTTGGTGATACTGGCGGCGGCAGTACTGACCGGGTATGGGAGAAAGATGCCGGATGGAGGGAAAGGACATGAACGCAAACGAAGAATATAAAGAAAATGGTTTCGATCTGCTGCGCTATGCGGCGACGTTCAGCGTTATGATGCTTCATTATTCCAGTTTCAGTATGATTCTGTCAAAAAGTTTGACGGAGAAGGCGGCGGCATTTATGGACAGAGCCAGGTATTTTACACTGCTCTTTCCTGGCGTGGTTGTACTGTTTGCTATGAGCGGTTTTCTGGTGTCGGCTTCCTATGAGCGGGCAGAGACGAGAAAAGCGTTCTTTTCGAAGCGTGCTCTGCGCATTTATCCAGAATTGTGGATGTGTACACTCATCAATCTGGCGGTGATCTGTATTCTTGTTCCTAAGCAGATAGATCACAGCATCATTGTATGGCTGGTAATGCAGTTTTTTGGAATATCCAATACGCCTGCATGTCTTAAGACATTGCCGACAGGGAGCGTCAATGGTGCGCTTTGGACGGTTTTCACGGAAGTACAATTATATCTTGTGCTGGGATTTATTTATCCGTTCCTGAAGAGGATGAAGAACAGCCATTGGGCGGTATTTCTTTCCGCGCTTGCGGGCCTGAATCTTGTCTGCTGGTCAGCGTCCCGGGATGTCGGCGGCATAGTGGCGAAAGTAATTGAGAGATTGTTTGTTCCGTATGCGTTGTGGTTTTTTATCGGTGTATTTTGTTTTCAAAGGCGGCAGAAGGTGATTCCTGTTTTGAAGAAGGCGTTTTGGCCGTTGTTTTTGATTTATCTGATCATTGGAGCCACGGATATGCAGATACCGGGTTATTATACAAACATAGTAACTAGTGTTATTATTCCGTTTCTGGCTATCGGGGGTGCGTACTGTCTGCCGAAGATTCGCCTGAAACCGGATTTTTCCTACGGCATGTTTTTGTACCATTGGATTATTTTAAACATCATAACGCATTTTGAACTCATGAACAGGCTGCCGTGGTATGTCGGATTGCTATTGTTTATCGGAGGCGCGTTGGCCGTGGCGGTGATGTCGTGGGTGGTTTGTGACTGGTTTGGCAGAGTGCTAAGGAGGAAGTGGAGCGGTATGCGTTGGCAGTAGGAGGCTGAGTTACTACACCAAAAAAATGGTGTAGCAGAGGGTTATAACGGGTGATATCCTAAATTCTGGGACGCGCAAACCCGTATAAATATTGGGTTTGTAAAATTTTATTTTTTAGCCAAGTAACCTGATCCATAGGATAACCTCCTCCATTAGAGTAGAAAAACTTGAAAAAGTCTAACTACAAATATTCGAGGTCATTATCTCATGTGCCGAAATAAATTTTAAGATACTCTGTTATTGAGCGCTTACCACAGACCTATGATTGCATTTAAATATATTTTACCAGCCTTCTCTGTTCCTATTTCATATTTAAATTCGGCAACATCAGTTACCCGTTTCTCGTTTGCATAAATGTTTTCATCATGTTCAAGAGTATCCATTAAACGACGGTATCTCGTATCGGGATGTTCTGCGTGCATGGTTACTATTTTCTCAGCTATTTCTTTATTAAGGATATCATTTAGACTGTTGGTATGATTCAGCCGCTTATAATAAGCCGCACGGCTTATTCCTCCTAATCTGTATAATTCTTTGACAGGGTAATCCATATTTTCCTCTGTTAACTCTTTGATTGCAAGGTATATGGACAAGTGACGTGTCCTTTCTAAAATCGCCTCCTCTCTCTATAGCCAGGATCATCCCTGCTCGGAGTAATACAGCGTTAATAATATGTTCTGCGGGATATTTCCGAATTCATTCCCATATAAGGTCAGCCCGCCGGAGTTGGCGGCATCATCTTTCACACCGATACGCAGTGTAATCCACGGAGAATCCTCTAATTTCAGGTCATCAATCGTTACGTCAGACATATAGTGTGCATCAATATTCGTATTAAGATGGGAAGATCGCAAGTGAATTAGATGACCATATTGAGAAAAATTGCTTTCCCACCAGGAAGGATTTAACTTGCCTCGCACATCCGAATAATTTCCAGGACAAGTCCAGAGAGCAATATCAATGCCATTGATAGTGAAACTGATGTCGGAAGGCCAGGTATTGTTAGAATCCGGAAACTCGGAAGAGACTTCCAAAGATAATTCTAAGAGTTCCGGATGTTCATTTGTATTAAGCAAATTGGGGATGCGATATTCCACATAGCCCTTTGCAAACCATAAAAGAGATGCGTCGGCACGTTCATTAGAGACAAAGCTCCTTGGATCGTCGAACTGACCGATTACATGGGTGCTGGAAGCAAGTCCGCAGGTTGGATGAATCTCAAAATCTGAGAACAATCCTAATTTAATTTCCGCTGTTTTTTTCTTAAAAGGAAGATATATTTTGCTGGGGAAATTGATTTGAATCTGATCAACTTTCAGCGTATAAACTTTCTTTCGATCATCGGATGATTTGAAGTTGTGAGACAAGTGTATGAGTTTTGCGTTTTCCAGTTCTTTTAAATGGCGCGAGACGATTGCCTTACTCATATTCAGCTCTAAAGCCAATTCACTTGCAGTTGACGGTTTACAGGCCAATATGGATAATATTTGAATTCTGGTTTTTGAAGCCAGAGCCTTATATACTTCAATGCCGTCTTGTTCAAGATTTAAAACCATACGCTATTCATCTCCTATATCTAAAAACGTTTACATTCAAAATCCATGGATATTAAATGTTTTATGACAATAGTATACTAAAAGGTTTCCGAATAAGCAAGATTGTCTTTCGAGAAATAAGTAAACCATATAGTATACTAACTAAGGGAAACCTCATTCTATTTTGCGTTTGGTAAACTTTTTGCGATAATTATAAAAGAATATGAAGAAATATAGAAAGATAATGGAGGTAATAGTAAATATATAAGTTGACAAAAATGGAAAAGAGATATATGATAAGGATCAGAAAAAGATAAGCGCGCGAATCTTAAGTACGAGTAATAGTAAAAGTGTCTGTAATTAGTAAACCAAATTGAATGTCAGGAGGGAGCTTATGAAAGCAAAAAAGTTATTGGGGATGATTTTGATCGCGGCTGTGTCGGCAAGTATGGTTACTGGATGCGGGGCAGGTAAATCGGAGAGTACAGGGAAGGCTGCTAATGAGGACAGCGGTGAGATTCTGCTCTGGTCTTCGGCAACAGGGCCGGATGGCGAGGCAATTAAGGCGACCATTGACAAGTACAATGCCACAAATCCGGCGTTTACAGTTAAATTTGTTTCTATGGAAGCGGCTACATTTAACACAAAATTGACGACGGCAGGTAAATCAGGAAAGGGAGTGCCGGATATTGCCCTTGTCGCTTCGGAGTCTTTGCCCACCTATCTTTCGCAGGGGATGGTGGAATCTTGGGATGGCGCTATCGAAGGTACCGAGGTAAAGAGTGAGAACTATATCTCCGGAGCATGGGAAGCGGGTACGATTGATGGCAGCCAGTGGGGGATACCGGCAACCATGGGTTCATGGGTTATGTATGTGAATAAAGACCTGGCTGAAAAGTATGTTCCGGGATGCCTGGATGACGGTTTTATTACATATGAAGAGATGGAGCAGGCTGGTGAAGCGGCAAAGGCGGATGGAATCTATACAACCGCTACAACATGGAGCATGCAGAACTTCATGAATATTTATCAGCAGATGGGCGGAAGCTGGGTTGACGCGGATGGAAAAGTAAGCGTAAACAATGAATATTCAGTAAATGCCGTAAACGAATATAAGATGCTCAACGACAAAGGCTGGCTTGTACCGCAGGGTGAGGACGCAGGTAAACTGTTCTTAAACGGTAAAGTGGTATTTCTTCCGGAAGGAACATGGATGCTGTCTACTATGCAGACAATTACCGACTTTGAATGGGTAGAGACTTTTACACCGCAGTGGGATCTCAACAATATTGTGCAGTGTGCGGGTGCCGATCAGTTTACAATGTTCAAATCGGCAGAACAAAGAAGCGAGAAGAAGCTTGCGGGTATTGTGGACTTTCTTGTATGGCTTCAGGGAAACCAGTTGGAGTGGTGTGAGTCAGGTGCAATTCCTTCCGGTATTGCCATGAGCAATAACGAGGTATTCCTTTCACTGCCACAGTCATTCCTTATTACTTCTGAGACGGGAAGAGATAAAGTAAGAATCAATACAACAGAGGGTACGAACCATGTGTTCAGTGAGGTTGATGCAAGAATGTGGGATATGATCAGCGGAACAGCGGATATTGAATCAACCTTTGAAGAAATTCAGAAAATTGTTAATGAAAAAATGGGGTATTAGTTGAAAAAGGAGAAAGTATGAAAAAGAAGATTAACCTTTGGACTCTACTATTTATTGGACCATATTTCATACTGTTTATCATATTTTTTCTGATTCCTGCTGTTTTTGGTATCGCCGTTTCGTTTACAGAATGGGATATGTACAATACGCCAGAATTTATAGGACTTTCAAATTATAACAAGATTTTGTTTGACAGCTCCAGTATTTACTACGACCAGTTCCGTATTGGCATGGGGAATACGATACTTTTTGTTTTGATTGCAGTACCGTTGTGCGTCTTTGTGCCATTGCTGATTGCAGTGCTTTTGAACATGAAGCCCCGCGGACACAGGGTGTTCCAGTCAGTACTGTATATGCCGACATTATTTTCCATTTCGGCGGTTATGATTATCTGGTCATTTCTTTTGTCGCTTTCCTACGGACCTTTCAAAACATGGTTTGACATGTCGACTGATCTAAAGTCTACACAGCCGTGGGCATGGATCTGCATCATCGGAGTCACGATCTGGTGGTGCATGGGTGCCAATATGGTGATATATGTAGCGGCATTAAGCGGGGTTCCGCAGGAGCAGCTCGAGGCGGCAACGATTGATGGAGCGGGAGCGGTCATAAGGCTTTTTAAGATTGTTATTCCTAATATCCGGTTTCAGTTGTTGTTTACAGCCATTACGACAACCGTTGCTCAGTTCAACATCTATGGGCAGCCACTGATGCTGACAAGCGGGGGACCGAACAATTCGACCAAGGTGCTGATGATGTATATTCAGGAGAATGCTTTTGGAACGGGTATTTCCAACGCAGGTATGTCCTCCGCGATGGCAATCCTGATGGGACTGATAATCATGTTGGTATCCACGGTACAGTTTGCCATGAACCGGAGATCTGAGAGGTGATAAGAATATATGAAAACGAATTCAATAAAGAATAAAGTTTTAATAACGGCGTGCTTTATGATTTTGCTTGCGATATGTATCATTTGGATTTTTCCTATGATATGGGCGCTGCTGACGGCTTTCCAATCAGAAAATGAAATCCAGAGAATGGATTTCCATATTCTTCCGGTAGAGTTTACCTTTGAGAACTATGCGAAGTTGTTTCACAATGATTCTTCACCGGTGCTTAGATGGTTTGCAAATTCTTTGGTTATAGCATTAGGGCATATGGGGCTGGTACTGGTTATTGTTGCGCTTGCGGGTTATGGATTTACCAGACTGCACTTTAAGGGCAGAGACGGTTTGTTCCTGATACTTATGGCAACAATGATGTTCCCTTCTGTTATGAATCTGATTCCAAATTTTAAGATTGTTGACAGCTTTGGGTGGACAAATACCTATCTGGCAGTTATTGTACCTGGCGCCGCCGGTGTGACAAACGTATTTTTGGTGCGGCAGTTTATGCTGGGTATTCCCAAAGATCTGGATGAGGCGGCTTATGTGGACGGTGCTAACCACTGGCAGGTATTCTGGAATATTATTCTGCCCAATTCAAAACCCGTACTTATGGTAGTTGCACTGTTCTCATTTACCGGAGCCTGGAATGATTTTCTTTGGCCGTCTATTGTGATGCGGGATGTTGATATGCTGCCGATTACACCGGGACTTCAACTATTACAGGGACAGTATATGACATATCCCGGAATTGCGATGGCGGGTGCAATACTTGCGATTATTCCGACTTTTGTTCTGTACTTATTTGCCCAGAAGAAATTTATGGAGTCTATGTCGCTTGGCAGCGGCATTAAGTGATAGAAAGGAGAAAACTATGATTTATAGGACAGAGTATCCGCGTCCAGATTTTGTACGTGACTCTTTTCAGTGCCTGAATGGAACTTGGAAATTTTCTTTTGATGACAGGGATGTGGGAATAGATGAGAAATGGTATCGGGCAAACTCGTTTTCCGGGACAATAGAAGTACCTTTTGCCTATCAGTCTGAATTATCAGGGATTGCCGATACCGGCGCACATGATATTCTTTGGTATGAAAAAGAGGTGATTATTGAAGAAGAATGTGAGGGAAAAGATGTCTTGCTGCATTTTGGAGCAGTGGATTACATCTGTGATGTCTATGTTAATGGCGAATTTGCAGGACATCATGAAGGAGGAGACAGTCCGTTTACCATCTGTATGACGCCCTATTTGCGAGAGGGAAGTCAAAAAATTGTAGTTCGGGTATATGATCCATATAAAGATGAAACCATTCCCAGAGGAAAGCAGTTCTGGGAGAAGGAAAGCAAGGGGATTTGGTACACACCGACATCAGGGATCTGGCAGAGCGTATGGATTGAAGTTGTGGAAAAAAGGAGAATTGAAAGCGTAAAGTTTTTATCGCGCTTTGATGAAGGCAGAGAAGATATCAGAGTGTTTTTACACGGAAACTGCATGAACTGCCATGTCGGCGTGAAAATAGATTTTCAGGGAACGGAAATCCTGGAAATGAGGAGTAAATGCAACAGCAGCGAATTTAGTGCTTCTGCGGACTTGATTCAAAATCATATTATGCGTACCAATTTCCATAACGACGGTCTCTCATGGACACCGGAATCTCCGAATCTTTTTGATGTGGAGCTTACGTTAGAAGATAAGGATGGAAAAGTAATTGATAAGGTAATCAGTTACTTCGGATTCCGTAAAGTCCATACGGAAAACGGCATGATCTATCTGAATAATAAGCCATATTATCAGAGGCTTGTTTTGGATCAGGGATATTGGCCCGAGGGACTGCTAACCGCGCCGTCTGACGAGGCACTGAAATTTGATATTGAAGCAGCTAAAAAAATAGGATTTAACGGGTGCAGAAAGCATCAGAAAGCAGAAGACCCAAGATTTCTTTATTGGGCGGATAAATTGGGATACCTTGTATGGGGAGAGTGCGCTTCTGTGCCCACATTTGGTGAGAAGCAGGTGAACCGTGAATTGGCGCTGTGGACGGAAATTGTAGAACGGGACTTTAACCATCCTTCCATCATCTGCTGGGTTCCACTCAATGAGAGCTGGGGGACGCCGCAGATACATGGAAGCCGTCAACAGCAGCACTATTCGCAGATGCTTTACCATTACTTACATTCTGTGGATCCCACAAGGCTGGTGATTTCCAATGACGGGTGGGAAATGACAGAGACTGATATCTGCGCAATCCATAATTACGCGCATGGTGAAAAGGCCGGGTCAAAGAAGGCACAAAAATTTGAGGAAATGTTTGCAAGCCGGAAGGAACTGATCGACCGTCCAAGCGGGGTGTGGGATATTTATGCGAAAGGTTTTTATGACCAAGGAGCTCCGATTGTTCTATCAGAATTTGGTGGAATCGGATTTGATATTACCCATAAGGAATCGAAAGCATGGGGATATACCAGTGCAGCATCGGAAGAACAGTTTGTTGGGGATTACAAGAGGGTTTTGGATGTGGTATTGGGTTCACCTGTACTCGCTGGATTTTGTTATACACAGCTGACGGATGTGGAACAGGAAGTGAACGGCATTATGACGTATGACAGAAAGTGGAAATGTGACCCTGAATGTATTTGCGAGATTAATATGCAATATCGAAGAGAAAGGGTACAAAATGAAGACTAAGCATATTACTGTCATGTTGATACTATGCGCAATACTGTCTGGATGTTCGCAGAAAACATCGCAGAATGAAACAAATCCCGCAAAAGCTGCTGTTTGGGAAGAACAGATTTGCCCCATTGTTGATCGGGAGGGAGCGGACCCGTATGTGATGCGCTACAAAGAGCGGTATTTGTATACCAAAACCACAGGGGACAATATATCTCTTGGCACAGCGGACACAATACAGACATTGGGTGCGGCAAAGTGGCAGTGCGTCTATGAGCCGGGAACAGAGTTGGAAGATTTATGGGCGCCGGAAATATGGCAGCTGGATGATATGTGGTATATTTATTTCGCGGCGGTCATACCCGGAGAAAAGATGCATCATATGTACGTGCTTTCAAATGAATCCGAAGATCCGATGCAGGGTGAGTGGAAATGCAGCCCGGTAAATGGTATGGATGACAAATTCGCAATTGACGGCACGATTATGGAGATATCCGGAAAGAGGTACTTTCTTTGGTCAGGATGGGAAGGCGATGAAAATGTAAGGCAGGACATTTACCTGGCAGAAATGATAAATCCAACGGAAGTTATGGAAGAAAAGATTCTGCTGTCCATGCCAGAGCTGGATTGGGAAAAGAACGGGAACCCGCTGGTAAACGAGGGGCCAGAGGTAATTATCCGAGGGAATACTGTGAATCTGGTGTATTCTGCCAGCGGTTCTTGGACCGACGAATACTGTCTGGGACTGCTGACCATGAATGCAGGTTCAGATCCCAAAGACCCGAACAGCTGGGTCAAACAAAAGAGCCCGATTATGTCGAAAGAGTTTGATGTTTACGGACCGGGACACAATTGTTTTACAACATCGGTTGACGGGAAAGAGGATCTGATCATTTACCATGCTGCACGCTGGATGGGAGCCGGTTGGAACCGGTCGATTCGGTTTGGCTATATTGATTTTGACGAAGATGGCATAATACAGCCCATCCCTTTAAAATCAGGGGAAGAGGTTGAAAAAATACCATCGGGAGAGCAGCCAGTTCTTGTATATCCCGCAGATTGCTTTGTGCTTTCCGGCGATATGGCGTTGTGTGATGAGTCAGGTTTGCAGTACGCTGTCGGAATGATATCTACAAAGGATACAGTAAAAGTCAACATATTTACAGAGGAAGAAAAGGATGTATATGTTACCGTGTTCGTCAAAGTGGATGATCTGCTGGAAGGAATCATTTCAAGCCTCGAAGCCCGCTTGAATAACGAGGTGGATTCACAGGAAATATATGCAGGAGAAAACTATCAGCCGTTGTTTTTTCCGTTTCATCTCAAAAAGGGGGAAAATGTCCTGGAACTTCGTTCCGATTATGGAGGATCTGAGTTAAAAATCAGTCAGATCGAAATTAGAGAAAGCTGCGAGTGATTGTTTAGTCCTTAATATAAGAGGACATAATATGGTTGGCGGAGCTGTTGCAAAAGCAGTGTGGATAAACACACGGGAGCAACAGCTCCTTTTGGCATCTAAAAACAGAAATCCGGAACGACTGCAGCAGGTACAGGCACATATATTATGACATGATAAAGTTTAAAAAATCGATAAGAAACCTATGACAAATATGAAGCTAGGGGCAGAGCAGGCGATGAATGTGCTTGGAGTGAATGACAGCGACATGGAGATATTACAGAAAAGGTTATAAAGTTATTAGATTAGTGGATGTGTGAGGCGAGGAGTATGCTGAAGTGATGGAATACTCCTTGCTTAATTTTATATGTCAGATATTTTTAACGAAAGTTTTAGCACTCACCTATTGACAGTGGAGAGTGCGTTCCGACTTGTTTCGTAGTATGCCGTAAGTGCCTGTTTTGCGGTATTTGCGGCATGTTCTATCATCTGTCTTGATTCATCAAAAGTCGTCATTTTGCGGAAAAATGGTGTAGTAAATGGTGTACTGGATGAATGATGGGATGTGTTTGGGAGACATCTGATTTGCGTATTTCATTTATGCTTTCGGAAAAATCAGATTGTGAGTCCTTGCACGATGGGATATAATAATAGTAACTTAATGATGAGATGGCAAAAGAAAAGACAGTCAAAAAAGGCGGTGATTAGGTGGCTGGAGAAGAAATACGACAGGATAGCAGAACTGTAGAGCAGATTGTCGATGGTATGAGCTTATTCGATGATGATCTGATGTCAATGGTATTTGATGGGAATATAGAAGCAACGGAGCTTCTGTTAAAGATTATACTAAAAAAGGACGATATTCAGGTTATAAGCGTTGTAGGGCAGAGAGAATTGCAGAGTTCTGTAGTTGGCGGGAGGGATATCCGTCTGGATATTTTGGCAAAAGACAGTGCGGGCAAGCACTATAATGTTGAAGTGCAGAAGAACCCGGAAGGGGCGCATATACGCCGCGCCAGATTTAACAGCAGTATGATGGATTCCCGGATGCTGAAAGCAGGGCAGGATTTTTCGGAGCTTCAGGATTCGTATATGGTGTTTATTACTCAGACGGATATCTTTGGATATGGGATACCGATTTATACGATTAATCGGTATTTTGAGGAGACGGATGAGTTGTTTGATGACGGTTCGCATATCGTCTATGTGAATGGAAATTATAAGGGAGACGATACAGTCGGAAGACTGATGCATGACTTTGGCTGTAAGGAATCGAAGGATATGTATTATCCGGAATTGGCTAAAGGGGTAAGGCATTTTAAGGAAGAAGGAGGTCGAGAGAGAATGTGTGAAGCGGTTGAGAAGTATGCGGAGCAAAAAGCAGAAAGTGCAAGATTGAATAGTCTGTTGGAGTCCATAAGAAAGCTTATGGCAAATATGAAGTTGGGGGCAGAACAGGCAATGAATGTGCTTGAGGTCAATGAGCATGACAGAAAGATTCTACTGAAAAAGTTATAAAGATACGGGTTTAAATTGTGGTAAACAAGGAGTATTCCGATCGAATGGAGTGCTCCTTGCTTTGCATTTGCAGATTATGACATATCGGTTTAAATATGTAGTGTAGTAGTAAGGAGGTGTAAGAAGCTATATATCGGCAGCAATAGATTATGGAAAGAGTATGGATTTATAAGGAAAAGGAGTTTTTCAAAAAATAGCAAATATAATTTGTTTATCCTAAAGCGTATTAGATATTCCCGTAACTATATATTATATTCATGACACTATAAAGAACCTCGTGCCGATTATGGTACGGAGTTCTTGTTGTAAAGATCTGAAAAAGGAAGGAGCATGAGTTTAGGAAAAAGATCCAGATAGAAACACAGGTGGACTCGTCACAAAGCTGAACCGCTGCTCCGGCCAAAACAAAATATCCCTATGCTATCATAGGAAATTTGTTGCAGATTTGCCAGCATATGAAAGCAATCTGTTACTAATTTTGCGTTTTCAGCATACAGAAGAGAAAAAACTTCATATCTGCAATTAAATAAAACAGATATAGTACATTCGGGATCTGCTGCATTACCTTGACCCGAATGAGAGATTTAACAAGATGACATTGTGATCCCTGTGCCATAACGGCATGGGGATTTTTTATTGCCCGTCCCGGAGATTACAGGGGCAGATCGGAGGAAGATATGGCAAAGGATATATCGGAAAGAGTCAGGCAGGCTCAAGATAAGGTACTGGAAGATTTGGACTATATTCTGGAAACCGTCCCCACACCAGATTTTGTCGAGATCGTTGGGCGTGTTGGAGGTGACGTGGTCACTTTCAGGGTGTATGAAGACGGCTCTGTATATGGGAAATGAGCAGGGAGGTATTTTATGGTGAGATCTGATTACAGGACAGAGAAATTTCAAAAAGTCAGTGTATGTGGCATCGTATATGATTTC
>CARUOB010000008.1:0-259 GCA_949076555.1 uncultured Lachnospiraceae bacterium | reverse complement strand
CGATGATGATGAGAGCCAGGGCATTCCAAGCAGGGTAAAAAGAGTGGTCATGGTCAATTTCTGGGGGACATTGATCAGTGATGTACCCTTACTGTTTGGGAGTGACGGCGCATTATGGCTGCATGACGGAGATTTTGAATACCTTTGGGATTAGGATATCAGAGTTCTGTATTGTGGAAAGTTACATACATATCATGTTCCATAAAATGTATACAGTTCAGGGGACATAAAATGATTACGTTTTACTGTACATAAAAAT
>CARUOB010000007.1:531-71977 GCA_949076555.1 uncultured Lachnospiraceae bacterium | reverse complement strand
GGCGGAGACCGATGATAAGATTCTGCTACCCGGTGTGGACTATAAGGTCACCTACAGTAACCACAAGAAAGTGAGCGGCACAAAGGACGCCGGGCTGAAGGTTACCTTCCTTGGCAACTACAAGGGAAGCAGCGCGGTGCAGAAGACCTTTAAGATCGCACCCGCGAAACTGTCATCCGCCAACACGGTGGTGACAGTGCCGGATAAGGTGTACAGCAAAGGAAACCGGGCATACAAGTCAACGCCCATCGTGACGGTGGACGGGGCGGTGATCAAATCCTCCCAGTACACGGTATCCTACGAGTGGGCGACCGCTTCGCAGGCGGCGGACGACACCAAGTATGTGGAAGACAACAGGGTAAAGATCACCATAGCGGAAGGCGATACATGGGCAAAGGTCAGGGTGACAGTGACACCGAAGGAGAAAGGCAGCTATGGCCTGACGGAAGGGGCCGTGCTGAGAGGGGAATACTATGTGCGCAAAGCGGACCAGGCAGTGAACCTCACGAAAGCAAAGGTAACCTTCCACGACAAAGCGGGCACACGGCTTAGGTGGCTTGCGTACAATGGCAATCCCTTTTATACCCCGGCAGGCAACAACGCCGAGGCGGAAAACGCGCCGGACGGCCCGAATGCGGTATATGTGAGAGTCACGGTAAGCGGCGCGGTGGTAGACCCGACCCTGTATGAGGTGACATGGACCAATGCCACAGCCAAGGGAAAGGCAACGGTAGTGATCCGCGGCACAGGCACAGCCACAGACAAAGGCATGGCAGTGGGAAGCAAGAACCAGTCCGTCACCATCAAGGCCATGGTATTAAAGGGGAAGACCCTGAAATCCTATGTGGAGGGCATGGCAGACGTGATGAACAGCTTGAAGGATTTGTTTTTTTAAGGAACGGTAAGAAAAGAGGATGATAGAACGAGGGTGCCGCCCGCACATCAAATTTGATGATTGGGCGGCACCCTTTTTTCGTTTTACTGATATATGCAAGTGTGTCAGGAAATCGGCTGTTCGTCCACGAGGAAGGAATCACCGTCTTCCACGATACACACCATCGTCTTGCCGGTATTCAGCTCGATTTCGTTTCCGGCGTCGTCATAGTATCTTGTAGCGCCGTAATCGGAACTCTTTTCCCATGTTACATGGATGCCTTTGCCGTTTGTGAAAAACCAGCCGTCCCTCGTGTTGTCATGACACTGGAATGCAAGATAACCTTTGGCGTCGCGCACCTCATAGTAGGTATTCTGTATCAGAATGTTTTTAAAAGCAAGCTGCTTTCCTGTGGCCAGATCCGTGTGCGGGCCGTCCGAGGAGCCGGAAAGATGCTGGAACCGCTCATAAAGCCCGGTATCGCTGTTGTAGACGAAGTAGCAGTTGGTAACAGGATAGGCGGGAGACATGTCAACCCGGTTTGCCGTGATGGCATCGCTGTATTGGGACAAGTCGTTAGGCTCGCTATCGGGAGCGAAGCGGTAGTGCTGTTCGTCGGCGTAACCGTCACGCATTTGGATGGCGTAGCCTTTCTTGTCTGCGTCGGCAAGGACTCCGGCCGCATCTATAAATGCGTTGTCGGTGGCGTTTTTCGCGTTTTTATCCCGGAAGAAATTGCTGCTGGTTTTGCCGTCGATATCGTCCGTGCGTTTGATGACTTCGTCTATGTAGAAGGGGCCGCCAAAATGGAGATAGAGGGCATCCCACTCGAAAGCCCAGTACACATAATAGTCGCGGCAGCTTCTAATATTGCCGAGCTTGTCAGCGTTTTTCCAGTCTTGAATGATCCACATCAAGCGGGTGATGCTTCCTTCCACATTACACTCGTAAACAACATCCGCGTTGGAAATACCGTAGTGGGAAGCGGTTTTTGTGTTGGGAGTCATAATGGCGAGGGGCCTTGTGTTGTTGACTTCCTCATCCACCCATTCGTTGGTGATGCGGCTTCGCACCATGCCCTCCTCGGGCGGCATGTCCTCTTTTGGTTCCTCGGTTTCGATTTCTTCCGGCGCTTCTTCCTCTTCAGGGATATCGTCGATTATCTGTTCCACGACAGGCGCTTCGACCTTCGGTTTTTCTTCCTCTTCCTTACCGCAGCCGGTCAGAAGAAGGGCAGAAGACAGAGCGGCGAGAAGTAAAACTTGTAATCTTTTCATGCTTTGTGTAAATCCTCCTTATTGTAATTGCAATATATGCTCGACAGTGCTCACTGTCAACGCGTACATTTTAGCACAATGAGCAAAGTGAGTCACTATATAAATTATTAAATTCTAATTGACAAACATACCGCCGGTATGTTAATTTATATACATACTAATGGTATGTATAGGGGGGGGGGTAAGAATATGGCGAGAAATAAGTACCCGGAAGAAACGGTGAATTTGATATTAGATGTGGCGGGCCGCCTTTTCATGGCGAAGGGCTATGAGCACACGTCCATTCAGGATATCATAGACAATCTGGGCGGTCTGAGCAAGGGCGCGATCTACCATCACTTTAAATCGAAGGAGGAAATTCTGGATGCGGTTACGGACCGGATCATGGAGGAATCCAACCGGAAACTGGCGGGTACGCTGGAACGCAGGGATTTAAACGGCATAGAGAAGCTGAGAACCCTGTTTAAGTCTTCTCTGTGTCGTTCGGCGCAGGATGAGATCTTTCAGATAGCTCCCGGCTTTTACAATAATCCGAGACTTCTTACCAGCCTTTTGTATGAAACCATAGAGTTGACGGCGCCTGACTATATTCTGCCAATCATTATGGAGGGAATTGCCGACGGCTCTATCGCGGCAGAGCATCCAAAGCAGCTTGCGGAACTGATTTCGCTTGTGGCGAATGTCTGGATCAATCCCATGATATTTGATAGTTCCGAGGAGGAAACATATCATAAGTTTCTCGTGTTTGATCAGATGCTTAAAGGTATGGGACTGGATATCGTGGATGAGGAAATGATAGCGCGGATGCGGGAGCTGACAGCGATTTATCGGAAAAATAAATAGGAGGAGATCAATGAATCAAAAATTGTTTTCAAAGGATTTTACACTGGTTGTGATCGGACAGATCATTTCGCTGTTTGGCAATGCGGCTCTGCGGTTTGCGCTGCCGCTGTATCTTTTAAACCAGACGGGATCGTCTGCGCTGTACGGCACGGTGATGGCGTGCGCGTTTATTCCGTCTATTTTGCTTTCGCCCGTGGGCGGCATCGTTGCGGACAGGGTAAACAAAAGGAACGTCATGGTCATACTGGACTTTTTTACGGCGGCGCTGATCTTGGCATTTATCCTGCTCATGGACGGCGTCAATCTGGTGGCGCTGCTGACAGTCACGCTGATGATATTGTATGGGATCGCGGGCGCATACCAGCCGGCCGTTCAGGCCAGCATTCCGGCGCTGGCGGGTCAGGAACACATCATGCAGGCCAATGCCGTGATCAATACCATCAGTTCCTTTGCCGCCCTGATCGGGCCGGTACTTGGAGGAGTTTTGTACAGCGCATATGGGCTGAAACCGGTGCTGTTTGTCTGCACGGTATGTTTTGTGCTTTCGGCTGTCATGGAAATTTTTATTCATATACCGTTTCAAAAGCAGGATTCGGCGGGAAGTATATGGAAGAACGTGAAATCCGATTTGGGGGAAAGCGTGCGGTTTATCCGGAAGGATAAGCCGATGATCGGTCAGGCGGTTCTGGCGGTCAGCGGAATCAACCTGTTTTTGTCCGCCATGATTACGGTGGCGCTGCCCTATCTGGTGACAGAGGTTCTCCCGCTGGAAGCGGCACAGGCGAACCGGCTTTATGGTTATGCACAAGGGGCGCTTGCGGCGGGAGGACTGGCGGGCGGCATCTGCGCGGGCATTTTTGCAAGGAAGCTGTCTGTACAGAAAGCGGGAAATCTGATTGTGCTGTCCGCGGCCGCGCTCTTTCCCGTGGCAGCGGCCCTGTACGTGTCCTCGTCCGGCATAACGGTCTATGTGATCCTGACGGTCTGCTGTTTTATCGTCATGACCTGCTGTACGATGTTTACCGTGCAGATGTTGGCTTTTTTTCAGACCGTGACGCCGCCCAATTTGCTGGGGAAGGTAATTGCGGTCATTATGACCATTGCCATGTGTGCACAGCCCTTTGGCAACGCCTTGTACGGCGCCCTGTTTGAAATTTGCGGGGGAATGGAATATGCGGTTGTCCTGTTCGCGGCTGCCGTGTCGCTTGTGATTGCCGTTGGGATGCGGGGGATATTTAAGCACTTTTCGATGTCCTGAGAAGAATTTCATTGTGTGAATACGGGCGGATGGCGTATAATAGTAACATCTTTGCGCCGCACTTTGCGCTGCCAGTATAAAATTCTCGTGCATGTTTGGCGCGGTATGTGTTAGAATAGAAAGCATAAATCCGGTTTTTTCATGAGCGGCAGGAAACCGGAGAAAGGATAAAACAGATATGAAGAAGATAATCGTGACAGGCTGCAACGGGCAGCTTGGACGGGCTGTGAATCTGGAATATGCAAACAGCACGGAATATGAACTGGTCAACACGGATGTGGGGGAGCTGGATATCACGAAGGTGGACGAGGTGATGAAGTTCGCCAGAGAGGTGAAACCTTATGCCATTATCAACTGCGCGGCTTACACGGCGGTGGAGGCATGTGAGAAGGAGGAGGATCTGGCTTTCCGTATCAATGCGGTGGGTGCGCGCAATTTAAGCATAGCGGCAGAGGAGACGGGCGCGAAGCTGATGCACATCTCCACGGACTATGTGTTTGACGGAAACGGGACAAGACCTTATAAGGAAACCGACCCGGTTGGCCCACAGGGCGCTTACGGGAGGACGAAGCTGGCGGGAGAGGAATTTGTAAAGGAGTTTAGCGACAGGCATTTTATCCTGCGCACGGCATGGCTTTACGGGGACGGAAAGAACTTTGTGAAGACGATGCTGCGTCTTTCCGAGACGAACGATAAGGTGAGAGTGGTGCGGGATCAGGTGGGATCGCCTACCAGCGCGGCGGAGCTTGCCAAGGCGGTTGTCTACCTGCTTCCCACGGAAAACTACGGGCTGTTCCACGCCACCTGTGAGGGGGACTGCAGTTGGGCGCAGTTTACGGAGGAGATATTCCGGCTGGCAGGGAAAAAGACTGTGGTTGAGGCGATTACCTCGGAGGAATACGGCGCGGCGGTGAAGCGCCCGGCATACTCCATTCTGGAAAACTATATGTTTAAAATGACTACGGACTTTATGTTTGCGGACTGGCATGACGCCATTGCGGCGTATCTGAGAGAAATATAGGCGGCGGGCAGCCGTGTCACAATCAAAGCATGGAAGGAAAGGATAAACGATATGCAGAAAATAGCTCTAATCACGGGAATTACAGGACAGGACGGCTCTTATCTGGCGGAGTTTTTGCTGGAGAAAGGCTATGAGGTGCACGGCCTGATCCGCAGACACAGCATTGCCAACACGGGAAGAATCGACCACCTGATAGCGTCGGACTACCATAAAGTAAAATTTTTCCTGCACTACGCGGATACCACGGACTCAAGCAACCTGATGCGGCTGATAGCGGAGATCCGCCCCACGGAAGTGTATAATCTGGCGGCGCAGTCCCATGTGGGCGTATCCTTCGAGGTGCCCGAGTACACGGCGGAGGCCACGGGCGTGAGCACCTTAAAGCTCTTGGAGGCGATTCGTGTAAACGGCGGCACATGCAGATATTATCAGGCTTCTACGTCGGAGCTTTTCGGCGGCATTCCGGAGACGGCGCCGCAGAGCGAGAAAACGCCTTTTTACCCGAAGAGTCCTTACGGCGCGGCGAAGCTCTACTCTTACTGGATTACGGTCAATTACAGAGAGTCTTACAATATGTTTGCCTGCAACGGTATTTTGTTTAACCACGAGTCACCCAGACGGGGCGAGAACTTTGTGACCAGAAAGATCACGCTGGCGATCGCGAATATCATTGCGGGGAAACAGGAGAAGCTGTCACTCGGCAATATGAACGCCAAGAGAGACTGGGGGTTTGCAGGAGACTATATAGAGGGCATGTGGCTTATGTTACAGCAGGACAAGCCCGACGATTATGTGCTGGCGACCAACGAGACGCACACGGTCAGGGAGTTTGTGGAGGCGGCTTTTGCAGAGCTTGGCATTCAGATCAGGTGGGAAGGAACCGGCGTGAACGAGAAAGGCTTCGACGCAAAGAGCGGCCGTTTGCTGGTGGATGTGAATCCCGAGTTTTACCGCCCGGCGGAAGTGGAGTTTCTGTGGGGCAACTGCGCGAAGGCGGAAAAAGAGCTTGGCTGGAAGCGGAAGGTAGATTTCAAGGGGCTGGTATCCATGATGATGGATGCGGATTTGAAAGAGATCGCGGGAATGAGCTGCGTGGAATACAGGGCGCAGAACGAAGCCTGACGGCTGTCTGCCGGGTTCTAAGATATGCCGGAAGAAATCCGCGAGGCGAAACGCAGCGGGCAGAAGAGAAAGATAGAGGAAACGTATATCAGAAATGCTGTCGGTAATTTTCATTTGGCTCTATATGGGTATCACTACATTTATCATGGGGTATGGTGTGCTGCGTGTCATCACGCGGCACCTTCCTTATTATGCACACGTCTGCACAGGGAACATTGCCGCAGACGCGTATTTTATGTGCGGGCTTGTATGCGTTACGGTCTATGCACAGTTTTTTAGTCTGTTTGCGGGTGTGGGTGCGGCGGCCAATGTGATGCTGTGCGCGGTCTGTCTGTTCATTGTGGCGGCCGATCGAAGGATGTTTTCGGACAGGGTACGGCGGCTGTTATTTTTTTCGAAGGAAACTTTTGACGGGAAAAGGGGGCTGGCCGTCCGTCCCGGATTTTGTGCGGCGGCCGTATTGTTTTTCTTCTTTGCCTACGGCGCCTCCCGGGGGATGATTCACTACGACACGGGGCTTTATCACGCCCAGAGTATCCGCTGGATCGAGGAGTACGGCGTGGTGAAGGGGCTTGGCAATCTGCATTGCAGGCTGGCCTACAACAGTTCGTCTTTTGCACTGTCCGCCCTCTACAGTATGGCCTTTTTGGGCGGGCAGTCCTATCACTGCGCGGCGGGGTGGCTCGCGTTTTTACTTGCGGCGGTCTGCCTGCCGATGGGAAAATCCCTGCGGGAGGGACGGCTTCGGACGAGCGATTTTGCCAGAGTGATGTGTGTGTACTATCTGGTAAATATTTTTGACGAAATGATTTCTCCGGCCTCGGATTATTTTATGGTGCTTGTGGCATTTTATATAGTGATAAAGTGGCTGGATTTTTTGGAGAGAGGCGAGCGGACGATTCTGCCTTACGCGCTTTTGTGCGTGCTTGGCGTGTTCCTGATGACGGTGAAATTGTCGGCGGCGCTGACTCTTCTGCTCACGGTTTATCCGGCCTGCCGCCTTCTGCGGGAGAAAAGACGGGGCGAGACGCTTTTGTATCTGGGGCTGGGTATCGTTACGGCGCTTCCTTTTTTTATCCGCAATGTGGTGATATCGGGGTGGCTGGTTTACCCGTTTACACAGATTGATCTGTTTGACGTGGTCTGGAAAATTCCGAGAGGGCTGGCGGATTATGACGCCAGGGAAATACAGGTTTGGGGCAGGGGCTACACGGACGTGACACAGTTCGATCTGCCGATGAGAGAGTGGCTGCCGGGGTGGTTTCGGACGCTGGCGGGGAGCGATAAGGCGCTTGTGCTGGCGTCAGCGGCGGCGGTGGTTTCGCTTTTGGCAGAGGCTTTGTATCTGGTCTGGCGGTGGCATAGGAGGCGGCAGACGGCTTCGGACGGGGCTGTGGCACAGGACGGTGTACTGTCTCCGGCACATCTTGCGGTGCAGGTGACAGCGGCGGCTTCCTTTGTGTTCTGGCTCTGTACTTCGCCCCTGATCCGCTACGGCTGTGTCTGGGTGTATTTGACGACGGCGGTGGTGTTTGGCGGGATTTACGAGGCGGCGGGGCACCCTGTGGCAGGCGGCGGACGGACTTTGGCGGGCGCACGGCGGCGGGAGGAAAACGCTGACGGGAGGAAGAGAAGCGGTGCGGGAGGGCAGAGCGGTCTGCGCGGGAAGGGCGTGGGATGGCGGCTTGCAGCGGCGCGGCTGGTTTCCGCCTTCGTGGTTTTGCTGCTGGCATACAAGGGCTTTGCACTGGTGCGGGAATTGGCCGCATCCTATGGGAACGATTACTGGCTTGTCCAGAAGGATTACGAAAATTATGAAACCTATGCCTATGAGATGGAGGGCGTCGATTTTTACTGCCCGGCAGAGGGCGACAGAGTGGGATATGAGGCGTTTCCCTCCTCTCCGTCCAAGGCGCAGATTGCGTTTTTGGGGGAGAAAATGGCGGACGGGTTTCGCCCGGCGCAGTGAGCGGGTCTCTTGTAAAAGGGACAGCGCTGTGATAGACTGATAGAGGTTTTGATGGTTGTAGTGTGAGAAGTACTTCTAAAACTCAGCAGCAGAGGCTGCTTCGCTGAGAAGTACTAAGTCTCACACCAGAGAATGCCCAGAAAACGGGCATTCTCCGCACAGATTTGAGATTCCGCGATGCGGAATCATGGCGGTTAGAATGAGAAGAGCGGTAGAGCTAAAACATGGAGGGTGGCCGTTATGAACAAGACAGACAAAATTTATGTGGCGGGGCACAGAGGACTGGTAGGAAGCGCGATTGTGCGATCCTTGCAGGCAAAGGGTTACGAAAATATTATCGGCAGGACGCACAAGGAGCTTGACTTAACGAGTCAACAAGAAGTGCACGCGTTTTTTGAAGAGGAGCGTCCGGACGCGGTGATTCTGGCGGCTGCCAAGGTGGGCGGAATCAATGCGAACAACACAATACCCGCGGAGTTTGCCTATGAGAATATGCAGATTCAGTGTAATGTCATTCACTGTTGTCATGTGTATGAGGTGAAAAAACTTCTGTTTTTGGGGAGCACCTGCATTTATCCCAGAATGGCGCCGCAGCCGATCCCGGAGGACGCGCTGTTGACAGGTCCGCTAGAGGAGACGAACGAGGCGTATGCCATCGCGAAAATTGCGGGACTGGAAATGTGTAAATTTTATAAGAGGCAGTATGGGGACGATTTCATAAGCTGTATGCCCACGAATTTATACGGGCCACACGACAACTACGATCTGGAAGGGTCCCATGTAATGCCTGCGATGATCCGCAAATTCCATGAGGCGAAGGTAAACGGCGATCCTACGGTTATGCTTTGGGGAACGGGCACGCCGCTCAGGGAGTTTTTATATGTGGATGATATGGCTGACGCCTGCGTGTTCCTGCTCGAGAATTACAGCGGGGAACAGCATGTCAATATCGGCACCGGAAAGGAAGTTACGATCAAAGAACTGGCGGAGACGGTGAAAAAGGTGGTAGGCTACAAGGGACAGATCGTTTGGGATCAGACGATGCCCGACGGCACGCCGAGAAAACTTACGGATGTGACAAAGCTTCACGGACTCGGCTGGCAGCATAAGGTGGAACTTGAGGAGGGGGTAAAGCTGGCTTACGAATGGTTTCAGGCAAATGTAAGCAAGGCAAGAATGTAGTACCGGATTAAAAAAAGTGCCTTACCGTGCATAAGTATTCCTCTGCGCGATAAATTACCGTTTACAGCGCGATGCATTTTTGATATGCTTATCGAAGAAGTAAAGAACTATATATGTTAAATTATATCAAAACTTGCAAAGGAGTAAGAGGGGAATGGCACAACAGAATATGATAAGTCCGAAGGAGCTTGAGAAAACAATCTCCGACCTGATGCTGGAACTTGGGATACCGGCACATTTGCGTGGCTACCAGTTCTTGCGAAGTGCAGTGGGGATGTGCGTGGAGGATATGGAGCTGGTGGGGAGCGTGACGAAGCTGCTTTATCCGGACCTGGCGAAGATGTACCAGACGACCGATACGAAGATTGAACGGGCGATCCGAAATGCAATCGAAGTGTCGTGGGACAGGGGAAACAGTGATCTTTTTGAGGAACTGTTCGGTTACACCAATACACTGGAATATACCAGACCGACGAACAGTGAATATATCGCCGTTGTAGCTGATTACATACGGCTGAAAAACAATCTGATATGAATTTTGAGGGAAGAGACGCGTCTCTTCCTTTTTTTATGTAAATATGATACACTGATATCGGTATGCACGAAAGGAGAGCACGATGAAGTTACTCAGTGTCATTGTACCCTGTTACAACGAAGAGGAGAATGTCAGGGATTTTTACGATGAATTATGTAAAAATACGGTTTTTTTTCGTGAAAAGCAGATAGAATTTGAGATATTATATGTGGATGACGGCTCCAAGGATCGAACGGTTTTTGAGGTGAAAAAGCTCTGCGAGGAGGACGGGAGGGTGCGCCTTATTTCCTTCGCGCGCAATTTTGGCAAGGAGGCGGCGATCTATGCGGGACTGCAGAAATGCAGGGGCGATCTGGCGGTGCTGATGGACGCGGACTTGCAGGACCCGCCATCCCTCCTGCCGGAGATGTATGCATACATTGAACAGGGGTATGACTCGGTGGCCACAAGACGCGTGACCAGAAAAGGGGAACCCGTGATCCGCTCTTTTTTCGCGAGAATGTTTTATAAACTGATGAACAGGATTTCACGGACCGAGATTGTGGACGGCGCCAGAGATTACCGCCTGATGACAAGGCAGGTGGTGGACGCGATTTTGTCTATGACAGAGTATAACCGCTTTACCAAGGGCATTTTCGGCTGGGTGGGCTATGAGACGAAATGGCTGGAATACGAAAATGTGGAGCGCAGAAAGGGCGAGACCAAGTGGTCGTTCTGGAAACTCTTTTTGTATTCTCTTGAGGGGATCATCGCTTTTTCCACGGTGCCCCTGACGATAGCTTCCGTGGCGGGTGTGTTCTTCTGTCTGGTTGCCTTTGTCATAATTATCGTGACGATTGTGCGAAAGATGATGTTTGGCGATCCGACTTCCGGCTGGCCTTCTCTGGTCTGTATAATCATGATGGTCAGCGGCGTGCAGTTGTTTTGTCTGGGGATTGTCGGGCAATACTTATCCAAGACTTATATGGAAGTGAAGAGGAGGCCGATCTATCTGGTCAGGGAAGAGATCGGGGGAGAGGAACTTGAGTGACAGAGTAAGCGGGCTGGTGAGCATTATCGTTCCGGTGTACCGGGCGGCAGCCTATATCGCGGATACCATCAAAATGGTGCTTTCACAGACGTATGACAAATGGGAGCTTCTGCTGGTGGACGATTGTTCCGGGGACAGCAGTGTGGAGGCGGTTAAAAAGGCGCTCTCCATGTATGCGCATCATCCGGCGGGCGGGTCTGAAACGATAGGGCATATGGAGGAATATCTGTGCGGGGAAGAGAAAACCGTTTTTCTTATATGCAAAAGCAAGAATGAGGGCGCTGCCGCGGCGCGCAACACGGGAGTGGATCTGGCGAGAGGGCAGTATATCGCTTTCCTCGACGCGGATGATATCTGGGCAGCGGACAAGCTGGAAAAGCAGCTTTCCTTTATGAGGGAAAAACGGGCGGGTTTTGTGTTTTCCGCCTATGAGTTCGGGGATGAACAGGCCGGGCCTACGGGCAGAGTCGTGCATGTGCCGGAGGTTCTCACTTATAAAAAGGCGTTGTCGCGGACGGTGATTTTTACGACTACCGTTGTGATTGACCGGGACATTGTCCCGCACGGGCTGATCCGGATGCCGCAGGTGGAGAGCGAGGATACGGCGACCTGGTGGCAGATTTTGCGGGCGGGATACGAGGCATACGGACTCGATGAGGTGCTTGCGGTCTACAGAAGACCTGCGCGGTCTCTGTCTTCCAATAAACTTAAGGCGGTGAAGCGGATCTGGAATCTGTACCGCAGACAGGAGAAGCTCTCTGTAGCGGCCAGCGCGTTTTATTTCGTGTTCTGGGCTTACAGGGCGACGATGAGGCGGATATAAGACCATGAGAAAAGTGGAGACATTTAAAAGACTGATTATTTTGCAGCTTTCTTTTATCGGGCTGATTTTCCAGACGGCAGTCTATGCCTGTTTCTGGCTGGAGGCGTATTACCCGTTTCTGAAACTGCACAGGAATTTTCGTTTTTATTTTAAAGGACATGTACTGATCCTTTCGATTTATTTCGTGCTGTTGTTTTTCTTCGCGAATACATACGGCGCGCTGAAAATCGGTTATCTGAAGCCGGTGGATGTGTTCATTTCGGAGCTGTTTTCCCTGCTCATTGTCAATGTGATTTCCTATTTCCAGATTTCCCTGATGGCAAACTGGGTGGTGGATGTGCGGCCCATTGTGTGGACGATGCTGATTCAGACGGCGCTTGCGGGTTTCTGGGTATTTTTCTGCAATGTCTGTTACTACAAGGCGTTTCCGCCCAGAGATATTCTGATCATACACGGCGAACGGCCCATTGACGATATCGTCACGAAGTTTGAGTCGAGAAAGGACAAGTATCAGATCAAAAAATGCCTGCGTATTTCCGAGGGCATGGAGACGGTGAAAGCGGAGATCGAAAAGGGCTACGGCGCGGTGGTGCTGTGGGATATTTCCGCGGCGGACAGGAACACCTTGTTAAAATACTGCTACAGTCTGTCGGTGCGGGTGTATACGATGCCCAAGATATCCGACGTGCTTATCAAGGGCGCGGATCAGCTTCACTTGTTTGACACGCCCATTTATCTGACGCGGGAATATTCCCTTAAGGTGGAACAGCGGGTGGCGAAGCGGCTGATCGATCTGGTGTGCTCGGTGCTTCTTCTGGTGATTGCGTCGCCCTTTATGCTGATTACGGCGGCGGTGATTAAGATGTATGACGGCGGCCCGGTTTTATACAAGCAGATCCGGTGTACCCGCGACAGAAAGGAATTTTATATTTTAAAGTTCAGGAGTATGCGGGTGGATGCGGAGAAGGACGGCGTGGCGAGACTGGCGTCCAAAAACGACTCCCGGATCACGCCGGTGGGGAAGTTTATCCGTGCCACCAGAATCGATGAGCTGCCGCAGCTTTTCAACATTTTAAAGGGAGAAATGTCCTTTATCGGGCCAAGGCCCGAAAGGCCGGAAATCATCGACCAGTATATGGAGGACATGCCGGAGTTCGCCTTCCGCATGAAGGTGAAGGCAGGGCTTGCGGGTTATGCGCAGGTTTACGGAAAATACAATACGACGCCCTACGATAAGCTGAAACTGGATCTGACTTATATCGAGCAGTATTCCGTGTGGCTGGATTTGAAGCTGATGCTTTTGACGCTGAAAATTCTGATCAAGCCGGAGAGCACGGAGGGGGTTGAGAGTAACCAGACGACTGCGAAGAAGTAGCGTGGAAGGATTTGTGGGATGAAGGATAGGAGCTATGCCGATGAAGGCATGGATTTGAAAAAGTATATGCTGTGTCTGCTGAGAAAGTTTCCCCTTGTGCTGGGGGCGGTGATTGGCGGCGCTTTGCTTGGCGTGATTGTGTATACGGTCGTGCGGACGGTGCCGGAATCGGAGCGGGAGTATAGCGCTTACGCGAAGGTGTATCTGGATTTCGCGGCGGATGAGACGGGGGAAGTGTATCAGGCGTACAACGGTTATACGTGGAATGACCTGATGGCGGCCGACCCGATTATGGAGCTGACCCTTCAAAATCTTCCGGCGGATTATACCCGCGAGGAGGCAGCGGCAGCCATAAAAGCAGAGATTCTTTCGGATATCCGGCTTTTGACGATCACGGTTACAACCAACAAGGCGCAGCGCACGGACGCGATTCTTGGGGCGGCGGTGCAGGCCCTTGAGACATATGGAGGGCAGGCGAAGGAGTTTCTGGACATTCACGCGATTCAGGAGACGGAGGCGAAGCTCGCCGTGGCGGACAGCCGGATGGCGCAGGCTGTGTTTGTGGGCGCCTTTCTCGGATTGTGTATCAGCCTTCTCGGGTTCTCGCTCTATTATGTGATGGACGACCGGATTCTGGTGGCGGGGGATATCCGAAAAGTGACAGATTTGCCGTTTGTCGGTTATGCCTCGGGCGCAGAATGGCTTGGACAGGATTACGAAATTAATATAGCCTATTTGCGCGGGAAACTGGGGAATATTCAGATTTGTGAGCTGGACAGGGATCAATCTTTTTCGCAAGAGGAGCTGGAGGAAATGCGAAAGGCGGACGGCGTGGTGTTGTCTTTGCCTTTTGGTGCGGTGTGCGCATCCTTTGCGGCCTATGTGACGGAGCAGTTAAAAACGCAGGACTGCGCGCTGTGCGGCGTGGCGGTCAGGGACGCGGATGAGCGGTTTTTACGGAGATATTATGGGAAAAATAAAACTTGAGGTTTTGATCTCTGCGGTGGATAAAAATGCCGCGGAACTGATCTCGCAAATGCATATTGCTACGGATGCGGTGCTTGTAAACCAGTGCGGCGGTTATGGCTATGAGACGCTTACGTCGCCGGGAGGCAGTGTGAAATGCTTTTCCATGCCGGAACGGGGCGTGGGTTTGAGCCGCAATACCGCGCTTTTACATGCATCCGGAGACGTGGTGCTTTTTTCCGATGAGGATATCAGGCTGGTGCCGGATTACGCGGAAAAGATTCGCAGGGCATACAAGTCGCTGCCCGGCGCGGACATGATTCTCTTTAACGTGGAGGTTGCAGCCTCGCGCAGAACTTACTGGAATCAGGAAATCCGCAGGGTCACTTATCGCAATTACGGCAGATATCCGGCTTACAGCATTTCTGCTAAATTAGATGCGCTGCGCAGGGCGAATGCGCACTATTCGGTGCTTTTCGGCGGCGGCGCAAAGTACAGCAACGGGGAGGACAGCCTGTTTTTGCGGGACTGCCTGAAGGCGGGGCTTCGGATTTACGCCCACACCGTGTGCATCGGCAGGGAGCAGGAGCGGGAGTCCACGTGGTTTTCCGGTTATCATGAAAAGTTTTTCCGGGACAGGGGCGTGCTTTATCACCATCTTTACGGGAGACTGGCGCTGCCGCTTTCGCTGCGGTTTTTGTGGGCGCACAGGGAAACCATGTGTCAGGAAATTCCGGTTGGCAGAGCGTTTCTTATGATGTGCGCAGGCGTGCGGGAGGCGCGCGGCCGATGATTCTGTATATTACGATTGCGGTCGTCACGGCGCTTCTTGCCAGTATGGTGGACAACCATCCGGCGGGAAAATCCCATGCGGTTACCAGGCAGCAGCTTGCGAACCGCGTCTGTCTGACGGCCATCTTTCTGATTTTGTTTTTGCTCTCCGCGTGCAGGCTCAATGTGGGCAATGACTATGCAAAGTACGTGGAGTTCATGCATCTGGTCAACTGCGACGCCTATGTGCCTACGGAGATCGGCTTTAACCTTCTGGTGAAGCTGGTTTACGGTCTGTCCGGCTATGAAAATTTTTTGCTGGTGTTTGCGTGTTATTCCTTTGCGACGGCGCTGTTTTTTCTGCTTGCCATGTATGAGCAGAGCGATGAGTTCGGGCTGACTTTTTTCCTCTTTATGACGCTTGGCTACTATTTCCAGACGTTCAGCACGGTGCGCTACTATCTGGCGCTTGCGCTTGCGCTCTACTCCATGAAGTTTGTGCTGCGAAAGCAGTGGGGCAGATTTTTGGCGCTGGTGGTTTTGGGCGCGGCCTTCCACAAGTCGCTTTTAGTCGTGATCCCGCTCTATTTTCTGGCGTCCCTGTCATGGAAAAAATGGCAGCTTGCCATAGCAGCCGCTTTTTGTACCACCTTTTTGTTCCTGCAGGATTTTTATCTGAAACTCGTGATTTTTCTGTATCCGACTTATGAGGATACGGAGTATCTGGAAGGCGGCACGAGCTATATCAGCATTCTGCGATGTGCCGCGGTTTTGGGTTTCGCGGGGATCGTGTATGCGATGCGGGAGAGGGAGAAAAAGGCAGGCATAAACGGCGGGGAAACCGTCACAATGATAGAGGAAGACAGAGAGTGGAACCGGCGTTTTTGGTTTTACGCGTACTTAAATCTGGGGGCGTTTGTCCTCTATGTATTCTGCTCTTTCCTGCCCATTATTTCGCGGATCGGCTACTATCTGATGGTGAGTCAGATTTTGTTTCTGCCGATGCTTTTGAAGGCGGTGCCGGATAAAAAATGGCGCAGGCTTTTTCGGGCGGGAATCCTTCTGGCGGCGGTGGTGTATTTTGCCATGTATCTGAAAAAAGGCGCCAATGACGGGGTATTGATCCTGCCCTACAAAACATTTTTCTTTCATGAGATGGTGGAGATATTGTCGGATGTCAACTAAAGTAACTTTCAGCATTATAGTCGTCTGCCGCAATGCGGGGAAAAAACTGCACGACACGATTGCCAGCATTCGCAGTCAGACGGAGAAGAATTATGAGATCGTCGTGCAGGACGGTCTCTCCACGGACGGTTCTGTGGAGGGTCTGACTGCGGGGACGGATCTAAAAGTTTTCAGAGAGCGGGACGAGGGTATTTACGACGCCATGAACCGGGCAGTTTCCCACACGGAAGGGAAGTACCTGTTTTTCCTAAACTGCGGCGATTACTTTGCGGACGAAAACGTGCTGGCGCAGGTGAAGCGGGAGATCGAAAAGCACGGCGGGCCGGGGGGGTCCGACATCGAAGACGAAAAGCGAAAGGGTGAGAGCGCAGCCAAAAGCCGTGCAGGTGAAAAAAAACGCCCGCGGCCGATGGTTCTTTACGGCAATATCAGAGAGCGTGCCACGGGCGCCCATGTGATGTCCAATCCCGTGATCGATGATTTTGCATGCTACCGCAATGTGCCCTGCCATCAGGCCTGCTTTTATGACAGGCGGCTTCTCGCAAAACGGGGCTTTCGGACGTGCTACAAAGTCCGGGCGGATTATGAACATTTTCTCTGGTGCTATTACCGTGCGCGGGCGCGTATGATTTACATGCCGCTTACCGTGGCTTCCTACGAGGGAAAAGGCTTTTCGGAAAGCGGGGAGAACAGGAAACGCTCTGGCGCAGAGCATGCGCATATCGTAAAAAAATACATGAGCCGCGGACAGGTTCTAAAGTACAGTATGGTTATGCTTTTGACGCTGGCGCCGCTTCGGACATTTCTGGCGGAGAACGAGGCGACGGCAAACATGTATCAGGCGGTCAAGAGAAGGTTATATCGGATAAAAATATCTGTGTAAAAGATGTTGCAAAAGAGCGCGGCATGTGGAGAAGGGTGTCGTGCGCGAAGGGAGAGGTACAAATGAAGGTATTATGGGTGTGCAATATTATGCTGCCGGCGATTGCCAAACGATTAAATCTTCCCTGCAGCAACAGGGAAGGATGGCTTTCCGGACTGCTTGACCGGGTGGTGATGGAACAGGAGAGGAACCGCATCGAGCTTGGCATTGCGTTTCCGGTGGACGAGTCGCTTGGAAATTTTGACCGGATGATGCCGCTGGGGGAAAATATCTCCTGCCACTGCTACGGCTTTGTGGAGGATATGGCGGCGCCGGAGCGCTACGACACGGCGCTGGAGAAACATTTCGAGCTTATTATCAATGACTTTGAGCCGGATATTCTGCATGTGTTCGGCACGGAATTTCCCCATGCGCTGGCGTCGATCAAGGTGTTTGACCGGCCGGAGAAAACGCTGATCGGCATTCAGGGTCTTGTATCCGCCATCGCAAAAGTATATATGGCGGATCTGCCGGTGAAAGTACAAAGGCAGAGCACCTTCCGGGACAGAATCAGGAAGGACAGCATCAGACAGCAGCAGAAAAAGTTTGAAAAACGGGGCGTGTACGAGATCGAGGCGATCAAGCGTGTGGGCCATATAGCGGGCCGCACGGATTTTGACCGGGCGGAGACGGCGAAGATAAATCCGAATGCGGTTTACCATTTTCTGAATGAGACGCTGCGCAGCGTGTTTTACCGCGACAGGTGGAATAAAAATAACTGCCAGACCCACCGGATTTTTTTGAGTCAGGGCGATTATCCGCTCAAGGGATTCCACTATCTGTTACAGGCGATGCCAAAGATTCTGGAGCAGTTTCCGGATGCGGAAGTCTATGTGGCGGGCGCGGATATTTTGAGGGCGGAGACGTGGAAAGACGCGCTGAAGCTGCCCGCTTACGGCAAATATCTGAAAAAACTGATCCGTGAAAACAATCTGGAAGAAAAGATCAATATGCTGGGGCGGATCGACGCGGAGGAGATGAAAAAGCAGTATCTAAGCTGTCAGGTTTTCGTCTGCCCGTCGGTTCTTGAAAATTCTCCCAATTCCGTGGGGGAGGCGATGCTTTTAGGCGTACCGTGTGTGGCGGCCAATGTGGGCGGCATACATAATATTCTGACGGACGGCGGGGACGGCTTTCTCTATGCGCCCGGGGATGTGGACGCGCTGGCGGACAGCATTATCGAGGTGTTCACCAAAGAGGCCATTGTGGACAGGCTTTCCGACAATGCCAGAAAGCACGCCAGGGTGAACCATGACGCGGATCAGAACTATTATCGGCTGATGCACATTTATCGGGAGATGATGGAATAGTGTGAGAAGTACTTCTAATCACTCGCAGCAAAGGTTGCTTCGCGAAGAAGTACTAAGTCTCACACGGGAGAATGCCTAAAATACGGCATTCTCCGTGGAGGAAAAATATGACTTTTACCTTTGTATCAAACTACATCAACCATCATCAGCTTCCCTTCTGCGAGGCGCTGTATAAGCGGCTGGGAAAGGGGTTTGTCTTTATCCAGACCATGCCCATGGAGGCGGAGCGCGTGGAGATGGGGTGGAGTGTAGATGTGAACGAAATACCCTATGTCATGTGCCTTTATCAGGACGAGTATGCGTGTCTGAAACGGATTATGGAGAGCGATGTGGTGCTGTTTGGCTGGACGGGCAGGGAAGACATCGTGACGCCGCGGCTTCGATCGGGCAAAACAACGCTTCGGGTGAGCGAGCGGCTGTACCGGGAGGGACAGTGGAAAGCGGTCTCACCCAGAGGCCTTGCGGCGAAGTACAGGGAGCATATCAGGTATCGGGGAGAAAATATTTGTATGCTCTGTGCGGGCGCGTATACGGCGTCGGATTTTCACTTGATCGGGGCCTATCCGGGGAAACTTTTTAAGTGGGGCTATTTTACAAAACTGCGGGTTTACAGTGACGAGGCGTTTGAAACGATGAAGTCGAAGGAGGGTCCCCTTGAGATTGTCTGGGCGGGGCGGTTTATTCCGCTAAAGCATCCGGAGTACGCGGTGCGGCTTGGCAGGACGCTGCGCAGGAAGGGATATGCCTATCGCGTGCATATGATTGGCGGCGGTGAACTGGAATCCGCCATAAAGGAAGAAGTCAGGCGGGAAGGACTTTCGGACGATTTTGTGTTTTACGGATATACGAAACCGGATCGGGTGCGGGATGTGATGGAGAAGTGCCACATCCATCTTTTCACCAGCAATCACTTGGAGGGCTGGGGCGCGGTGGTCAACGAGGGGATGAACAGCGGTTGTGTGGAAGTGGTTGATGCCCGTGTGGGGGCGGCGCCTTATCTGATCCGCCATGGAGAGAACGGTCTGCTCTATCCCGGCGGCCGCTATGAAAAGATGGAGGCGCTGGTGCTGGATCTGTTTGAAAATTGGGAGGAACGGCGGGGCATGGGGCGTGCCGCCTACAAGACCATCCGGGATGTGTGGAATGCGGAACATGCGGCTTCCGCTCTTTTGCGGTTTGTGGAAGGCATGCGTCGGGGAAGGCTCTGCCCGGAGGAAGAGGGGCCGCTTAGCGAGGCGCCTGTCATTAAGCCGGGGAAATATCTGCCTGCGGACGATGCAGGGCAGAGGGCAAAAACACGGTAGCAAAGGGATGTAAAATCGCGGCAAACGGGCCGAAAGGAGCAGATGGAGACGAAAAAAATCAGTGTGATTGTTCCTGTATACAATTCCATAAACTGTCTGGAAAGATGTGTGCGCTCCCTCTGCGCCCAGACGTACGAAGAGCTGGAAATTCTTTTGATTGACGACGGTTCCACGGACGGCACGGGGAAGCTCTGTGAACAGCTTGCGGCGTCGGATGCGCGCATTGCCGCTTACCATAAGGAGAACGGGGGCGCTTCTTCCGCCAGAAATGTCGGGCTTTCGATGGCCTCCGGGGATTATGTGGGATTTGCGGACAGCGACGATTATGTAGACGCCTATGTGTATGAGAAGCTGGTTTCGGCGCTGGAGAGGGGGGAGTACCCTGTGGCGCAGATATCCCGCGACGAGGTGGACGAGGAGGGAAAGCGGCTGCCGGATATTTGCGTGCCGCCGGAGAAGGAGTGGTATTGCGACTCGGAGACGTTCATAAAAGAGCTTCTTTTGCACCGGGGGGACAGCTCCTTTTGCACAAAGCTGTTTCCGCGCAAAATCTTTGAGGGCCACAGGTTTCCGGAAGGCGAGCTGAACGAGGATTTCCGGCTGCTTTTGGATATTTTGCAGGAGATTCCGGGCATCGGGATTTTACCGGAGCAGGGTTACCACGTGGTCTGCAGGCCGGACAGCACCACGAGAAAGAGGACGAAGGACAGTTTTTCGCGGGTGTTTCTGGATATCGTGGAAAATGCGGACAAGGTGCAGACGCTTGTGGATCGGAAATATCCTGCCCTGCACGACTATGCGGTGCGCTTTAACCTCTATCAGAGGCTGGATTACATGCTGCATGTGCCGTTGTCCCAAATGAACAGGGACAACACATTTTACACAAATGTGAAAAAATATTTGCGGCGGCATACGGGGGATACGATAAAAAATCCCTATCTGACGGGGAAAAACAGAGCTTATCTGCTGCTGCTTTCGGCGGCCCCCCGTGCGGCCAGGACGGTGCACGCGGGAAAGATGAAGTTGAGGGAAAAGTGCGGGCATGGTTGAGCGAAAGGGCAGCGGGAAAAAAACCAAATATATGGTGTGTTTTATTGTACTCTGGCTTCTGCAGATGGCGGCGGCATTCTGGTTCTGCGCGCAGAAACAGGGATTCCATGAGGACGAGTTTTACACCTACTACTCCACGGCGCGGACGAACGGCTTCTATGTGGAGGACGGAAAATGGATGGAGCGGGACGAATACCGCAATGAATTTGTGGTGCTTCCGGGGGAGCGGTTTCAGTATGGTCTGGTAAAGCAGGTGCAGTCGTGGGACGTGCATCCGCCCATGTATTACTGGGTATTTCACACGGTGGCGTCCCTTGTGCCGGGTGTGTTTTCCAAGTGGATCGGGCTTTCGGTCAATCTCTTTTTTCACGGGATCAATCTCATACTTCTGACATATTTGTCATATTTAGCCGCGGGGAAAAGACAGCCGATTCCTCTTTTCGTGATGTTTGTTTACGGATGCAGTCCGGCGGCCATGAGCGGCGTGGTGTTTATCCGGATGTATGAAATGCTGACGGCGTTTGTGCTGCTTAGCGCGATTTTGCATGTGCGTGTCGTGGTTCGGGAAGAGGAGAGCGGCAGAGGGGAAGGGAGCCTGACGGATGCAGGGGGCGGAACAAGACTTTCTGTGGGGACGCTTCTTTTCATGGCGGCGGTGACTTACGTGGGCTTTCTGACACAGTATTATTATTTTATCTTTCTGTTCTTTCTGGCCGTTTCGTTTTGCGTCTGGCTTTTGCGGCGTGACAGGAATATTTGGAACTGTCTGCGGTACGGTCTGTTTCAGGGATTGGCTTTCGTTCTGGCGTATCTGACTTACCCGGCGTTTCCGGGTCAGATGTTCAAAGGACAGCGGGGGGCGCAGGCCACGGAGAATTTTTTTGATTTGTCGAATACCCTCGAGCGGATTTTCTTTTTCTGGGATCTGATGAACCGCTATGTGTTCGGCGGCCTGCTTGGCCTGCTGCTGCTTCTTGCGGCGGCAGCGGCGGTGCGCCTGTTGAGCGGGAGAAGGCGGCATGGGGGAGCGGCGCAGAAGAAAAATGTGCAGGGTGGACAGCTTGCGGGAAAGGGCGTTTTGGCAGGCGCACCGTTTGATATGCTGCTTTTTACGGCGGCCGGATATTTTTTGGCGGTGTCGAAGACCGCGCTTTTGCTGGGGGATACTTCCAACCGCTACCAGCTTCCGATTTACGGGATTGTGGTGCTGCTTCTCTTTCTTGGTATGGATTTGCTGATGCGGCGCCTGCTTTCGGATGGCGGGTATGAAAAAAGGGCGGTCGGCGCGGCGGCAGTTTTTTGTGTGGCGCTTGTGGCCTTAGGATATGTGAGGGCGGATGTGGTATTTCTCTATCCGGAGGCAAAGGAGGAAACGGCGCTTGCCGGGGCGCAGGCCGCAGCGCAAGTTCCGGCGGTATATATATATAAGCCCGGTGAGGAGTGGTGCATCTGGGCTGTGGCGGACGAACTTATGAAGCATGATAAGGTGTACTTTGTCAGCGCCGCGAGCGAGGAGCCGATCACGGAGCCTGAGATTGCGGCGGCGGACGCGGTGGTGGCATATATTCCTTTATACGACGACGCGGAGAGTGGAGCCGCACAGAATGGGCGGATTCCTTCCGGGAACGGGAAACTGTCGGAAGGCCGTCTTCAGCATTCGCACAAGTTTTGCGAAACGTGGTATTACAGCGGCGGCGGGGACACCCGGAGCGGTACGGGGGATTTGACGGAATGAAGAAAACTTGGGCGGATGCCGTAAAAACGGGAAATATGAGAACGCCTCTGACATGGGCGGCGGTGATTGTTTTTGTCTTAAGCCTGCTGCCGATTTTTTTACTTGCCGGCGTTGACAGGGCATCGGGGGACGACTGGTCATTCGGTCTGCTGACCCATCTGGCGTGGGTGGATACACATTCCCTGTTTCGGGTTTTGCAGGCGGCTTTTGCGAGCGTGAAAAAGTATTATTTTTCGTGGCAGGGAACCTGGTTTTCGGTTTTTCTGTTTTCCCTGCAGCCGGAGGTCTTTTCCCATGATGCGTACGGGATTGTTCCCGTTTTGATGACGGGGCTTCTCATCGGGGGTGTGTCAGACTTCCTCTACTGTCTGCTGGTGCGGCTTCTGCAGATGACGAAACGGGACTTTTTGCTGCTTGACGCGGTGCTTCTGCTTGTGCTCATTCAGTTTGTGCCTTATCAGACCTCGGCGATTTTCTGGTATAACGGGGCGGCGCACTATACGGTGCCGTTTGCGCTTGCCATGTTTGGCTGTGCCCGCCTTGTCCGCTATGCGCTTGCTTTCAGGAAAAGAGATCTTGTTCTGGCTTCCCTGTGGATGACCCTTCTTGGGGGAACCAACTATTTGACGGCAATTTTCGGGCTGGGCCTGCTTGTGCTGCTTATGGCTTTGCTTCTCCACAGGGGCCGCAGCGTGCTTTTCATGCTGATTCCCGGGGCGTTTGAAACGGCGGGGCTTCTGGTCAGTGCGCTTGCGCCGGGCAATGCGGTGCGGGGCGGGTCGCAGTACCACGTTACGGCGGCGGGAATGATCGGGGCGGTCGGCAAGTCGCTTGTGCAGGGTATGCAGGGAATCGGGAAATCTTTTTTGGATTATCCTGTGGCGATGGCGGTCATGCTTGTGGTGGCGGTGATTCTGTGGGATATCCTGCGAAAGACGGTGCCAAAGTACCGATTGCATTTTCCCTGTCCCGGGGCGGTGATTTTGTATTTGTGGGGACTGTACTGCGCGGTCTACTGGCCGGTATTGTTTGTGGGCGGCTCCGTTTCCGACGGATCGGTTTCCGTGGGCGTCCCCAACACGATTTTCTGGGTGTTTATCATGGCGTTGTTCGGCAGTCTTATATACGGGCTGGGATGGATCTGCGAAAAAAGCGGCGCGGGTGAAAACTTACGCCTGCCCCTGTATGCGGCTGGGTTTGCCGCCGCGTTTCTGGTGGTGATCGTCTGCCGCGGGGATCTGAAAAACAGCACGGATTATGTGTGCTATTACTATATCCGGACGGGAAGGGCGGCTGTCTATAAGGAGCAGATGGACGAGCTTACCGAAATTTTGACGGACGAGAGCGTGGAGGACGCGGTGGTGCCCTTTATCGTGGGAGAGCAGGAACCTCTTGTGCATCTGCCCATCACGCTCGACAAAGAGGAGTGGACAAATCAAAAAATGGCGCTGTTTTTCAGGAAAAAATCTCTGGTGGCCATGCCCCGGGACGAGTGGGAGGCACAGCGTGAAATACGTTGACACACCCGTGGAAACTGCCTATAATGTAGATGTTGCCAGTTCAGCCAGAGAATCGTTTGACTGGCAAATCGGGCTTGCACGAACTTGACAGGCGGATGATTCTCTGAGGGAACGCCTGTTTATGAGCAAAAGAAGCTGTGAAACAGCGGAGAGCATCGAAGATGCGATTTTGCGAATGGCGTGTGCTGAATGGCGCAGGCTGACCGACAAAGATAGAGGAGCAGATATGGATGCATTAAAATTGGACACAGTCCGTCTCTCGGAGGATAGGAGCTGTCTGGAGATATTGGACCAGACATTGCTGCCGGGTATGGTGAAAGTGCTGCGAGTGGAAAAAATAGAAGATATTTATGAGGCGATCCGCTTTCTGCGGGTCAGAGGCGCCCCGGCCATCGGTGTCTGCGCCGCCTACGGGATTGCGCTCACCGCGTCCCGCATCGATGCGCAGGATTACGAGGCTTTTCTCGCGGCGTTTCGGGAACAGAAAAAGGTTCTGGCTTCTTCGCGCCCAACGGCGGTCAATCTGTTCTGGGCGTTAGACAGGATGGAGCGCACGCTGCTTGCACATGCCGGTCAGCCGGTGGAGGAAATAAAAGATATTCTCTTTGCGGAGGCGCAGGCCATCCGGGATGAGGACGTGGCGATCAGCCGCAGCATCGGGGAGATCGGTTTTGGACTGATGAAAGCGGGGGACGGGATACTCACCCACTGTAACGCGGGGACGCTTGCCACAGCGAAATACGGTACGGCCACGGCACCCATGTATGTGGCGCTTGAGCATGGAATGACGGATTTCCGGGTATACTGTGACGAGACGAGACCGCTTTTGCAGGGAGCCAGACTGACGGCTTTTGAGCTGCACGGCGCGGGTATCGACACGACGCTGATCTGCGACAATATGGCGTCCACCGTGATGAAGAGCGGATTTGTGAATCTGGTTTTTGTAGGCTGTGACCGGGTGGCGGCAAACGGCGATGCCGCCAACAAAATCGGCACTTCTGGAGTGGCTGTATTGGCGAAGCATTACGGGATTCCCTTCTATGTATGCGCGCCCAGCTCCACCATAGACATGTCGCTCGCCACAGGGGAGCAGATTCCCATCGAGGAGCGGGAGGCATCGGAGGTTACCGAGATGTGGTACAAGGAGCGGATGGCGCCGGAGGGCGTTAAGGTGTATAATCCCGCTTTCGATGTGACGGATCATTCGCTGATTACAGGAATCATTACGGAAAAGGGGCTTTGCAGGGCGCCGTACGAGAAGGCGTTTCGTGCGCTAGGCATAGAGTGAAAAGAACTTCTAAAGCTTAGCAGCAGAGGCTGCTTCGCTAAGAAGTTCTATGTTTCACTCAGGAGAATGCCCGAAAAGCGGCATTCTCCGAGACGAACTTGTTCGTCTGCGGCATAGCTGTGATATGGCGGTTAAGGCGGGAAACAGGAAGGAGATTTATGTTAAAGGATAAAACCATACTGATAACCGGGGGAACGGGTTCTTTCGGGAAATGCTTTACCAGATACGTGCTGTCCCACTATGAACCGAAGAAAATTATCATTTATTCGAGGGATGAATTTAAACAGTGGATGATGGCAAACGAGTTTAAGGAGCACGAGGAAAAGCTGCGGTTTTTCATCGGTGATGTGCGCGACGTGGAGCGCTTAAAGCGGGCCTGCGAGGGCGTGGATTATATCATTCACGCGGCGGCTTTAAAGCAGGTGCCTGCCTGTGAGTATAATCCCAACGAAGCCATCAAGACCAACATCCACGGCGCCATGAACGTGATCGACGCGGCGCTTGACACGGGTGTGCGCAAGGTGGTGGCGCTGTCCACGGACAAAGCGGTGAACCCGGTAAATCTTTACGGCGGGACGAAACTCGTGTCGGACAAACTGTTTGTGGCGGCGAACGCTTACGTGGGCACGAAGGATATCAATTTCTCCATCGTGAGATACGGAAACGTGGCGGGCAGCCGGGGTTCCGTCATTCCCTTCTTCCACAAACTGATTCAGGAGGGGGCGAAAGAGCTTCCGATCACGGATCTGCGTATGACCCGGTTCTGGATCAGCCTGACGCAGGGCGTGGAACTGGTGATCAAGGCACTGGCGGAGGCAAACGGCGGGGAGACCTTTATCAGTAAGATTCCCTCCTTTAAGATCACGGATCTGGCGGAGGCGATGCTGCCCGGGTGTAAACTTGTCGAGACAGGCATCAGACCCGGGGAGAAGCTGCACGAGATCATGGTGACGACGGAGGATTCGGCGACCACCTATGAGTATGACAAGCATTTTATCGTCTATCCCCAGATGACATGGAACAACAGGCAGCAGCCGGATCTTTCGGGCAAAAAGGTGATGGAAGGCTTCCATTACAGTTCCGATAACAACACCGATTGGCTTGGGGTGGATGATATCCGCGCGCTGCTAAAAGATGTAGAGTTAGAAAAATAATAGGACCACAGAGAATGACATATACCCCGTTGCTTGCAGCGGGGTTGTTGACGTAAATAACGGAGGAACAAGCGGCGATGGAAAAACCGGCAATCGAGGGCGGGAAGCCCGTCAGGGAGAAACCCATTTATTATGGACATCAGTATATAGACGAGGCGGATATTCAGGCTGTGGTGGAGGTCATGAGAAGCGAGTGGCTGACCTGCGGGCCGAAAATCCCGGAGCTGGAGCAAAAGCTCTGTGGACTGACCGGGGCAAAGTATGCGGTGGTCTGCGCCAACGGCACGGCAGCGCTGCATATGGCGGCGATGGCGGCGGGCGTGAAAGCGGGGGATGAGGTCATCACCACGCCCATCACTTTTGCGGCTTCGGCAAACTGTGCGCTATACTGCGGGGCAAGGCCTGTCTTTGCGGACATTGATCCCGAAACTTACAATATCGATCCGGAAAAGGTGGAAGCGCTCATCACACCCGCTACGAAAGCGGTGGTCGCGGTTGACTATACGGGTCAATCTGTGGCCCTTGATCCCCTGAGAGAGATCTGTAAAAAGCACGGGCTTGTACTGATCGAGGACGGCGCCCATGTGATAGGCACCAAATATAAGGGGCAGCCAAACGGTTCCCTGTCTGATATGACCACGTTCAGTTTTCATCCTGTCAAGACGGTGACGGGCGGCGAGGGCGGTGCGGTGCTGACCAACGACGAAACGCTTTATAAAAAGCTGCTTTTGTACCGTGCCCATGGCATCACGAGGGATGAGAGCCTGATGGAGCATGAGCCGGACGGATCGTGGTACTATGAGCAGATTGCCCTTGGATATAATTACCGCATTACGGACATGCAGGCGGCCCTGATTATCAGCCAGCTCGACAAGCTGCCCATGTTCAGCAGCCGCAGAAAAGAGATTGTAAAGCGCTACAACGAGGCCTTTTCCGAAATGCCGGAGCTTTTTGTACAGCGGGAGATTCCGGAGTCGGACACCACAAGGCATCTTTATATCCTGCGGCTTGTGCCGGAGAGGCTTCGCATTGGCAGAAAGCGGTTTTTTGAGGCGCTGGCGGCGGAAAATGTATGCTGTAACGTGAATTACATACCGACCTACTATTTCCCCTATTACGAAAAACTCGGATATAAACGGGGGCTTTGTCCGCGTGCGGAAAAGCTCTATGAGGAAATGATTTCTCTGCCGCTCTACTATGCGATGACCGACGAGGATGTGGAGAGCGTGATCCGGGCTGTGAGCAGGATTGTGGATTTTTACCGCATGTAGATCATACGGGAATCGATAACGGAAAAACAAAGGAACACGAGGAAAATGACGGAAGAAATATCATGGAAGGCAAAAATCATATATGCGGTACTGGCTGTGCTGTTTGTCGTGCTTTTATGGCTGGGGGACGAGGGAAAGCAGCCTATCGTCTATGACGGCATTGAGCTGCAGCATACCATGGGCCTGATCAATACGGAGAATGCGCTGGTAATCAAAAATGCCGCGGGACTGATTGACTCGGAAGATCTGCGGACGCTGGGGGACATTCTGGCGGGATACAGTTCAGTGGCGAGCACGCCGGCCTATGTTATGAACAGGGGCGGCTATACGGTATCCATGAGCTACAGCGCTGACCAGAAGGACAGTGTGCTGGAGCTTTGGGAGCAGGAGACCAAGATCGCGGCATGGCCGATTGAACCCGACAAAAAGGAGCTGACGGCGGATTTTGCACTTTCCAGGGACGCGAAGGAACTGCAGTTTCGCATCAACTACAGCGGGAGCGGTACGCTTACCCTCAAAAAGTTTTCCATCACACCCCATACGCTTTTCTACACGGACACCTATTTTATCATTGCGTTTTTTCTTCTTCTGCACCTTGCTTTCTGGCTGTACCTGAAAAGCGGCAGGAGAATTTCAGGGGAAGGTCTTGTGGACGCCTGTGTGATTCTGGGGGCAGCGCTTCTGGCGACCACCCCTATCATGCACACGTATCTTTACAATGCGGATGATCTGTGCTACCATCTGGCCAGATTGGAGGGGCTTAAGGACGGCATTCTCGACGGACAGGTGATTCCTGTCAATATTCTGCCGGAAGGACTGCAGAATAACGGTTATATGAACGCCATGTATCCCTATCTGTTTTTATACATAGGGGCGTTTCTGCGGATATGCAGGGTATCGCTGGCCTTTTCCTATAAGACGCTGCTTTTTTTGTCAAATGTGGGATCAGCGTTTTGCGCCTATGTGGCGGTGAAGTCCATGGTGAAATCCAGACGCAGCGTTTTGCTGGCGGTGGTGCTCTACACGCTGATGCCCTACCGCTTTACCAATATGCTCTCCAGAGGGGATCTGGGAGAGCTGCTTGCGCTGGTGTTCTGGCCGCTGGTGATTGCGGGGCTTTACCATATCGTTATGGGGGATCGAAAAAAGTGGTATTTTCTGGTCATCGGCTTTTCCGGCGCGCTGCAGAGCCATATCCTGAGCGTGGCCTATGTGGCGGCGGTCTGTGTGGTTACCGTGCTTTTGTACTGTGTGCGCATTGTGAGGGAGAAACGGCATGTGGCGCTTTTAAAGGCGGCGCTGTACACGGTTTTGCTGAACGCATGGTACGCGGTTCCGTTTTTATATTATTACTATAATGAGGAACTGGACAAGGAGGTTCTGCGGTGGAGCGGCTACTACGAGCAGTCCATCAATCTCTCCAACATGACCCAGTCCATAAGTCTGTATAATAAGCAGTATTTTTCGCTGGGACTCGCCCTTCTGGGCTGTCTGGGGATCGGCGTCATATATCTTTTGTGTGAAAAGCGCGGGCGGGTCACCGGGGCTGACGGTTATACGCTTTACCTTTTTGTGCTTGGCGGTATTTTGGTTTTCATGACTACGGGATATTTTCCAAGCAGAGCGCTTATGGCAAACGGCTTTTTTTACAATATTGCCACGATGCTGCAGTTCCCATGGCGGTTTCTGGGTCCGGCGTCCGCCTGTTTCCTTTTTGTGGGGGCGGCCTGTCTTGACAGATCAGAGGCTTTGAAACCTTATCGGAATGTGATTGCCGCGATGCTGGTTGGCCTGAACCTTTTGATTATCGTTACGGTGCCCACCGACAACAACCATGTGCCCTATAAGGACGCGCAGTCAGTGGCATCCAAGGGGCATGAGACGAAGCTGGGCACCAGTGTGGGCCTGTTTTATCCCCACGAATGGCGGCTGGTGGACGCCACGGACGACAAACTGACCACCAGTGTGGTTTTGTCGGATATCGGCGATGTGTCTGTGCGCGGCTACAAGAAGGAGGGGACGAAAGCGGCTGTCTCTTACACGGCGGTCTCCTCTGAGGCGTATATCGAACTGCCCCTGCAGAGCTATCTGGGATACCGGGCGCAGGATGAGTTGGGACAGCCTGTGAAGATAGAGAGGGGCGACGGCGGACGGATGCGCTTTTTTGTGAACGGGGACGGTGTGGAACACCGGATTTATGTGCGCTACGGGCCGATTTGGGGGTTTGTGATTGCGGACGTGGTGTCTGCGCTGACGGTGATTTATTGTCTGTATTGCGGATGGTTTTGTAAACGGTCTGGCATGAGGCGTTTTGTGACAGGGCAGACGAAGGCTGAACGGTTACCGGGAGAGGAGTTGACGGACGCGGATGAAACTTAGCATCATCGTGCCGGTCTATAATATGGCGGCGGAGAAAAAGCTGGAATACTGTCTGGACTCGCTTGTGGCGCAGACGGTGTCTGACTATGAGATCATTGCGGTGGACGACTGCTCCACCGATGAATCGTGGGAGATACTGAAAGCGTATGAAAAGCGTTTCCCCGAAAAATTCCATGCGCTGCATCTGGAAGAAAATAAGCATCAGGGCGGTGCGAAAAACGCGGGCTTAAAGATGGCGCAGGGAGAGTGGGTCGGATTTATCGACAGCGACGACTGGATTACGCCGGATATGTATGAGCGTCTGATTGGGCGGGCGGAAAGCACAGGGGCCGATCTTGCGGGGTGCGACTACTGTCTGACTTCGGAACACTCCATGAAAGTGGGACAGGTGGTGCACAATAATAAGAGAAGTCAGACGGGTGTTCTGGATGATGAGAAGAGACGGAGCCTGATTTTGGACGGCGGCAGTCTGGTGGTGAAGATTTTCCGCCGGGCCATGATTCTTGACCATGCGCTCTGGTTTCCTGAGCATATCTTTTATGAGGACAATGCCCTTGGCAACTCTTATCTGGTGCTGGCGAATCGTTTCGAGTACATTGAGGAACCGCTGTATTACTACTATCAGCACGAATCATCCACGGTGCACACCATTTCGGAGAAACGCTGTGAAGACCGCTGCGAGGCGGGCAGACTGATGTTAAAAGAAGCCGAGCGGCATGATTTTCTGGATAAATACCGGCCGGAACTGGAATACAGTTTTACCCTGCTCTTTTATGTGAATACGCTGTTTACCTACATGGCAGGGGTAAAGCGGACAAAATACCGGTTTGTAAAAAAGCTGGGGGAGGAGATGCGCTGCCGTTTTCCGAATTTTCAGGAAAATTCTTATTATCTTTCCAGAACCCATGAGGAAGAGAAAAAACTGATTCGTATGCAGATGAAATCTACCCTGTGCTTTATGGTATATTACAAGCTGCTGTGGGCGTATCGGCACTTCAGGAAGAGATACGGGTAAGCGCCATAAGGGAAACGCGTATCGGGCGGAGGAACGTTTATGGAAATCGGAAGTATTTTTGAGATAGATCCGGCCACGGTGAGAGAAGGCGGGAAAACAGAGGCGCTGCATCTTGCGCAGGTGGAAAAGTACGGGAAAAAGCAGTGCTGCTTTACGGCTTCCGGCAGGGAGGCCATCGAGCTTGTGCTGATCACGCTGGAGCGGGAAAAACCGGATATATCAAAACGCTGCCTGATGCCGGCCTATATGTGCGACTGCGTATTCCTGCCCTTTGTGAGTCATGGATGGGAGCTGTGTTTTTATCCTGTGAACAGGGATCTGGAGCCGTCCGGTGAGGAAATTGGCCGTTTGGCGCTGGCGCAGGAACCCGGTCTTATTTTTATCCATCCCTATTACGGATCGGACACCTGCGCGGGGCTGCGCGGACAGCTTGCCGCCCTCCGGGGAAAAGGCGTCTTTGTGATGGAGGATGTGACCCAGTCTTATTATCTGGAAGCGGCCGGAAAGGAAGCCGATTTTGTGGTGGGGAGTCTGCGGAAATGGTATGCGGTTCCCGACGGCGGCTTTGTGGTTTCCGATTTGCCGCTGGCGCAGGACAGGATGGAATCGGGAGAAGCATACGCAAAAGAGCGTCTGATTCCCCTTGTTCAAAAATGGGAGTATCTGCGTGAGAAGGAGAGAAGAGCAGAAGGCGCGCTGACGGCAGGCTGGCTTCCGAAAAAGGCTGCCTATCTGAACCGGAACCGTTCTCTGGAAAATGAACTTGACAGTTATAGGGGTGTACGGCGCATTTCGAACATCTCCGCAGATATTTTGCGCAGAACGGATGAGGAGGAAGCGGGCAGAAGAAGAACGGAAAATTACCGTATGCTGTATGACCAAATACGCGGCATGAAAAGACTGTGGCCCACACTTCTTAGAGAGGAGGCGCAGGCGCCGCTCTATCTGCCGGTTTACGCGAAGGAGCGTGACGGCTTACAGAGATTTCTGGCGCAGCACGGTATCTATGCGCCGACGCTTTGGCCGGTGGGGGAGGAAAACAGAGATTTCCGGAAAGGGGACGAGGCATATATTTTCGCGCATATGCTTGCGCTGCCCATTGACCAGCGTTACGGAACGGAGGAGATGGAGCGGATCGCTCAGGTGCTTGCGCTATATGAAAAACAGCCCGTGATCGGTATCCGTGCGGACGCCAACGAGAGTGTGGCGACAGGTCATATGATGCGCTGTATCACGATAGCGAGGCAAATCAACAAGCTGGGGGGCCAGGTATTGTTTATCACGGCGGACGAGCAGGCGCAGGATATGCTTTCTCAGGCGGGGATGGAGCATGTCTGTCTGCATACGCGGTGGGATCATATGGAGGAGGAACTTCCGGTACTGCGGGAGGTTCTGAAACTTGCAGGGATAAGGACGCTTCTGGTGGATTCTTATCAGGCGCCGCCCGCTTATTTTGAAGGCCTGCGAAATTTTGTGAAACTGGTCTGTATCGACGACTGCTTTGAACATATTTTTCCCGTGGACGCATTGATCAATTATAATGCGTATCACACCCGTTTCCCCTATGAGGAGACTTACGGCGGTCGGACAAAACTGCTTTTGGGGACGGACTATGTGCCTCTGCGGGAGGAGTTTGGTGAAGCTGTGCCAGGTGATGACCGGAGGGAGAACAAAGGCTTTTCCGTGCTGTTATCCAGCGGCGGCGGGGATGCGCAGAATGCCGTTTGGGGCGTATTGCAGCGGGCGGTGCAGACAGAAGAGTTAAAGTCGGTGATTTTTCATGCTGTGGTAGGCGCATACCATCCCCAGGGCGACGCGATCGAGGCATTCGCGGCGCACCATGAAAATGTGAAGGTATATCGTCCCTGCAAGGATATGGCAGGGCTGATGGCGGACTGCGACGCGGCGGTTTCAGCGGCCGGAACAATGTTGTTTGAACTGAGCGCCATGCAGGTTCCCACGGTGTTTTTTCAGTCGGCTGACAACCAGCGCTACGACAGGGAATTTTTTGAGGCCGAGGAGCGGATGCTCTTCGCCGGGGATATCGTACAGGATAGAAATGCCTGTATCGAGGCGATCTGTGAACATCTGAAAAGACTGGTGACGGATGTTTCGCTGCGGGAACGGATGAAGGACAGGCTTGCCCGTGTGACGGACGGCAGAGGCGCGGAACGGATCGCGGGGGAGCTGATGAGGCTGTGAGAGCATAGGGGCTAGCGTGTGCCCGGAGTCTGCCCCGCGAGGAAAAGGACGCGACAGATGCGGCATTGACGATATTTCGTTTGTAAGTTCCATTGACATTTGCAACATAATTCTATACAATAAATCCATCGGAGAAATTCTAACAGATGTGCATTCTGCACCTTCAGGACAGTTTCTGTCGAATTTTTCTTTTACACTGACAACAGAAGATACGGCGGAAACTGAAACGTGCATTTGTGGGAGACATGCTTTCTTTTCTGCCGGATACGGAAAGGAGGAAGCATGGTACAGAAAAGACATGCGTGGAAACGGCGAAAGATATGGAGGTTTGGGCGCGGAGGAAAGGTGCGCAGGAATGTGAAGGACAGGCTGTTCCGGTTTCTGTTTGAGAGAGACAGGGAGGCGCTTTTAGAGCTGTACAATGCGCTGAACGGGACAGATTACAAAGATTCGTCGCAGCTTGAAATCGTGACGATTGAGAGCGCGGTTTATGTGGTGATGAAAAATGATCTGGCCTTTGTGCTGGCGGGTACGTTGAGTATGTACGAACACCAGAGCACTTACAGCCCCAATCTGCCGGTACGGTTTTTGATTTATCTTGCGCAGGAATACCAGATGGTGATTGAGCGGGCGGAAAAGAGCCTGTATGGAGAGGGATTGATTTCCCTGCCGACACCGAAGTGCGTGGTATTCTATAACGGCGCAAAGGAAATGCCAGAGGAGAAGACAATCAGGCTTTCGGATGCCTTTGAGGATCGGTCGGCAAAGGCGGACGTGGAGCTGACGGTGCAGGTGCTCAATATAAATCACGGACATAATCGTTTACTGATGGAAAAATGCAGGGTGTTGAGAGAATACGCGGCGTTTGTGGATATTATGAGAACGTGTATGCGTGAAGGGAAGCGTACGGAAACGGCGCTGGCGGACGCAGTGGATTATTGTATAGAAAACGGGATTCTTGAGAAGGTTTTGAGGGAAAACCGCGCGGAGGTGCTTGGTATGCTGCTGGAAGAGTTTGATGTGGAGAAGTATGAGAGAACCTTGAAAAGTGAGGGCCGCGAGGAAGGCATCAGAGAAGGCATGGAAATTGGAAAGAGACAGGGAATAGAACAGGGGATTCGCTGTATGGTGGAGGTGCTGCAGGAAGCAGGCCAAACCAAGGCGCAGGTAGCAGAGGCGCTTGTGGCGAAATATTCTTTATCTGAGGATGGGGCAAAGGAAAAACTTTCATTGTACTGGAAATAGGAAAAGAAAGGAAGAATAGAAATGGGTACAGAGTGTAACGCGATTGCAGTCATCACCGCCAGGGGCGGCAGCAAGCGCATTCCTGGGAAAAATATTAGAGAGTTTATGGGGAAGCCGATGTTGGTTTACGGCATTGAAGCGGCGATCCAGTCGGGGATGTTCCGCGAGGTTATGGTCTCCACGGACGATGAGGAGATTGCGCGGATTGCGAGGGATGCGGGGGCGGCGGTTCCTTTTATGAGAAGTAAGGAGACTTCGGGAGATTTTGCAACCACGGACGATGTGCTCATGGAAGTGCTCCGGACTTATGAGGAGCGGGGAGAGAAGTTTGATTATATGGCGTGCATTTACCCAACGGCTCCCTTTATAACGGCTGAAAAGTTGAAAGACGCTATGCGGCTTTTGGTGGAGCAGGACGCGTCCGGGGTGATGCCAGTGGTCCGCTATTCCTTTCCGCCTCAGCGGGGCATGGCGGTCCGGGACGGAAAACTTGTGTACTGCTATCCCGAAAATGCCATGAAACGGTCACAGGATTTAGAGCCTGTGTATCATGACAGCGGGCAGTTTTACTGTTACCATGTGGAGCGGTATCTGGCTTGCGGGGGCGATCTGCCGGACGGATATCTGCCCATTATCGTGCCGGAGACGGAGGTGCAGGATATCGACAATCCGTCTGATCTGGAACTGGCGGAGATAAAATTCCGGATGATGCGGGAGAAATATGAGCGGTAAGAGAAAGGCAGTGCAGCACACGGTGGTGTGGTTTTATGCCTGATGTCGTGTGTCATACGCAGGGAGCGGTTGTAAAAAATGCATCGGGAAAGCATAGAAATGACACTGGTATATGCAGAGCCTATCGGCAGAGAGAGAGGGAAAATGGGACAGGAGAAAATACAGATAGGGAATCGATTCGTCGGGGAGGGTGAGCCGACTTACATTGTGGCGGAAATGTCGGCTAACCATCTGCAGGACTACGACAGGGCCGAGGCGATTATCCGGGCCGCGAAAGAGGCCGGGGCGGATGCGGTGAAGCTGCAGACTTACACGGCAGATACCATCACGCTGGACTGTGACAACGAATATTTTCAGATCAGGCAGGGGACGATCTGGGATGGTATGACCTGCTTTGAGCTGTTTCAGGAGGCGTACACGCCTTGGGAGTGGCAGCCGAAACTGATGAAACTTGCTAACGATTTGGGCATGGACTGCTTTTCTTCGCCGTTTGACTTTACGGCGGTGGACTTTATGGAAGAGATAAAGATGCCTGCCTATAAAATCGCTTCTCCTGAAATCTGGGACATTCCCCTGCTCCGTAAGGTTGCCAGGCAGGGAAAACCTGTGATTATAGCTACGGGACTTGCGCATATGGGTGACATTGAGAGGGCAGTGAGAACGTGTAGGGAAGAGGGAAATGAGCAGATTATACTCTTGAAATGCACGGCCACTTATCCGACGCCTTATGAGGATATGAACATCAAACTGATTCCCCACATGGCCGGGACCTTTGACTGTCTGACGGGACTTTCCGATCACAGCATGGGCTCCGCCGTGGCGGTGGCTTCGGTGGCGCTTGGCGCGTGCATGGTGGAGAAACATTTCACGCTCTCCCGTGCCGACGGCGGGCCGGATGGGGCTTTTTCCATGGAACCGGCGGAGTTCAAAAAGATGGTGGATGAAATCCGCATTGTGGAGAAGGCGCTGGGGAAGGTGACTTATCGTCTGACGGAAAAGCAGGAGAGAAGCAGGGAGGAGGGACGGTCCCTCTTTGTGACGCAGGATATGAAGGCGGGGGAGATTTTTACACCGGAAAACCTGCGCTCTATACGTCCGGCATTCGGTATGGCGCCTGTGTATTATGAAGAAGTGCTGGGTAAAAAGGCGCGCTGCGATATTTCACGGGGGACGCCGATGGACTGGAAATATATTGAGTAAGCGCTGCGTGGCAGTATGGAAAAGAAATGATGGGCAATACGCTGCAGGAGATAAGGCATGACAGGCTGATTGCAGGCTGAAACCGGAAAGCCATGGTATGGATCGGTGGCGATGGAGAAAAGTAAAGTGGAAGAAAAACAGAAAAAGATCATGATTTTGGGCGCCAGCGCGTTGCAGGTTCCCGCCATAAAGAAGGCCAAGGAGCTGGGCTATCAGGTCATTCTGGTGGATTATGACGAAAATGCGGTGGGATTTGCATTGGCGGATGTGAAGCTGGTGGTGAGTACATTAGATCAGGAGGAGGTTTACCGGCAGGCGCTTATTTATCAGCCGGACGTGGTGATGACTTCCACCAGCGACGGCCCCGTGCGGACGGCGGCATATGTCAATGAAAAGCTGGGAAAGCGGCCGGATCTGTCTTACGAGAACGCGCTCTGTGCCACCATAAAAAGTAAAATGAGAGACCGCTTAAAGGAATGCGGCGTGCCGATACCGGAATACTATGCAGCCACAGACTATGATTCCTTTTCGGAGGCGGTGGATAAGCTGGCTGGGAACTGTATCGTGAAGCCCGCAGATAATGCGGGGAGCCGGGGCGTGGTGCAGATAGACTTTGGGAAACTGGATGTATCGCTTTTTGAACCGGAAAGCCGTGGCGCAGTATCTCATGGGGGAGAGGACGAACCGCAGAGCCGTGATGAGATACCGGGGGAACTTTCTGGGGGAAAGCAGCTTTCGGAAGACCATTTAAAACGCTACACGGCATATCTTAAAGCATTTAGTGAGATGAAAAACAGGACATACCGATACAGTCTGGGAAACTCCCGAAACGGCACCGTGATGGTGGAGGAATACATGCACGGTCAGGAGGTCAGTGTGGAAATCATGGTGATAGAAGGCGAACCTCATATCCTTGCGATCACGGACAAGTTTATCACACCGCCGCCCTATTTTGTGGAGCTGGCGCATTGTGAGCCGTGCAGACTGGATCAGCAAGTGCAGGAGCGGATACGGCGTGTGGCGGCGCAGGCAGTCAGGGCGATCGGCATTGAGAATGCGCCCGCCCATGTGGAGATCAAGGTGACGGAGGACGGGCCGAAGATTGTGGAGCTGGCGGCGAGGCTTGGCGGCGACTTTATTACGTCCAGACTGGTGCCGCTTTCGACAGGCATTGATATGGTAGGGGCATCGGTGCTTCTGGCGACGGGGGAGAAGCCTGATCTGACTCCGAAATGGAACCGCAGCGCGGCGATTCATTTTCTGCATACCGGACAGGAGGGCGTGATTACCCGGATCACCGTGCTGGATGGGCTTCATGAACAGGAAGGCGTGGAGGAAATCAGTATTTATAAAAAACCCGGAGATTCTGTGCAGGGAACGAGGTCTAGCAATGACAGGCTGGGACATGTGATTACCACAGGGGAGACGCCGGAAGAGGCCATGGAGCTGGGAAAGCAAATATTGGCGCAAGTGAAAGTGGAGATTTCGTGTTGAGGGCCGGACGATGCTTTCGCCTGCGTAACGTTCGGCAGATGAGCGTGTTTTCGGAGGAATACAATGGAGAGGTTTTGGAACGTGAACGATGATGAAAGATAGGATTTACGTCTGTCACACCTATTATCATGTGTATGTGGCATGTTTAAAGGAACTGAATCTGGAACGGGAAAAACGGGGTAGAGCCACCCTTGTGATGAGCACCATGTCCAATGATTTCGGGGATTTAAAGGAGCGGGCTTTGGCCTGCGGACTCTTTGAGGCGGTGTATATGTTCGGGGAGAAGGAGGACGTCAATTTCCCAGAGATTATGAAATACCATGTGGACAGGGGAAATCTGCTCTTGAATTTACTGGCCCGCGTCCGTTATACGAAGCTTCTTGGCAGGGCGCAGGAGCCTTATGTGCCGGTCGACTTTAAAGCGTATAAGGATCTTTACGTGTTCTGCGATTCCGATCCGATCGGTTATTATTTAAGTTACAAAAAAATACATTATCATGCGCTGGAGGACGGACTGGACTGCATCAGCACTTACGATACAGCCCGCTACGACAACAGAGGACATTTTAAGCTAAAGGCGTTTCTCGCTTCTTTGAATCTCATTTTCATTCAAAACGGATGGGGGAAATACTGTCTGGATATGGAGGTCAACGATATTTCCGTTCTGCCCTATCCCTGCCCCAAATATATCGAACAGTCCAGACAGGAGTTGGCGGATGCGCTCACGAAGGAGGATAAGGCGCTTCTGGTGCGCCTGTTTATCTCTAATATAGGGGAAATAGAGGAAAAACTGGCTACGGGAAAGGACAATGTGCTTCTTTTGACGGAGCCGCTGTGTGAGCTTGATGTACGCGAGAAGATCTTCCGGGACTGCATTGACCTACATGGTCAAATAGAAGGGGCGGAGTCTGTGATCCTGATTAAACCGCATCCCAGAGATCTTTTGAACTATGAAGAGAAATTTTCGGAGCATATTGTGCTCGACCGGAAATTTCCGATGGAAGTGCTGAACTATATCGAAGGGCTGACTTTCCGCAGGGTCATCTCTGTATTTACAGTGGTGCGAAACATCCGGTTTGCCGAGGAGATCGTCTATTTGGGTGAAGATTTTATGGACCAGTATGAAGACCCGAAGCTGCACCGGCAAAACGAGGAGATCTGAATGGGAAAAGCGTATGTCCGGCGGAATATTCGTGATTTGGATGAAAGAAAAAAGCGAAATTTGCGCTGTGTGTGTACTTGTGGTATACTCGATGGAAGTTAAGCCGGGCGGATGGTCCGGGGTGAAGGAGCGTTTTGGGTGTAAGGCCCGGCGGATCAATACGGGCGCGAGAAGAATTGCCGTCCGCTTTTAGAGGGAACCTGACAATGGGAAAGATTTTAAGGAAAATGAATGTCCTGCTGGATGGCAGGCAGAAGCGCGCTATGGCAGCGCTTATCGTTATGATGCTGATTGGCGGCGTGCTGGAGAGCCTTGGCGTTTCCATGCTGGTGCCCATTGTGACCGTGGTGATGGACCCGGAGGCAATCTCTGAGAGCAGCATTCTCTCCTCGGTTTACGAGACGTTTGGGATGGAGAGCACTGCCCAGTTTGCCATGTTTTTGCTGCTTTCTTTTGTGGGAATGACGGTAATCAAAAATATTTACCTTTTTTTTCAACAGAAGGCGCAGCTTAAGTTTGTCTACACGAATCAGTTCGCCACTTCGAGGCGCATGATGATCAATTTTATGCAGCGTCCTTATGAGTATTATCTGAATGCGGATACATCTGTCATCCAACGAAACATCACATCTGACGTCAACAATATGTACGGGCTGATTTTAAGCTGCCTGCAGCTTTTCAGCGAGTGCATTGTATTTGTCTGTCTGGTGACAGCGCTTTTTCTCTATTCCGACGCGATGATGATTGTGACGGTGGCGGCGCTTATGGTGGCGCTTCTGTTTGTGATTAAAAAGGTGTTAAAGCCTATTATGATAAAGGCCGGGCAGGACAATCAGGATTATTACAGCGGGCTGTATAAATGGATCGAGCAGTCGGTGATGGGAATTAAGGAAATCAAGATTGGCTGTAAGGAAAACTACTTTATCAACGAGTATGCAAAATGCGGGGCGGGTTATGTCAGCTCCGTACAGAAATATAATCTCTTTAACGCGACCCCCAGACTTTTGATCGAGACGGTGTGCATTGCGGGCATGGTTGGCTATTTTGTGCTGTCTATCGGACAGGGGACGCAGATGAAAGAGCTTCTGCCGCAGCTATCGGCTCTGGCGGCGGCGGCCATGCGTCTGCTTCCGAGCGTGAACCGCATCAATAATTACCAGACTTCGATCTCCTATTTCGAGCCTTTCTTTATGGGAGTCAGCGATAATTTGCAGGAAGAGATTCACGACGGCAGTGTGACTTACGATGCGGAAGCGTATAAGCAAAGGCAGAGCGTGGAAAAGCTGCCGCTGGAAAAGATGATCCGGCTGGAGGATATCACCTATAAATATCCGAATACGGAGACGCATATTTTTGACCATGCGGATATGGAGATTCCGATTGGATCTTCCGTGGGCATCGTGGGCGTCACGGGTGCGGGCAAGACGACGATTGTGGATATTCTGCTGGGGCTATTGCAGATGGAGAGCGGCCGGATTCTGGCGGACGGAACGGACGTAAGCGGCCATTATGCGGCATGGCTGAAAAATATAGGCTATATTCCCCAGACAATATTTATGATAGACGATTCCATTCGCAAGAATGTGGCTTTCGGCGTGCCGGAGGAGGAGATCGACGATGAGAAGGTCTGGCGTGCCTTGAAAGAAGCGGCGCTGGATGATTTTGTAAGGAGTCTGCCGGAGGGCGTGGAAACGGGAATCGGTGAGCGCGGCATCCGCATTTCGGGCGGACAGAGGCAGCGAATCAGCATTGCCAGAGCGCTCTATGAGGACCCGGAGGTGCTTGTGCTGGATGAGGCGACTTCCGCTCTGGACAATGAGACGGAGGCGGCGATTATGGATTCCATTAACAGGCTGCACGGGAGAAAGACGCTTGTGATTATCGCGCACAGACTGCAGACCATTGAGAAATGCGATATGGTGTACCGTGTAGCAGCGGGGAAAATTTCCCGCGAGAGATAAGAGCGAGAGAAAGAGTAAAGAGGGAAATTATCCCCAGGAAAATTTCCCGCGAACGATAACGGGAGTGGGAAGACTAAGAGGGAAATGATCCCCAGAAAAATTTCCGGCGAGAGATAAGGGAGAAAACGTATGAAAAAATTATGGGATTTCGGATGGGGAATGTATAAGAAGCATGAAGAGGGAATCAACTATCTGATCTTCGGATTTCTGGCTTTTGTGCTGAACTATATTCTGTATTTCCTTTTTGCGGATACCATTGCCATGCACTATATGGCGGCGACGGTTCTGTCATGGGTGCTGACGGTGGTGTTTGCCTACTGGACGAACCGGACGTTTGTGTTTAAGAGCGGGAATAAGGAGAGAGCTTCTGTCGTGAGGGAGTTCGTCTCTTTTATCGGTGCGAGGGTGGCCACGGAAGTGCTGGAGATTGCGCTGATGTATGTGATGGTGGATCTTTGTTCCATGAATGACAAGATTTCCAAACTGATCTGTCAGGTGCTTGTGATTCTGGCGAACTATGTGCTCAGTAAAATCTGGATATTTAAGGATGCCTCCAAGAAGGCGGAATGATAGAGAGATTTTCGGAAGCAGACGGTATAGCTGCGGAAAGGAAGCGGAAAAGAGAGAAATGAAATCGGGAAGTAAGAGACAGGCTAATTTTGAGCTGCTGCGCATTTTGGCAATGCTTATGATTATCTCGCTTCATTATCTGGTGAAGGGCGGGATTGCGGTGCCGTTTCCCTTTTCTGCAAGGGAGAATCCGGTTGGTGTCTGCGCATGGCTGGTCGAGGCTTTCTGCATTGTGGCGGTGAACTGTTATGTGCTGCTCTCCGGGTATTTTTTGGCGGAATCGGGATGGAAGCCGGGACGAATTGTGACACTGTTTTGCCGGGTTCTTTTTTATTCCCTGCTGATTCCCGTTTTTCTTTTGGCGGTTGGCGTGGTGTCCGCATCGCAGCTCGGCCTTTATGGCTGGATCGGTTTTGCGTTCCCGTTTGGCACGGAGCATTACTGGTTTGCGACGGCTTATCTGTTGATGTATCTGTTTGCGCCTTTTCTGGCGGCGGGTATGGAAAAAATGGACAGACGTAAGCTGCAGATTGTGCTGGTGTTTCTTCTGGCATTCTTCTCACTGGAGAAAACCCTTCTCCCCCTGCGCCTTGCCACGGACCGTTACGGCTATGATTTCGGGTGGTTTCTGTGTCTGTTCGTGCTGGCTGGCTATATCAGGAAATATGGCATTCGGTGGATGGAAAAGCAGTCTTGTGCGGTGGCGGGGTATGTGATTTCCTGTCTGTGCATATGGCTGCTGGCTATTTTTTCCAATGCGCACAGCGTCGACGGGGGCGATGCGTTTGCCTATTATGCGGATATGCTTTACTCTTACAATCATCTTCTGTGCCTTGCGGGTGCGGTTTCCCTCTTTTATGTGTTTAAAAATATGCGTGTCAGGGACGGGCGTTTTGAGAAAGCAGTGAGAACGCTGGCGCCTTATACGTTTGGCGTGTATCTTTTGCACGAGCATATTTTGGTGCGGTACGAGTGGATGAGATGGCTTGGCGTGGAGAACGTAAAGAAAAGTTTTCTCTTTGTGCCGCATTTGATTTTATGTGTGGTTATCGTTTATGGAATCGGGACGGCTGTGGATTTTGCGCGGGCATGGGTGTTTGCGCGGGTGGCGGCTGCGGTTGGGAATGTGTCGCGGCGATGACACCGGGATTTTGGGAAGGACGGGATTGTGTCTGTGTATCGGAAATATCATAAATTCATAGAGAGCTGGCTGTTTCCGGCGATTCTCCTGTTTTATCCGTTTCTGATCGTCAATCAGGGGATTGACGTGGCGGATTCGACTTACAGTCTGACGAATTTTCAGTTTTTTGACTCCATGGACGGGACATGGATGGTGGCGACGTTTCTCTCGAATGCGGTGGGGTGGTTCCTTATGCATCTTCCTTTCGGGGGGACGTTTCTTGGCATGAAATGTTATACCACGCTTGTGCAGTCGGCGACGGCGCTCATGGTTTATTTCGGACTGAAAAATCGGATAGCTGCGCCACTTTTATTTTTGGGGGAATTTCTTGCGCTGGGACTCTGCTGGTGCCCGTCCACGATCCTGTACAACTATCTGACGTATTTTTTGATGACGGCGGCGATTTTGCTGCTTTATCGGGGGCTTGCAGGCGGCAATGCGGCAGAAACGGCCTTTGAGGACAGGCCGCGTGTGAGAGCGGATGGGTGTTTGGCGTGCGGAGACGGGAAAGGGCCGTGTGACAAAAGAAGACGGCTTTGTTTTGTGGCGGCGGGTGTCTGTCTCGGAGTCAATGTGGCGGTGCGGATGCCGAATGTGGTGCAGGCGGCCTTTATTTTGGCGGTCTGGTTCGGGGTTTGGCTGATCGGCAGGCAGGGAGCCGGGAAGACACAGGGGAGTCAGGCGGGCGGTATGACGGCGGAGGCAGACCGTGTGGGCGTTCGCAGGGCCAAGATGGAGAAGGAGAGGCACTCGTTGCCCTGGAGTGCGCTTTTTTCGGTTACCGGGTGGTGTATGCTGGGCTATGCGCTCGGTTTGGGGGGACTTTTGGCGGTGATTTGCGCCCGTTACGGGGCGGCGGCTTACCCGAATATGATTTATACCATGTTTGCCATGACGGAACAGGCGGTTGACTATAAACCCACGTCTATGTTGACGGGGATGTTTGGGGATTATGCAAAGGGGCTGTACTGGCTGGCATTTGCGGGCGTATGTATCGCGGCGGCAGGCTTTGCGTTTTGGACACGGGAGAGACTTTACGGTGCAGAGAAACGAGGCGGGCAGCAGGGCAGGGAAAAAACGGATGCGCAGGGAGATGGCAGCAAAGAAAGCCGGACGGCATATAACATAACGGGCGTAATTATAAAGGCGGCGTATGTGCTGCTTCTGCTTGTACTGCTCCGTTTTTACTGGGGCAGAGGGATGTTTCATTTCCGGTATTATGAGTACGGCAACGGCTGTATGTATTATCCTGCGGTGCTGTTTCTCTTGGTGACGATTGCGGCGGCGGTGTGTTGTCTGATCGGGAAAAGGGCGTGTGCGGAGCAGAAGATACTGGCTGCGTTCGTGTTTTTGCAGATTTTTCTGACGCCCCTTGGCAGCAACAATGATCTGTACCCGATCATCAATAATCTGTTTGTGGCGGCCCCTTTTCTGCTGTGGACAGCGTGGAGCGGACTTGCGAAACGGCGTGTGGAGGATGGCGTTTACGCGTTTGTCTGGCGTGCGCCGATCGTGATTCTGATCGTATTTGTGACGGTGCAGAGCGTCGGTTCCCACGTGAATTTTGTGTTTCAGGACGGTATTTACGGGGAGGCCCGGGACAGGTGTGTAAAGATGCCGGAAAAAGCGGCGGGTGTTTACACGAATCCGGAAAACGGCGTGCTTTTGGAGGAGCTGTCAGCTTTTGCAAAGGAGGAAGGATTGGCAGGCAGGGAGGCGATTACCTACGGCGAGCTGCCCGGTCTCCATTATTTGCTGGATATGCCGCCGGCGCTTTCTACAGGCTGGCCGGATCTGGATTCCTACCGTATGACAGAGTATACACGCGATCTGGCGGCCTTGGAAACGGAGCATAAGGCGGGGAAGGAACTGCCGGTGATCGTTGTCTCCTCGGCGGTGGCGGCTTACTGGAGCGACGACGGAGAGGCGATTAACTGGTTCGGCGTGGATGTGGAAAAGATGGCTGAGGATGAAAAACTGCGGATTCTGGGGGCGTTTGTCAGAGATCACGGCTATGTAGAGCAGTTCGGAAATGCAAGATATGTGGTTTATATGAAGTAATAGGTTGGATATAAAAAGTTATGAATTGAAATATTATGTTTTCAAACATAATGTTTACAAACATATAAATTGTGGTATACTCTTTTTATAGGGGATAGCAGAAGGCGCAGACAGTCCGGAGGGTATATGGAACAATTTGTAGACCGCGAGCTGGAGATCGGCACGCTTGAAAAAGAATATGAAAAAAAAGGCGCTTCGCTGGTCATTGTATACGGCCGGAGGCGGGTGGGGAAGACGACGCTGCTCTCGGAATTTATGAAAAGAAAAAAGGCGTTGTACTTTCTGGCTACGCAGGAAGCGGAGGCGCTTAACCGAAGCGCGTTTCAGGAGAAGGCGGCGGCTTTTATCGATAGCGACCTTCTGGCGGAGATGTCCGCAGACAGGTGGGATACCATTTTTAAGGCGATTGTCTCCTGCCACTGGGAGGCGAAGCCGGTTTTGATTATAGACGAGTTTCAATATCTGGGAAAGGCAAACCCGGCGTTTCCTTCTGTCTTTCAGAGGATATGGGACGAGATTTTGATGAAAAGTTCTGTCATGGTGATTCTGTGTGGCTCTCTCATTTCCATGATGGTATCCCAGACGCTTTCCTACAACAGTCCGCTGTATGGGAGGCGGACGGCGCAGATTCGTCTCAAGCAGATACCGTTTCGGTACTACTGCAAATTTGTTCCGGGTTTGTCCAGAAAAGAGCGGATCGAGCGCTTTGCGGTGACAGGCGGCGTTCCCAAATATATCGAGTCTTTCTCGGATTGTTCGGATATTTTTGCGGGCATTGAGGAAAACATACTAAACCGCACGGGTTATCTGTATGAGGAGCCACATTTTCTGTTGCAGCAGGAAGTGGCGGAGGTGGGCGGCTATTTTTCCGTTCTGCGCGCCATTGCGTTCGGGAGGACGAAGCTGTCGGAAATCGCCTCTTTTATGGAAGCAAAAGCCACCGATCTGACCAGAACGCTGAAAACTCTCATAGAGCTTGACCTGGTACAGCGGGAGGTGCCGGTTACGGAGGAAAATCCGGAAAAGAGCAAAAAGGGTCTCTACCGGATTACAGATTACTATATCCGATTCTGGTTCACCATGATTTATTCCAATCAGGGGGATATCGAGCAGGGAAACACAACATATGTTATGGAAAAGATAAGGAAAAGTTTTGTGCGAAGCCACGCAGCTTTCGTCTACGAGGATATCTGCCGAGAAGAGCTGGCGGTGAGAAATGACCTGCCCTGTCATTTTTCGAAGATCGGGCGGTATTGGGACAAAAATACGGAGATCGATGTTGTGGCGCTAAACGAGGAAGAGGGCGTTATCCTGTTCGGGGAATGTAAATATTGGAGCGGGCAGGTAGAGGTGGATGTGTTTTACCGACTTCAGGAAAAAGCCCGGCGGGTGCCGTGGCACAAGGACAACAGGAAAGAACTGTACTGTATCTTTTCCATGAGCGGATTCAGCCCCCGCCTGCAAGAACTGGCCGACAGCCGGGACGACCTGATTTTGTCAGAGTAGGAATTTAACGCACAGTGTGGTATACTATGCGTGATGGCAATGAGCAGTGCCACTCCGCAAGAAGGCAAAATGAATGCTTGCATTCAATTTTGACAGATTGCAGGGCTGAGCGAAAGAGAAAGCGAGAAAACCATGATTAATTTTAATGTCCCACCTTTTACGGGAAAAGAATTTGAATACATGAAGGAGGCCGTAGAAAATCAGAAGATTTGCGGCGACGGCCCCTTTACGAAAAAATGCAGCGAGTGGATCGAGGCGCAGACCGGCACGGCCAAGTGCCTGCTCACCACTTCCTGTACCCACGCCACGGAGCTGGCGGCACTTTTGGCGGATATCAAGCCGGGGGACGAGGTGATCCTGCCCTCCTACACTTTTGTGTCCACAGCGGACGCGTTTGTGCTGCGGGGCGCGAAAGCGGTGTTTGTGGATATCCGGCCGGACACCATGAACATAGACGAAAAATTGATAGAGGATGCCATCACGGAGCGCACGAAAGTGATTGCGCCGGTGCATTACGCGGGCGTGGGGTGTGAGATGGACTCCATTATGGACATTGCAAAAAGACACCGCCTCATGGTGGTGGAGGACGCCGCGCAGGGCATTATGGCCTCCTATAAAGGGAAACCGCTTGGCACTTTTGGCGAGTTTGGATGTTTCAGTTTCCACGAGACGAAAAACCTCAGTATGGGAGAGGGCGGCGCCTTGCTGATCCGCGATGAAAAATATATTGAGGATGCGGAAATTTACAGAGAAAAGGGCACGGACAGAAGTAAGTATTTCAGAGGGCAGGTGGATAAATACCGCTGGCAGAATCAGGGTTCCTCGTATCTGCCAAGCGACATGAACGCGGCCTATCTGTATGCGCAGCTGGAACTGGCGGAGGAGATTACGCAGGCCAGAATGGAAAGATGGAACCAGTATTGGGAACTGCTTACGCCGCTTGCGGAGACAGGCAGGATCGAGCTGCCGTATATTCCGGCGTATTGCGCGCATAATGGACATATGTTCTATATAAAGACGAAAGATTTGGAGGAGCGGACAAGGCTGGATGGGTTTTTGAAGGAAAGAGGGATTTATCCCACTTCCCACTATGTACCGCTGCACTCTGCGCCTGCAGGCATTAAGTTTGGCCGGTTCCATGGAGAGGACAAGTACACGACGAAGGAGAGCGAGAGACTCTTGCGTTTGCCGCTGTTCTACAAGCTGACGGCGGATGAGACGACATATATTGCAAAGCAGGTGAAAGCGTTTTACGAGATAAACTGATGAACCGGTAAAAGCTGGCGGCTTGTGGTAAGCCTGCCAGAGAACCGACAGAAGTTTGGAACGGTTTGGAGTATGTGGTTGATGGAACAGAGAAAGACGGGAGGACGCGAAAACTGCATACTGACGCTTGCGGCCATAGGAGCTGGTGCGCTTCTGATGGGACTTTTCTTTGACTTTTACTTCGACATGAACGACGATACCATGATGCGGGATATTATGTCGGGAGTTTACAGCGGCGCTCCGGACGGCCACAACATGCAGACGCTCTATCCGCTTGGCGTTTTGCTTGCGCTTTGCTATCGGATGCATGGCTCTTTTCCGTGGTACGGGGCGTTTTTGTTCCTGTGTCAGTTCGGCTGTTTCTTTTTGGCCGGCGTCAGACTGTGTACGCTTGCCGATGCGCTATGTGTAAAGAAGCGGGAGCGGATGGGCATTGACATAGCGGGAGATATGGCAGGAGACAGCGCACGGGGTGCCACAGGAAACGGCGCGGGTGTGCGGTGTATTGCGGGGAAGATGTTCTGCCTCTTCATGCTGGTCATATTCCAGTGGGGGATATGGCTGCCTCACATGGTGAATGTTCAGTATACAATAACATGTGGTATGCTTGTGGGCGCGGCTGTCTTTCTGTTCCTGACCATGCCGGGAGGCGCGCTTTTCGGGAGGGCGGATGGCGCCTTGTCTGTGAAAGCATTTCTGAAAGGAAGTCTGCCTGCTTTGTTTCTCTTCCTGCTTGCCCTTCAGCTGCGATCGGAGATGGCGCTTCTTACACTGCCGTTTCTGGGGCTTGCGGGGCTTTTTTGCTGGTGGGCGGACAGACCTGTTTTTGAGAAAAAAAATCTGCAAAAATATGGTGGCCTGTTCCTGCTTCTCCTTGCAGGGATGGGGGTTTTCATAGGGGCGGACAGTCTTGCCTACGGCGGAGAGTGGCGGGAGTTCAGGCAGTTTTTCAACGATAGGACGACGATTTATGATTTTTATCCCCAAGTGTTGACGGAGGAGCGGTTCGATGCGGACTTAGAGGCGCTTGGCGTTTCAACTGGCTCGCAAATTCTGCTGGAAAACTACAATTTCGGTCTTGACGAGCGCATCGACGCACAGATGCTTTCGGACGTGGCGGCCTATGCGAAGGAGCATGTGGGCGCAGAGAGAGACTGGGGAGCGGTTTTTAGGGAAAAACTTTTGCTGTACCGTTACAGAAGTGTTCACGGTGGTGACGCGCCCTATAATCTGCTGGTGTTTTTCGGGTATGGGATAAATATAATAGCGATAGTTATTTTATTGCGGCGGGATATGGTAGATTTGTTTGCCGCTGCGCTGCAGCTTGCTCTGATTTTTCTGGTGAGAAGCAGCTTGTGGATGTTTGTTCTGATCAGGGGGCGGGACCCTGAGCGGATAACCCATCCCCTTTATCTGGTGGAGTTTTGCCTGCTGGCGGGGATGTTTTTGTGGCATTTGCGGCGGGGGATGCGCTCTGCGGAAAAGGCACCGGAGAAAGCAGGGCGAACGCTTTTTTTCGGCGCGGGGGCAGTGTTACTTGTCCTTTGCCTGTGGGGATTGTGGAAAGGGTTTCCGGCAGTACAGGCCGATCAGGCGAGGCGGCAGGAGACCAACAGAGATTGGGAGGCCATAGACGCGTACTGCAGGGCGCACCCGGACACGTTCTATTTGGAGGATGTCTATTCGACCGTGGCCTTTTCGGGAAAGCTCTTGGCATATAGGGAACATGCGCTTGCAAACTATGACATTGCCGGGGGATGGATGTGCAAGAGCCAGTTGTACCGGAAAAAACTTGCGGCTTTTGGGATAGAGGAAGCGGCGGATGCGCTTTTGACAGGGAAGGCAGCGTTTATCATGTCGGATGAGGAAGTGCGTCTGCGGGGACTTGCGTGGCTCGAGGCGCCCTATGCGGAAAAGGGGCTGGACGTATATGTGGAGGAATATGACAGGATAGGGGATCGCTATGGCGTGTATCAGGTGATTCCGGTGGAGAGAGAAAAATGATCGCAGAAAAGGTGCATCTGAGGCCGATCACAGCGGCGGATACGGCGAAGATCGTGGCATGGCGCAACAAAGAGTTCGTGAGAAAAAATTTTATTTACCAGAAACCGTTTACGGAGGAAAGCCATATGGCGTGGTTTCATGAGCAGGTGGAGCCGGGCCATGTGGCGCAGTTTATCATTTGTCTGACGGCTTCTCAGGATTGTCCGCGGGAAAAGAACGGTAACGCGCAGAAGCGTGAAGCGGAACATGTGAAAACCTGTACGGAAAAGACGTGTGAATCGGAGGAAGCAAGGGTCTGCAGGGAAATCGGCAGCGTCTATCTGCGGGACATTGACAGGGAGACGGGGACGGCCGAGTACGGCGTTTTCATCGGTGAGGAGGATGCGCTTGGCAGAGGGTACGGCACGGCGGCGGCGAAGCTGATACTGGCATATGGATTTGAGAAACTGGAATTGAAAAAAATATTTCTGCGCTTTGTGGAGGGCAATGCGGGGGCATGGAAAAGCTATGAGAAAGCGGGATTTTGCCTGATAGAGGACAGGCGCGAAACGGTCAGTCTGGAACAGGGGGAAAGAGAGGTTTTCTTTATGGAGACAGAGCGCAGCGCGTGGGAGAGAAGAAAACGCCTCGGAACGGAGAAAAGATGAAGCAGTTGGTCAGTTTTGTGATTCCCTGCTACCGGTCGGCGCAGACCGTTGGCAGGGTGGTGGAAGAGATTGATAGGGCGATGAAGGAGCAGCCCGGGTATGCGTATGAGATAGTGCTTGTCAATGACGCTTCACCGGACAATACCTTCGATGTAATCCGCGGATTGTGCGCGGGGCGGGGGGATATCTGCGGTGTGAATCTGGCCAGAAATTTCGGACAGCACGCAGCCCTTATGGCGGGATTTCGCCATGTGCGCGGCGAGGTGGTGGTCTGTCTGGATGACGACGGGCAGACGCCCGCGGAGGAAGTCGGAAAACTGCTTGCGAAACTGGAAGAAGGTTATGATGTGGTTTATGCGAAATATGCGCAGAAACAGCACTCGGCTTTTCGGAACTTCGGAAGCAAAGTCAATGAGCTGATGACCAGAGTTATGCTGGGTAAGCCCAAGGAACTCTATATTTCCAGTTATTTCGCCATGAGAGGGTTTATCGCGAAGGAGTTAGTCCGCTATGAAAACCCCTATCCCTATGTGATCGGGCTGGTGCTCCGCGCCACGAAAAAAATCGCAAATGTGGAAGTGACCCACAGAGAGCGTGAGATCGGGACTTCCGGTTATACGATTGGAAAGCTCTTGGGGCTGTGGTTTAACGGGTTCACGGCTTTCAGTGTAAAGCCTTTGCGGATTGCCACGGTGATCGGGATAGTCTCCGCCTGCTGCGGATTTCTTTACGGCATTTATACGGTGGCAAAAAAGTTTTTAAACCCGGCAGTGCCGGTTGGTTTCAGCGCGCTGATGGCGTCGATCGTATTTTTCTGCGGGTTGATTCTTCTGATGCTGGGGATTATCGGTGAGTACATCGGGCGGATTTATATTTCCATGAACAATTCCCCCCAGTATGTGATCAGAGAGTGTGTGGATGAGAGAGATGCAAAGTGACAAAAAAAAGAGCGAAAGCAGAAGTCTTCTGATTGCGGGCGTTTTTTCCTTTTTGTTTTCGGCGGCGGTACTGTTTGGCGCGCGGCTTGACAGCGTGGAGAATGTGGATATAAAGGATGTGACGTTATGGCTTTTGCTGGTGACGCTTGGCATCCTGTTTACGGGGATGGTGCGCCTCTTGTGGCGGCTGATTGATTCGCTGGGAAAGAGGGAGCGCAGGGCAGGAAGAAAACCATCCCAAACAATAACAAGTGTTACTGAAAGGGCGGGCAGATATGCGGACGTCCTTTCCTTCCTTTTTCTTCTTTTGTGCTGGCTGCCTGTGTTTTTGGCGGTATATCCGGGATTCTTTGTATACGACGCGCAGGATGAATATATACAGGTGGCCACTAGGGTCTTTTCTACGCATCATCCGCTTGTGCATGTGCTGCTCCTTGGCGGAATGATCTGTGGCGTTCATAAATTGACGGGTTCCTATAATCTGGGTATCGCCTGCTACATGGTTTTTCAGATGGTTCTGGCGGCGGGCGTTTTCACGTTTCTGTTCTCCTATCTTCGAAAAAAAAGAGTGCCCCGCGTTTTGCGGCTGACAGGCCTTGTATGGCTGGGACTGTTCCCGACTGTGGTGATGTTTACGCTCTGCTCTGCCAAGGACGCGCTGTTTACGCTTGCCCTGCTGCTTTTGCTCGTCTGCCTGCTGGAGATGGGAACGGGGGAGGCATTTTTTGAGAAAAAGGGCTGGCAGGTTCTCTTTGTGGTCAGCGGGATGGGTATGATGCTTCTTCGCAACAATGGGTTTTACGCCTTTCTGGTGATGATTCCCTTTCTGTTTATTTTGCAGAAAAAGGGGCGGGGGCGTCTGCTTCTTCTGGCAGTTTGCGCGGTGGCAGGGTGTATGCTTGTGAACGGCGGCCTGAAAGCGGCGCTCCACGCGGACGACTCCGAATATCAGGAGCTTTTGACCGTGCCGATCCAACAGCTTGCCAGAACCTATCAGTATGCGCCGGAGGTTTTTTCCGAAGCGGATCTTGAAACGCTCCACGAGGTCTTGAGCGAGGAGGCGCTTTCCCTGTATACACCGAGGCTTTCCGACCCGGTAAAATATCGTTTTGACAATGAGGCTTTCGCGCGGGATAAGGGGAAATATGCAGGGCTATGGCTGCGTGTCGGCATGAAAAAACCCTTGATTTATCTGAATGCATGGTGGATGACATCGTACGGATTCTGGTATCCTGACACGGTAATTAACGTGTACGGAGGAAATACGGTTTTTACCTTTACCTATAAAGATAATTCCTATTTCGGCTACGAGGTGGAACTGCCGGGCGTCAGGGAGAGCAAAATCCCGTGGCTCGACGAAGTGTACCGGAAGCTGTCATTGGAAGTCTGGAAGGAGAAGGTGCCGATTGTTTCGTGGCTGTTTTCCCCGGGAGCCATGTTCTGGATCTATGCGTTCCTGTTTGCGTGGCTGTTGAATAACAGGCGATATGAATTGCTGTATCCCTTTTTGCCGATTTTCCTTATCTGGCTTACGGTGCTTCTGGGGCCCACTTATCTGCCCAGATATGTGCTGTTTTTTTGGTATGCGCTGCCATTGTTTTTGGCGGTGGCGCAGATGGGTATGCGTGCCGGAAAGGAATAAGGGAGCCAATATGGTTGAACTGTTACAAATATAGAACAAAATCGCGTCAATATATTGTGTTGATTTATGGGCGGGTACGATGTAAAATTTACAAATATACTTTTAATGGAAAGGAAACGCATATTTGATGAAGACGAAAGTGTTTATTGACGGAAGCGAAGGAACGACAGGATTAAGAATTAACGAGCGTTTTCAAAAACGTGACGATATAGAGCTTTTGCACATCAGTCCGGAGCGCAGGAAAGACCCGGAGGAGAGAAAGAAAATGATTCATGCCGCGGATATCGCATTCCTGTGTCTGCCGGATGCGGCGGCGAGGGAATCCGTCATGCTGGCGGAAAAGGCGGATACGGTAATCATCGACACATCCACGGCGCACCGGACGGAGGAAGGATGGGCTTATGGTTTCCCGGAGTTATCGGCCGCTCATAGGTCCGCCATCAAGGAGGGAAAGCGGGTCGCGGTTCCGGGGTGCTATGCCACCGGGTTTATCTCGCTGGTGTATCCGTTAGTCGCGGGAGGGATTCTTCCCAAAGATTATCCGGTAAGCAGCTTCGCGATTTCCGGCTACAGCGGAGCCGGAAAGAAAGTGATAGCGGCTTATGAGAGTGCGGACAGGCCCAAAGAGCTGTCGGCGGGAAGAGAATACGCACTGACGCAGCAGCACAAGCATTTAAAAGAGATGCAGAAAATCACGGGGCTTACGCGCACGCCCTTATTTTCTCCGATCATTGATGACTATTACAGCGGTATGGTAGTTTCCGTGCAGCTCTATGCGGATATGCTGACAAAGAAGGAGACACCTGAATCATTGCTGCATTTTTACGCACAATATTATGAGAACCAGCGGTTTATCAAAGTGAGCGCTTCGGATGACGAGACTGCGGCCAGTGGATTTCTGTCAGGAAACGGGCTGTCAGGATGGGACGGGCTGAAGATTTATGCGACGGGGAACGAGGAACGCATTGTGGTATCCTCGCAGTTCGATAATTTGGGGAAAGGCGCGTCCGGCGCGGCCATCCAATGTATGAATATGATTCTGGGGTGTGATGAGGCGAAGGGACTTGATTTGTAAAAACACCCAAAACGTGGTACACTAACTGCGGGAGAGAGCATTTATGAACCGAATTTTAAATAAAAAGCAGGCCATTTGCGGCACGGTCTGGATATTGGCAATATGCGCGGCGCTGATACTTTGGCCTCTTCGGCTGATTCACGAGGAAGTGCGGGCTGCGAGCGGCAGACAGCAGATGGTTGTCTCCGGGGCGGTCAACGCGGATGACGTGGTGCAGCAGAGGTTTATCGCCCAGTATGACAGGCTGAAAGAGATCGAGATCTATCTGGCTGACTGGACAAGAGGGGAAAAGTTCAATTTTGTGCTGCAGGACGCTTCCATGCGGACACTCATGCAGCAGATCATCGATACCGGGGATATGGAGACAATTCCCGGCTATTGTCGTGTACAGATAAACATTGACACGGAAGTGGGCCGTGATTACTATCTTTTGCTGCAGGGAGTGGAATCCGAATTTCATGTGGCTTACGCCGATAACGCGGGAGAAAATACCAATATGTATATCGGCGCCCTCTATTATGACGATGTGGAGGACACGGAGCGGTGCATGGTCGCGGACTATGTCTATGAAGTGCCCTTGAGGAAGGGGAAGACGCTTGTCCTGTTTGCGGCTTTTTTGCTCGCGGGTGTGCTTACTTCCTTTCTTACCGCGCGCTATTATAAGAAGTATCCTGAGCGGAACACCCTGCTTACGGTGGAGCGGGCCATGCGCTTTACCTTAAATCCGCTCATTGCGGTTTCGGCTGTTGCAGCGTTTGTGGCGATCGGGCCGTGCCATCTTTTTACGACAGATATTTATTCTATCCTGTTTTATGAGACAGGGGTTGTTTTTGCGGCTGCTGCGGCATTTTATGCAGTGAATCATGACAGAACCGGGCTTGCTTCGGACAGGCTGCCTTTTGCAGTGCTTCGGGAGAGATGGCGGGATGATCTGCAGTCTGTGATGTTTGCCGGAGCGATCTGGGGATGCTGCAATTATATGAACGCGCTCTATGAGATTCATCATACGGTGGCGTACAGGCAGGTGCTTATCTTCTTTGCGCTTGCTTTGATTGTGACTTACAGTAAAAAGGAGATTTTCAACTGGTATCATCTCATGTACGGCGTGGTGGCGGTGCTGATTGCACCGATGTATTATCGGGATGCGCTGGCGGCCCTTGTGGAGAAGAGCGTGGCGGCGGGGCTGGTGGAGCCGGGCGAGCTGGAGATTAAGGCGCTGCAGCTTACGGTCTGGGCGGCAGTCGTTTCGGGTATCGTGATACTGAATACACTGAGGCTCCTCTTTACGTGGCAGATAAAAAGAGTTTCCGTGCCTTACGGCATTCTTGTCGGCGTGTTTTTTGCTTTGCTTATCCTGTATCGGAATACGAGAGGCTGGCCTATTTTTCTCGTCTGCTGTTTTGCGCTTTACTATCTGCGGATGGCTTCAGGCGTAAAACGAACGGTTTTGCTGCATAATATAGTAAACGGCATATTGCTGCATTTTGTTCTGACGGTGGGCTACTGTCTGCTGCACAGACCTTATATGTATTTTCAGTATTACCGCTATCCGTTCCATTTCCATACGGTGACGATTTCCGCGGTATATCTGGCTTTGGTGGTGTGCGCGGCGCTTGTGAAGTTGATTCGCTTTTTGCGGGGAATGGGGCTGATGATACTCTCCGTTCTCATCAGTTTTCCCGTGATGTTTACGGCGCAGAGAACGGTTCCCGCGGTGGCTGCCGACATAGAGGCGCACGAGATCGAGGAGTTTCCCTCGGAACTTGTGCACGGCAGGGATATGGATTCCTATTACTATATCACCGTGGAGCGTTTTATCCAGACGTTTCAAATGAAGGTGCTGGGAATCCCGCAGGAAAAATGTCTGAACGCCTTTCTCTATTTCAGCAAGGCGGACGGGGAGTCCGAGTACAGAAGTCCCTATCTGGAAAACGGGGGGAAAATACTGCTTGCGTCCGCGGAGGATATGGCGTCCGCGGCGGAGTCTGAGGAAGAAGAGTCCTATACAAACGGAAGATTATATATATTCGAACGGTATTACGAGAGACTAAACAAGGATGGACACGATGATATGGGCGTTATGGAGCCTGACGGCAACTATCTGGCCCACGCGCACAATATTTATCTGCAAGTGGCTTATGACCACGGCATTTTCGTGGGCGGCGTGTTTTTGCTGCTTGGAATAGGGACGTTTGTGCAGGCGGTTATCTATTACCGGCGGCACAGGGAGGACAGGGAGTGCGCCCTGTTTCCGCTAGCGCTTTTGCTGCTCTTTGCAGTGGCCGGGCTGACGGAGTGGATTTTTCATCCCTGCTGTCCGATCGCGTACTGTCTGCTTCTTGCGATGGGGCCTTTGCTTGTGGATATACGAGCGGATGTGGCAGAAGAAAGTGTATAATACAGGTCGAAGCATTTACGGCTGAGACCGTAAGAACATGATACGAAGGTGCAGCATACCACTACCGAAAAAATTGAAATGGATTCTGCACCGGAACTGTGAAAGTACGGAACAGTTTCGAAGAAGCATAAGAAAACGGATAATACTATGGAAAAAACGAGAAAACCTTTTAACGCAAAATTGTTTTACAGACGGACATGCCTGATCATATATGATATTATCAGTATTGTGCTGGCAAGCTATGTGGCGATTTTGTGGCGTTATGACTTTCACCTGGATGAAATTCCGCGGCACTTCATGCAGCCCATAGAGCGCTTTATACCGATCAATATTCTCTTAACATTGGTTATTTTTTATCTGATGCGTCTCTATAGCAGTCTGTGGGCATTCGCGGGGGAGACGGAGCTGCAGAATATCGTGGTGGCCTGTGTGCTGTCCATGCTGGCGGACGGTGTGGGACTGCAGTTTTTTAAGGTGACGACCCGGGCGGTGCCAAGAAGCTATTATCCCGCTTATATGGCCATTCTGGTGGTCTGTATCTTTGCGAGCCGTTTTTCCTATCGTTTTTTCCGCGGATTAAAGCATAAGCAGCAGAACAAGAAGAATCTGATTTCGGTTATGGTGATCGGCGCGGGCGAGGCGGCCAATCTGATTATCAAGGAGATTGTAAACAGCAATTTTTCTACCATGGTCATCAAGTGCATCATCGATGACGACAAGGGAAAATGGGGGAAATATATTCAGGGTATCAAAGTCGCAGGCGGCCGGGACAAGATCGTAGAGTGCGCGGATATCTATGATGTGGACGAGATCATTGTGGCGATGCCCTCCGCGCCGCGGACGGAGATCCGTGAAATTTTGGAAATCTGTAAGGATACGAACTGTAAGCTGCGCTCCCTTCCCGGTATGTACCAGCTCGTAAACGGGGAAGTCAATGTGAGCAAGCTGCGGGATGTGGAGCTGGAGGATCTGCTCGGCAGAGATCCGATCAGCGTTGACTTGGACTCCATTCTCGGCTACGTGCAGGGAAAAACCGTGCTTGTCACCGGAGGCGGCGGTTCCATCGGCAGCGAGCTTTGCAGGCAGATTGCAACCCACAGACCGAAACAACTGATCATTGTGGATATCTATGAGAACTCGGTATATGATGTGCAGCAGGAGTTGAAGCGAAAATATCCGGAGTTAAATCTGGTGGTGCTCATCGCCTCCGTGCGAAACACCAACCGGATGAACTTTATTTTTTCGACGTATAAGCCGGATATCGTATATCATGCGGCGGCCCACAAGCACGTGCCGCTGATGGAGGACAGCCCTACCGAGGCGATTAAGAACAATGTGTTTGGCACCTTTAAGACGGCGCAGGCGGCGGCCATGAGCGGTGTGCAGCGGTTTGTCATGATTTCCACCGACAAGGCGGTGAACCCAACGAATATCATGGGAGCCAGCAAACGGATCTGCGAAATGATTATCCAGACCTTTGACAAGCATTACGAGACGGAGTTTGTGGCGGTGCGCTTCGGCAATGTGCTTGGCAGCAACGGCAGTGTGATTCCGCTCTTCCGCAAGCAGATTGCGGCTGGCGGCCCGGTCACGGTGACGCACCCGGATATCATACGTTATTTTATGACCATACCCGAGGCGGTGTCCCTTGTTCTGCAGGCGGGCGCATACGCAAAGGGCGGAGAAATTTTCGTTCTTGATATGGGGGAACCTGTCAAAATCCTGTCTCTGGCGGAAAATCTGATAAAACTTTCGGGATACCGCGTGGGTGAGGATATCAAGATTGCGTTTACCGGTCTGCGCCCGGGAGAAAAGCTCTACGAGGAGCTTTTGATGGACGAAGAGGGCATGAAGGATACGGCGAACCGCATGATTCATATTGGTAAGCCGATCGAGTTGGATGAGTACGAGTTTTTTGCGCAGTTAAAGGCGCTGAAGGATGAGTGTCAGATTGAGAGCTCGGATATCAGACCGCTGATTCAGGAGATTGTGCCGACTTATCATTATAGTTAAACAGCTCAGCCAGAGCGTCATAGGTCGGACAAATCATGCTTGCATGAATTTGGCAGACATGTGATGCTCTGAGGGAGCGCCCGTCTATGAGCAAAATGAGCAGCGAAGCGGCGGGGAAGCATCGAAGATGCGGTTTTGCGAATGGGCGTAGCCAGAGCGTAGAATACCAGGGAGGATCAGAATCATGGATAAGAAAAGAATTTATCTTTCTTCCCCCACCATGCACGGGGAAGAGCAGGCGTTTGTGCAGGAGGCTTTCGATACGAACTGGGTGGCGCCTCTGGGACCGAATGTGAACGCTTTCGAGAAGGAGATGGCGGAATATACGGGCTGCGGCCACGCGGCTGCGCTGTCATCCGGCACGGCGGCGATTCATATGGCGCTGCGGCTTTTGGATGTGAAGCGGGGGGATGTGGTTTTTGTATCGGATTTGACATTTTCCGCTTCCTGCAACCCGATTGTCTATGAGAACGGTGCGCCGGTGTTTATCGATGCGGAGCCGGATACGTGGAATATGTCTCCGGAAGCCTTAAAGAGAGCTTATGAGAAATATCCGAATCCCAAGGCGGTGATCTGCGTGCATCTCTATGGCACGCCCGCGAAGCTCGACGAGATCATGGAAATCTGTGCGGCGCACGGCACGCCGCTTGTGGAGGATGCGGCGGAGTCCCTTGGCAGTACTTATCGGGGAAAACATACAGGCACTTTCGGTAAATACGGGATTTATTCGTTTAACGGAAACAAGATTATTACCACGTCGGGAGGCGGTATGTTTGTCTCGGCAGAGGAGGCGGCCGCGAGGAAAGTGACATTTCTGGCGACGCAGGCGAGAGACCCGGCCAGACATTACCAGCATTCTGAGATCGGCTATAATTACCGCATGAGCAACGTGACGGCGGGCATCGGCAGAGGACAGCTTTTGCATCTGGAGGAGCACAAGGCGAAGAAGAGGGAGATTTACAGGAGATACTGTGAGGCGTTTGCGGATATTCCCGCGATACAGATGAATCCCATGAATCCGGATGGGGAGGCCAATAACTGGCTTTCCGGTATGGCCATTGCCGCGGACAGCGGGGTGACGCCGGATATGGTTATGGATGTGTTGGAGCGGGAGCTCAATGCGGAGAGCAGACCGATCTGGAAACCGATGCATTTACAGCCTGTCTTCGCGGAATATGACGCCTTTTCCCACTACGGGGACGGCAGAAGTGTGTGTGAGGATATTTTTGCAAGAGGACTCTGCCTGCCAAGCGATATCAAGAATACGGAGGAGGAGATGGAGGCGATCATCCGCACGGTGAAGGGGCTGTTTTAAAGGCGTGAGATGGAGACAGGGGCAGCTGCAGCGCAGCCGCGCATAAGGAGAACGGAATGAGGAAACTATTTGAGGAGAGAGATAAGACCCGGATGTGCGACGAGATTGCGGCTTTTTTCAAGGAAGAGCACGATCTGGAGCTGGGTGTGATCGGGACGGGCAGGATTCTGGACTTCTTTCAGGAGATGCTTGGGGACAGAATTTATAACAAGGCGCTGGATGACGCGAAACAGTTTTACGCCGGATATGCGGATAATATGGAGGCGGATTTTTATGCGCTGTATAAGGATGTCAGGTAGATAGTCAAATGTATAGTAATAACTCGCGTGTGGGTAAAGTTATTTTGATGCATCAAAATAACTTTACCCACACGCGAGTTATTCTAATAAAAAACAGAGTTATGATAACCGTCTCTATTCGGACGATGGTTTACTGGATCGCGGAATAGCCGAATGCGTTTGCAAAAGCGTCGATGGGCTGTTTTTCTTTGCACAACGCGCATTCTTCCGAACTGTAGGTCTTGTATTCGGGAATGTCCGATGTGGTGAACAGCGCATTGACCGGAATGCCTGCTACCGTGTTGGCGGCGCTGAATATCGCGCATACGCCGCTGATGGAAGCGCCGTAATAGGAAAGGGTCTGTACCGCTTTGGTGACGGTGCGCCCTGTGGTTGCGCTAGCGAGAAGCAGCAGTATATTTTTTCCTTTAATCATGGGCAGATAGTTATCGCGGAACAACATCTGTCCGGATGTGGAATATTCGGGCGTGACGATGTAAATTGTCTGGTGCGCATTGCGGGAATAAACGCCTGCCCTCGTCAGCTCCTCCGCTAAAAACGCGCCGATGATCTCACAGCCGTCTATGCAGACGATGGTATCTACCACGGTGGACAGCATGATCTGTCTGCTCAGCTCTTTTGCGGCGGTAGACGCCTCGCTCAACCTCGTTTTCATCGTGGTCATATCCAAAAAGTAATTGATATGGGAGTTTGGGGTTACGAAATGTCCGTGGATTGCTTTCAATTCAATGTTGGGATGACTTTTGGAGTGAATCTTAACCAGTTCCTTCATGTGTGTACCTCCTTATCACGATACATTTTGGTTTTTGCACAATTTTTCCATAAGGAATTATTCTGTTGTTGTAAATATTATACAGCCTGTACGCAAGTAAATCAATGTCGTCTTGGTAAAATATACAGAACATTTCTGGGGAGAGGTGTTATAATGTAACAGTTCAACCTGATACGATTCCGCGGGTAATATCGCTTCGTATGCGATTTTGCGAGTTATAATTTCACCGGGCCGGGGAGACAATTGGATTTATATATGCTATAATAACCGCAGGCTAAAGAGCTTTCGGTGCAGGGAGCACGGTGCGGTTCTTGCCGGTGCTGCCATAGATTACGGCTTTGGGGAATCATAAAATATCCTCAGAGAGGAACAATATATGTATAAGAATTGTATCAAAAGATGTCTGGATTTTTTGTTGTCCCTGTGCGGTATTATCGTACTCAGTCCGGTGTTGATCATTCTGGCCGTTCTGGTGCGGGTGAAGCTGGGGAGTCCGGTGCTGTTTAAGCAGAAGAGGCCGGGGAAGGATGAAAAGATTTTTACCCTCTGTAAGTTTCGCACGATGACGGACGCGCGGGATGAGAAGGGGGCGCTTTTGCCGGACGCGGTGCGGCTTACGAAGTTTGGGAAATTCTTGCGGGCCACGAGTTTGGACGAGCTGCCGGAGCTTTTCAATATTTTGAAGGGGGATATGAGCGTGATTGGTCCAAGGCCCTTGCTCGTCTCTTATCTGCCCTACTATACGGAGCGCGAACGATTAAGACACAGCGTGCGGCCGGGGCTGACGGGGCTTGCACAGGTGAGCGGGCGCAATTTCCTCGATTGGGACAGGCGGTTTCAAAAAGACGTGGAGTACGTGGAGCATCTGACTTTCGGCATGGATATGAAAGTGCTTTGGATGACGGTGCAGACGGTGCTTGGGCACACCGACGAGGTGGCGGAAGATACCAACGCGGCGGAGGGGAATTTTGCGGAAATCAGAAAGAAGCAGCTTGAAGAGCGTGAGATGGAGTTGCTTTGCAACTCCATCTCACGCAAGAGAATGCCGAAAAACGGGCATTCTCTAGGACGAACTTGTTCGTCCGCTGATTATGAGTCGCTGTAAAGCAGCGACATGGAGGTTAGTATGAATATTCTGATTTTGAGTGCGGGCACCCGCGACAAGGTGGTGCAGTATTTTAAGAAGGAGCTGGCAGGCAAGGGCAGGGTGATTGCGACGGACTGCTCCAATCTGGCGCCTGCGGTGTATGAGGCGGACGATTTCTTCCTGGTGCCAAGAATCACGGAGCCAGGGTATCTGGACAGGGTTTTGGAAATTTGCGAGAAAGAAAAAATAGATGGCGTATTTTCGCTGATTGACCCGGAACTTTCTCTTTTGGCCAAGGAGCGGGAGCGCTTTTTGGCTGTGGGGACGACGCCCATTATCTCCGATTATGAGCTGGTGGAGACATGCTTTGACAAGTACCGGATGTTTGAACTGCTGCAGAAGATGCAGATTCCTGCGGCCAAGTGTTATGTGGACAAGGAGTCCTTCTACCGGGCTGAGGAGGCCGGGGAGATTTCTTATCCCGTCTTTGTGAAGCCTGTGCGGGGCAGCGCCAGCATCCACATCAATAAGGTCTTTAGCAAAAAGGAAATTGAGGTGCTTTTCGATCTCTATGATGATCTGATGATTCAGGAGTACATGGATGGTACAGAGTTCGGCGCGGACGTGTACGTGGATATGCTGTCCGGGAAATGTACGGATATCTTCGTCAAAAAGAAGATCAAGATGCGCGCGGGAGAGACGGATAAGTCCGTGTCCTTTCAGGATGAGAAGCTGTTTGCGCTGATACGGGATTTTGCGGAAAAATGCGGTTTTCGCGGCATGATAGACATCGATATTTTTGAGATTGACGGCGTTTACTATATTTCTGAGGTAAATCCCCGCTTCGGCGGCGGGTATCCCCACGCGTATTGTTGTGGCGTCAATCTGGCTTCGGCGGTGGTGAGAAACCTCTCCGGGCAGGAGAACGAGGTGCGGATCGGCGCATACAAAGAAGGGGTCTGCATGATGAAGTTTAACGAGGTGATGATACGGGATATGGCGGGGGAGGAAATTGTGCCATGAAAAAGGTCTTGGTTCTGACAAACTCCTCCGGCGGCCTGTATGACTTTCGGGGCGAATTTATAGAGGCGCTCTGCGCGGTATATGAAGTGTGGGTGAGTATGCCGGACGACGTGAAAGGCATGGAGCTGGAAGCGGCGGGGTGTCATATCATAGAGACGCCGATCAACCGCAGGGGAATCAATCCGCTGGAGGACTTGAAGTTATACCGCGCTTACGCTAAAATGATGAAGGAACTCAAGCCTGATCTGGTAGTGACCTACACGATCAAACCCAATATATACGGCGGGTTTGCCGCAGGCGTAAGAAAGATTCCCTATATAGCCACGATCACAGGGCTTGGGGGCGCTTTTGACAGGACGGGTCCGCTCCTTAAGCTGATCGTCTCAATGTACCGCGCGGGCTTAAAACGGGCGGCCTGCGTGTTTTTTCAAAATGAGGAGAACAGAGGGATTTTTCAGAACATGGGCATCACGGCGAAAAAGTCGAGGATGGTCATGGGTTCCGGGGTGAATCTGAAAAAGCACGGTTATGAGCCTTATCCCGAGAGAGAGAAGATTCATTTTCTCTTCGTGGGCAGGGTGATGAAGGAGCGCGGCATCCTCGAATATATTGCGGCGGCGCAGAAATTACATAGCGACCGGGTATGTTTCGATATCATGGGGTACTGTGACGAAGATTACCAGGAGCTTTTGGACGACTTGGAGAAGGAGGGCGTAGTCCGGCAGATCGGTTTCCACACGCAGGTACACGAGTATCTGGCGGCGGCCGACGCTATAGTGGTAGCTTCCTTCCACGAGGGCATGTCCAACGCGCTGATCGAGGGCGCGGCCACGGGCAGGCCGGTGATCGCTTCGAATATCAGCGGTTGTAAGGAGGCCTTTGAGGAGGGTGTGACAGGTTTTGGATTTACACCGGGGAACCCAGAGGAATTGATTGCAGCGCTGGAAAAATTTCTTTCTCTTTCCGCCCAGGAGCGTGCGCAGATGGGACAGCGCGGCAGAGAGAAGATGGAGCGGGAATTTGACCGCAGACTGGTGACGGCTGCTTATATGGAGGAGACAGGGCTGATTCTTGGTGAGCCGCCGGACAGCCTGAGATAGAAAACTGACTGCCGGAAAAAGAGATGCGGCAGAATGACAGCAATAGACCGATGCGCGGAATCGGGAAACGGAGGAAAAGATGGAATTATATGAAAAGCTTGTGAGTGGAGAGGAAAAACTTTCACTGATCGGACTTGGCTATGTGGGTATGCCGATCGCGGTGGCTTTTGCCAAGAAGATCAAGGTGGTTGGATTTGACTTGAACGAGGCGAAGATCGACCTGTACAAAAACGGCATTGACCCCACGAACGAGGTGGGAGACGAGGTGATCCGCAATACGAAAGTAGAATTTACGGTTGATCCCACAAAGATTAAAGAGGCAAAGTTCCATATTGTGGCAGTGCCTACGCCTGTCAATGAAGACCATACGCCGGATCTTTCCCCGGTGGAAGGGGCCAGCCGCATTCTGGGGCAAAACCTGACGAAGGGCTCTGTGGTGGTGTTCGAGTCTACCGTGTACCCCGGCGTGACGGAAGATGTATGTGTGCCGATTTTGGAAAAAGAGTCGGGCTTAAAATGTGGTGTGGATTTCAAGATCGGATACTCTCCCGAGCGGATCAACCCGGGCGACAAAGTACACAGGTTAGAGACGATCACGAAGATCGTGTCGGGCATGGACGAGGAAACCCTCGATACGGTTGCGAAGGTCTATGAGCTGGTGGTGGAAGTGGGCGTATACCGTGCGGAATCCATCAAGGTGGCGGAGGCGGCCAAGGTCATTGAGAACAGCCAGAGAGACATCAATATCGCGTTCATGAATGAACTTTCCATCATTTTTCACAAGATGGGGATCGACACCAAATCCGTGCTGGAAGCGGCGGGCACGAAATGGAACTTCCTGCCCTTTATGCCGGGACTTGTGGGCGGCCACTGTATCGGCGTAGACCCTTATTATCTGACTTATAAGGCGGAACAGCTTGGATACCATTCCCAGATCATCCTTTCCGGCAGACGTATCAACGACGATATGGGAAAATATGTGGCGGAGAGTCTGGTGAAAAACCTGATTAAGGCGAATATTTCCGTGAAGCACGCGAAAGTGGCGATTTTGGGCTTTACGTTTAAGGAGAACTGCCCGGATACGAGAAACACGAAGGTGATCGATATTTACAGAGAGCTTGGAGAGTATGGCATTGTTCCCATTGTGGTCGATCCGGCGGCGGATGCCTCTGAGGCGGAGCGGCTTTACGGGATTACGTTCCAGACTATGGATGAGATCAAGGATGTGGACGCGCTGGTCATTGCCGTGGCCCACGAGCAGTTCTTAAGTCTTGACAAAGAGAAAATTTCTTCTTTCTATAATCCGGCGCACAAGAGAAAGGTGCTGATGGATTTGAAGGGATTACTCAACCGGAAAGAATATTTGACAGAGGATTATAGGTATTGGAGACTGTAGGCGCGCGAGAAGAACTTCTAAATCACTCGTAGCAAAGGCTGCTTCGCAAAGTCAGCACAGCTGACTTGGAAGTTCTAAATCTCGCGCCGAAGAATCGTGGGGGATAATAGTGGGTAGAAATAAAAAAAGGGCTCTGTATCTTTTCACAGGGCTCCTCATCTTTTTTGGGGGGCTGCTTGCAGTTGGCGGGGTCGGGGTTTATAATGATTCCGAACAATATATTACGATGCATATTCACAGGGAACCGCTCTACCCGCTCTATCTGGCGGCTTTTCGGGCTGTTTTCGGGGAAGGGTATCTGACGGCGGCGATGGCCGGTCAGGGGATACTCACGGCGGTGGGAATCACGGCTCTCACAGAGTATCTGACCAGACGCTTTGGCCTCCGGCTGTGGGAAGAGCTGCTGCTTGTGGGCCTGCAGCTTTTGCCGCATCTGATTACACGGTATGTGTCGGCGCTGCACATTTTTTTGGAAAATTCGGTGATGAGCGAGGGGCTGTGCATTCCGCTTTTTACCATATTCGTATATTTTCTCTTGCGGATGCTTTTTGAGGGAAAGGGACGCGACGCGGTGGCTGCGCTCTTTTTCGCCTATCTGCTTTCCATGACCAGAGGACAAATGATGACAACGATTCTCCTGTGGGCGCTTCTTCTGGGGATTCGTATTTTATTGATCAAAAAATACCGCATGCTGTTTATGTGCGCGTCGGCTGTGATTCTTGTCTTTCTTTTGCGGGATTTGACGGTACATGTGTATAATTACGGCGTGACCGGGTACTTTATGGGCAATACCTACGGGCAGGTGAATACGCTCACCAATGTGATATATGCCTGCGACGAGGAAGACAGGGAAGTCTTTGCGGAAGGGGATCTGGAGCAGGCCTTTTTTGACAGTTTTTACCGTAAGTCGATGGAGCAGAGATTGAATTATGTGTACGCCGGGGACAGCTTTGACGAGCGGGCCGCTTATCTGGAGGAAAACCACGACATATTGAAGTTTCGGATTCTGGAGGCGGAGTTGTCGGCCTATTACTTCGGTCTGGGAGAGGTGGATTATTACGAACAGAGCAGCATGTCCGACGAGATGGCGGGAAAGATGATCAAAAAGCTTCTGCCGGCCTGTTTCGGACAGTGGTTGTACGACTACATTCTTTTGTGCCGGAACGGATTTGTCAGGAGCATTGCGGTGGTGCACCCGCTTATCAACTTTGTCGCGCTCTTTCTCTATCTTCTGGCGGCGGGGCTGTTATTGCGGCAGATGATTGTGAAAAGACGGTTTCAGGCGGCGGTCGTCATGGGAACGGCGTTATTGTTTATTATAGCGAATGTGTGCGCCACATCGATGACCATTATGTGTCTGTCGCGGTACATGATCTATGGGTTTTCCCTGTTTTATATCGCGCTGTATCTGCTGATCAGGGAGGCGTGTGAAAATAAAATGTTATGGAAGGATTTGGGAGGTAAAAAATGAGCTATCAGGACATCAAATTCGAAAAAGGGACTGTATTTCTTGTGACAGGGGGAGCCGGTTTTATCGGTTCGAATCTCTGTGAGGCGCTGCTTGACATGGACTGTAAGGTGCGATGTCTGGACGATCTGTCCACGGGAAAGTATGAAAATATTGAGCATTTTATGGGGAAAGCCGGATTTACATTTATAGAGGGAGACATCCGGGATTTTAAGACCTGCGAGTCGGCCTGTGAGGGCGTGGATTATGTGCTGCATCAGGCGGCTTGGGGAAGTGTGCCAAGAAGCATGGAGATGCCGCTTGTCTACGAGGAGATTAATATCCGGGGCACGCTGAATATGATGGAGGCGGCGACACGGTGCGGCGTGAAAAAGTTTGTCTATGCTTCAAGCTCTTCCGTTTACGGGGATTCCACAGAGCTTCCGAAGAGAGAGGGACAGGAGGGACGTGTGATCTCGCCCTACGCCCTGACCAAGAAGACGGATGAGGAGTACGGACGGCTCTACAAGGAGCTGTACGGGCTTGACACTTACGGTCTTCGCTACTTTAATGTGTTTGGCCGCAGACAGGACCCGGACGGGGCGTATGCGGCGGTGATCCCGAAATTTATAAAACAGCTTCTCCACGGGGAGACGCCCACCATCAACGGTGACGGGAAACAGTCCCGCGATTTTACCTATATTGACAATGTGATTGAGGCGAACCTGCGCGCCTGCAAGGCGGAAAGCAGCGCGGCGGGAGAGGCGTTCAATATCGGGGCGGGGGGCCGTTTGTACCTGCTTGATATGTATGAGCAGCTCTGTCAGGCGCTCGGTGTTTCGGTAGAGCCGAAATTCGGTCCGGCGAGGGCAGGCGACGTGCGGGATTCCAATGCGGATATCAGCAAGGCGCGGAAACTGCTGGGGTATGATCCCGCCTATGATTTTGAGAAAGGGATAGGGCTGGCGATCGACTGGTATAGGGAATACTTAAAATAAATATCACGTGTTATGGAAGAGAGGGCGGCAGATATGAAATACAAGGTAGTTGTGTTCGGGGTAAAAGATACATCCGAGAATATCGTCGATTTTATTCAGAAGGAAATCTGTCCTGTCGATCTGGTCATCACGATCAGTCCGGAGGTGACGAAGAAGAATCAGGTGTCGGGCTACAAGGGGCTTTCTGTGCTGACTGAAAAGTACGGGATTCCGGTGCATGAGGCGGACAGCTACTTTTTGACGGATGAGAAGACGCAGAAGCTAATGCGGGAGAATGAGTTTGACATCGGTATTTCCATGGGCTGGCAGCGGTTGATTCCGGCTTCCGTGCTGGACTGTTTCAAGCACGGCATTTACGGTTTTCACGGCAACAGCGGGTATCTGCCGTTCGGCAGAGGACGCTCCCCGCTAAACTGGTCCGTGATTCTGGGGGATACCCGTTTCAACCTGAATCTGTTCCGCTATGACGAGAAGGCGGACAGTCCGAATGTGTTTGCCACGGAGATGTTTTCCATCACGCCCCACGACGATATCCGCACGGCGCAGTATAAGAACATGATCTGTTCGAAACGGCTGATCCGCAAGCTGCTTGCCGCTTATGAGGGCGGGCATATCGAGATACGCAGGGATTCTAAGGACTTTGATTCTTGGTACGGGAAGCGCACCGCGGCGGACGGGAAAATCGACTTTCATAACAGAACACGTGATATTTATAATTTGATCCGGGGTGTGGCGGCGCCCTTTCCGGGGGCGTATGCCTATTGCAAAGAGCAGGAGGTGCGTGTCTGGGAGGCCCATCCTTTTGATGAGATGATCGACTTTTCGGCCTATGCGCCGGGTGAGGTGATCGATGTTTTTGACGGAAAACCCGTGGTGCGCACGGTGGACGGGTCCCTTTTGATCGACCGCTACGAGAGCGGCCTTGCGCTGGAAGCGGGGGATATTCTGTCATAGTGCGGGGAGGGACGGCGATGAGGCTGTGAACGGCAATGTTTGCGGGCAGCCGGGGAAGGACGGGATATGACGAAACCGATACGTGTACTGCACGTGCTTGGCGGCGTGGGACTTGGCGGCGCGGAGAGCCGGATCATGGATCTTTACCGGCAGATGGACAGGGAGGAGATTCAGTTTGACTTTCTGGTTCACCAAAATGACACAACCGTCAGAAAGCCGCAGTTTTACGACGAAGAGATACAGGCTATGGGAGGGCATATTTATGTGCTCCCGAAATTTAAAGTATATAATGACTTTTCTTACAGGAAAGCCGTGAAGGCCTTTTTCTCGGCGCACAGAGAGTTTCGGGTGGTGCAGGGGCATATGACCAGCACGGCCGGGATCTATCTGCCGATCGCAAAGAAGGCCGGGGTGCCCGTCACCGTCGCCCATGCCAGAAACGCGGGTGTGGTGAAAGGGCTAAAGGGTCTTGCGACGCGTTTTTTCAGGCGGGGGCTTGCCAAGAAAGCGGATGCCTGCTTTGCCTGCTCTGCGCTTGCGGGGCAGGACGTGTTTGGCGGGGCGGCCATGAAAGCGGGGCGGGTCAAAGTCATCTATAACGCCATCGACGTGGGAAGATTCACCTACAATGAAAACGTGCGGCAGGAGGTGCGGGCACAGCTTCGTATCGGCGGGGCGCTTGTGCTTGGCCACGTCGGCCGCTTTGAATATCAGAAAAACCATCCCTATCTGCTGGAGGTTTTTGCGGCGGTCTGCGGGGAAAGACCGGACGCCTGCCTGCTTCTTTTGGGAGAAGGGCAGGACAGGCCCGCGATGGAAGAAAAATGCAGACAGCTTGGCATTGCAAAACAGGTGCATTTTCTGGGAAACCGCAAAGATGCCTGGCGGTTTTATCAGGCCATGGATATGTTCCTTCTGCCGTCCTTTTTCGAGGGACTGCCGGGGGTGCTGGTGGAGGCGCAGGCGGCCGGGCTTCGCTGCATGGTGTCGGATACGGTCACGAGAGAGGCGAAAGCCACAGAGCTGGTCACTTATCTGCGGATTGAGGAACCGCCCGAGCGGTGGGCGGAGGAAATCCTAAAACAGGCGGGCTATGTCCGCAGGGATACGGCGAAAAAGCTGCGGCAGGCAGGGTTTGACGTGCGCGCGCAGGTGCAGGGATATCGGCGGTTTTATCTGACAGGAGACAGTTCACAGATATGAAAAAACTATTATTGATTGTGCCCTCCCTGCATCAGGGCGGGGCGGAAAAAGTCTGCGCGGCGACGGCGGTTGTCCTTAAACCCTACTTCGATGTACAGATAGCCATCTTTGATTCCGCAAACATAGATTTTGATGTGGAGGATATTCCCGTGACCGATCTGGGACTGCCGAGCAGACCCGGAAAAATTGCCAAGGTGCTCAATGTGCTTCGGCGGGGATACAGGCTTAACCGGTTGAAAAAAAGAGAGCGGATTGACATCGCTTACAGTTTCGGCCCCACGGCCAATCTGGCCAATGTTTTTGCGGGGCGGCTCTTTTCAAAAAAAGGTGCAAAATGCTGGCTCGGGATCATGAGCTATATGGACATGGACAGTTCTTGGCTGGGACTTTTCTGCAAGAAAGCGGACAGACTTCTGTGCTGTTCGGAGACGCTCCGCGGTATGATTGAGAAAAAGTATGCGTGTGGCTGTACTTACACTTTGACAGGATTTTTCGATATTCCACAGATTCAGGCGCGGGCAGAGGAAGAGGAGGCTGTCCTTCCCTGGCAGGAAGGCCGGATCATCGTTTCCATGGGACGGGAGGATGTGGTCAAGGGTTTCTGGCATCTGTTAAAAATCTTTTCGCTGGTGCACAGGGAACTGCCGGATACAAAACTTCTTATTATCGGCAAGGGCGAGTTTACACAGTACCGGAAACTTGCGGCTGATCTGGGCGTTGCGGAGGCGGTGCATTTTGCCGGACTGCAGAAAAATCCGTACCCCTATTTGAAGAAAGGCGCGCTCTATCTTCTCACTTCTTATTGGGAGGGATTTCCCAATGCGTTGGTGGAGGCGATGGCGATGGGACTGCCCGCGGTGGCCACGGACTGTATGACCGGACCGGCGGAAATTTTCGACGATAAATACGGCATTCTGGTGCCGAATATGGGAAAGGAACCGGATATGGACGCTTCCCGTTTTGAGGAGGAAGAGAAAAGTACCGCGGCCCGTGTGGCGGCGCTTTTGCAAAACGAGGAGGAACTGGCGCGTTACGGCAGATTGTCGGTGGAGCGCGCGGGTGTCTTTTCCAAGGAGACATATATCCGAAAGATCAGGGAATGGTCTGTTTAGCAGGGAGAACAATATGGCGAAGAAGATTGCATTTCACTTAAATTGTCTGGAACAGGGCGGCGCGGAGCGGGTGGTTTCCAATCTGTCCAACCGTTTTGTGAAAAACGGCTATGAGGTGCTTGTGGCTACGGAGTGGCAGGGGGAGGACGAATTTTGGATTGACGAGAGGGTGCGGCGTGTGCATGTGGGGCTTAGGCCGGGGGATGAGAAGAAAAATCGTCTGATCCAGTTTTTCCTGCGTATCCGTTATCTGAAAGAGTTTTTG